>CAADGB010000001.1 GCA_900696455.1 uncultured delta proteobacterium
CCCTTCGTGCATCGGAGCTGGGCGCCAAGGTGGCCGTCGTCGAGCGAGGAACGCTTGGCGGCACGTGCGTGAACATTGGCTGCGTTCCGTCCAAGACCCTCATCCGCGCCGCCGAGGGCGTGCACCGTGCGAATCACCCACGGTTTGCCGGCACCGCCTCCGAAGCCCGGGTCACCGACTTCGGTGTGCTCATGAGAGAGAAGCAGAGCCTGGTCGAGGAGCTTCGCCAGGCGAAGTACGCGAATGTCCTCTCCGCGGCGAAGGGCGTGTCGTTCGTCGAGGGGCACGCTCGATTCGACCGGCCGGGCGTCGTCTCGGTCGGTGGCGCGGAGCTCTCCGCGCGGCGATTCGTCATCGCGACAGGTATGCGGCCCAACGTAGCCGACATCCCTGGCCTCGCCGAGGCAGGCTTCCTCACGAGTACCGACGCGCTCGCGCTCGAGACTCTGCCACGTTCGATGGTCGTCCTCGGCGGACGCTTCGTGGCTCTGGAGCTAGCGCAGGCGTTCGCGCGCCTCGGCACGCACGTGACCGTCGTTCAACGCAGCGCGCATGTGCTGCCGACCGAAGACGACGACGTGACGGAGGAGCTCGAGCGGCTCCTCTCCAGCGAGGGGGTTCGCATCCTGACTGGCGCACGTACGCTCCGAGCATCTCGGGAAAACACCGAACGCGTGCTCGAGGTCGAGCAGGACGGCCGGCGACTGCGCATCGCAGCCGAACAGATCCTCGTGGCAACCGGGCGTCGCGCAAACACGGACGACCTCGGCCTCGCTCAGATCGGGGTACAGCTGCGCGAGGACGGCACCGTTCAGGTCGACGAGACCCTCGAAACGTCTGCTCCCGGGGTCTTCGCGGCCGGCGACGTCATCGGCGAGCCGGCCTTCGTCTACACCGCCGCGTACGAAGGACGCCTGGCTGCGGAGAACGCCCTCGGCACCTCCAAGCAACCTCGCGACTACCGCGCGCTGCCGGCCGTCGTGTTCACGGATCCTCAGCTTGCAACCGTAGGCCTCACCGAGAAGCAGGCGCGCGAGCGTGGCATCGCTGTGGATGTCGCGAAGCTGCCGATGTCGTACGTCCCGCGGGCGTTGGCGGCGCGCGACACACGTGGGTTCGTGAAGTTGATCCGCGAGCGGGGCACGGATCGGCTCCTGGGCGCGGTGATCCTCGCGCCGGAAGCGGGTGACCTCATCATGGAGCCCGCCCTTGCGATTCGGCATGGCATCCCGGTGAGCGAACTCGCCCGCGCGTTTCACCCGTATCTCACAGGTGCCGAGGCCATCAAGCTCGCGGCGCAAACCTTCGACAAAGACGTGGCGAAGCTCTCCTGCTGCGCCGCCTAGGAGCGGAAATCCCAATGAAGAAACTGACCATCTCCGGATTGATGATGCTGGCGGTCCTCTTCGCCATTCCCGCCTTCGTGACACTCTCCGCGTTCCCTGCGGCCGCACAGGCGCCCGCGACCGCCAGCGTCGTCTTGCACGTCGACGGCATGCACTGCGCCACCTGTCCGATCACCGTGCGCACCGTGCTTCGAAGGCTCGATGGAGTGAGTGACGCCGTCGTGACCACGGAGAGCAAGACCGCACGGGTCACCTACGACCCCGCCCGCGTGACCCCGGCGCGGCTGGCGCAGGCTGTCACGGACGCGGGGTACCCCGCGCGTGTGCAGCCGTGACGCGGCTCCTCCCCGTCGCGACGGCGATCGTCGTCGCGTTCCTCTGGCCCACGCCCGCCTTCGCGTGCGGCGGCGTGTGCTCCTCCGATGCCCTCGGGGCCGTCTCGGTCCTGGCGGTCGTCGCCGTGGCGATCGCTGCCGTGAGCCGCGCGGTCTCGTTTATCCGTCTGCGGCGCCTGTCTCGGATCCTCGAGGAGAGCGCGAGGTGAGGCACGTCGCGCTCGTGGTGGTTGGAGCTGTGGCGCTCCTCTCGTGGGTCGCCTGCGAGCGGCGCGATGCTCCTCCGGGGAGCACGTCGGCGGGAACGGCCGCAGCCCCGCCAGTAGCGTCGTCGTCAGCGACGAGCGAGCAAGTCGTCGAGTTCGTGGTCGAAGGGATGCACTGCGCGACGTGCCCCATCACCGTGCGCACCGCGGCTCGGTCGGTCCCCGGCGTCGTCGATGTGCAGGTCACGATGAGCCCCGCACGCGCTCGCGTTCGCTACCGGCCCTCCGAGATTGACTCGACGCGCATCGCCGCCGCGATCACGGACTCGGGCTACCCGGCGCACGAGGTGAACGAGTGACCGATGAGAGGAAGAGCACCGTGGACCTCAGTGGCCTGTTTGCGCACGCCGAGTCGGCGGCTCGCGACGAAGTGCCCGGACTGGTGCGAACGATCATGACCCTGTTGATGCGCGGCGAGCCGATTACGCTGGAGGAGATCGAGACGTCGAGTCGATTGGCGCTCGAGACCGTTCGCGAATCGCTGAAGGCTTGGAGGGACATCGAGTACGACGACGAAGGACGCCTCGTCGGGCTCGGCCTCACGCTTCGGCCTACCGAGCATCGATTC
>CAADGB010000002.1 GCA_900696455.1 uncultured delta proteobacterium
CCTCGCCGCCGTCCTCGCCACCGTCGCCGGCTGCGCGCGCCCCGATCCCGGCCTGCGCCTGGGTCCGCCGGCCCGGGCCACCGTCCCCGCCGACGTCGATCACGCCGAGCTGACCTTCACCGGCGACGGGCTCGAGCTCTACGCCCAGCGCTGGCGGCCGCGCGACGTCGCGCCGCGCGCGGTCGTCGTGATCCACCACGGCCTCGCCGATCACTCGGCGCGCTACGCCGAGCTGGCGCAGCGGCTGGTCCGCGCCGGGCACGCGGTGTGGGCGTTCGACATGCGCGGCCACGGGCGCTCGGCGGGCCGCCGCATCACGCTCGACGGCATCGACCGGCCGCTGGCGGATCTGCGCGCCTTCCTCGAGCTGGTGCGAGCGCAGGAGCCGGGGCTGCCGCTCTTCCTCTACGGCCACAGCATGGGCGGCCTCATCGCGTGCCTCCACGCCATCGAGCGCGGGCCCGACCTGGCCGGCCTGGTGCTGGTGGCGCCGGCGCTCGCCTTCGACGCCCCGCCGGTGCAGGCGGCGGTGATCGGCGTGGCGGCGGCGATCGCGCCCGGCCTGCCGCTGGTGGCGCCCGCGCACGGCGCGTTCTCGCGCCGGCCCGAGGTGGTGGCCGAGCTCGGCCGCGACCCGCTGATCGATCCGGGCACGGGGCCGGCGGTCACCGCGCGCGCGGCCACCGACGGCGCGGCGCGGGTGTGGGCGGCGCCGGCGCGGCTGCGCGCGCCGCTGCTGGTCGTCCACGGCACCGCCGACACCCTGACCGCGCCCGCGGGCAGCCGCGAGCTGGTCGCGCGCGCCGGCGCCGCCGATCGCACGCTCCGCCTGCACGACGGCCTCTACCACGACCCGCTGCGCGAGCCCGACGGCGCCGGCGAGCGCGTCGCCGCCGAGATCGTCGGCTGGATCGACGCCCGCGCCGGCGGCCCGGCGCAGCCGCTGGACTCCACGCCTGCGCCGGGGCGGCTGCGCGGCGATCGGCGCGGCCAGGCGCTGGCGGTCGAGCTCGACCTGCGCGGCGAGCTGCCGGGGGACGGCGGGCCCGGCGACGTCGGGGTCACCGCCGGGCTGCGGCTGCGCGCCGGTCGCGGCCGCGGCGCGCTCGGCGCCGGCTACCACGGCGGCCTCGACCTGCGCGGCGGCCGGCTCGACGGCGGCCACCTCGAGGCCGACGCCCACCTGCTCGGCCTCGCCCTGCGCGGCCGCGGCGGGGCGCTGGTGGCGGTGAGCGGCGGGATCGGGGTCGGCGGCGTGCGCGGCCTGGGCGCGACCCGGGCGCCGCTCGAGCTCGCCGTCGAGCTGCCGCTGGGGCCGACCCGGGCGCTGGCCCGCGCCGGGCTGGCCTGGCGCCTGGGAGGTGTCCGGTATGCGGACGACGTGCGGGCCGTGGCCGACGAGGCGAGCGCGGCGGTCGGCGTCCGCCTCGGCCGCGATCGCCGCTACTGGACCGAGGTCGTCGCCGGCGGCGGGCCGTTCCTGGTCCTCACCTACCGCGACCTCGGCGGCGCCGAGCTCTACGGCGTCGCGGTCGGGCTCGGGCTGTGGGGCGGGACCTGAGAGGCCGCGGCGCGGCGGAGGCGATCGAGTGCGAGCCGAGTCTTCCGGCGCCGGCGACGCCGCGACCGACGCCGCGACCGGCGCCGCGACCGGCGCCCGTGCGATCATCGCGCCCATGCTGCCCCTGGCCGAGCTGCTCGGCGCGCTGTCGCTGGCGACCGATCTGGGCGCCGGCCTGCCGCTCGAGACCTCGCTGCGCACCTGCCGGGTCGCGACCCACCTCGGCGCGCGGCTCGGGCTGGGCGGCGGCGAGCTGGCGGCGGTCTACTACGCCGGGCTCCTCCGCCACCTCGGCTGCACCGCGTGGTCGCACGAGGCCGCGGCCCTGGTCGGCGACGATCACGATCTGATCCGGACCTTCGAGGGCGTCGACGACGCGCGGCCGACGGCGGTCGCCGGGCGGGCGCTGGGCCGGCTGGCCCGCGGCGCGTCGCCGGGGCGGCGAGCGCGGGCGGTGGCGGCGGCGCTGGTGCGTCCGGGCGCCGGCCGCCGCCTCATCGCCGCCCAGTGCGCGCAGGCCGAGGCCTTCGCCGCCGATCTGGGGCTCGCCCCGGCCAGCCGCGAGGCCCTGGCGCAGATGTACGAGCGTCACGACGGCCGCGGCGGCCCCGCCCGGCTGCGCGGCGAGCAGATCGCGCCGGCGGCGCGGCTGGTCCACGCCGCCCAGGTGATCGAGGCGCTCCACCGCCAGATCGGGCGCGACGGCACCGTGGCCGAGCTGCGGCGCCGCCGCGGCGGCCAGCTCGCGCCGGCGATCTGCGACCTGGCGACCGCCGACGCCGGCGCGCTGTGGCGGCTCCTCGAGGCCCCGGCGGCGTTCGAGGCCGCGCTGGCCGAGGAGCCGGCGCCGCGCCGCGGGATCGAGCCCGGGCAGCTCGCGGCCACGGCGCTGGCGTTCGCGCGCTTCGCCGACCTCAAGACCCCGGCCACCGTCGGCCACGCGCCGGAGGTGGCGCGGCTCGCGGTGGCCGCGGCGCGCGCGCTGGGCGCCCCCGCCGAGGAGCTCGAGCGCCTGCACCTGGCCGCGCTCCTCCACGATCTGGGCGCGGTCAGCGTCGCCAACACGGTCTGGGATCACCCGGGGCCGCTGGGGGCGGCGGCGTGGGAGCAGGTGCGGCTGCACGCGTATCACACCGAGCGCATCCTCGCGCGCGCCGCCGCGACCGCGCCCCTGGCCGCGATCGCCGGCGCGCACCACGAGCGCCTCGACGGCGGCGGCTATCACCGTGGGGCCCGCGCCGCCGACCTGTCGCGGCCGGCGCGGGTGCTGGCCGCCGCCGACGCCTTCGCCGCGATGTGCGAGCGCCGCGCCCACCGCGGGCCGCGCGCCGACGCCGCCGTCGAGCTCGCCGCCGAGGCCGCCGCCGGCCGGCTGGGTCGCGACGCGGTCGCGGCGGTGCTGGCCGCCGCCGGACACGGCCGGGTGCGCCCGTCGCTGCCGGCGGGGCTCACCGAGCGCGAGGCCGAGGTGCTGGGCCTGGTCGCCCGCGGGTTGCAGAGCAAGGAGATCGCGCGCGAGCTCGGCATCGCGACGCGGACCGTGAAGCATCACATCGAGCACATCTACGAGAAGACCGGCGTGTCGACGCGGGCCGCCGCCGCGCTGTTCGCGGCCCGTCACGATCTCGTCGCGCCGCCGACCGGCGAGGCCTGAGCGCGGGGGGAGGTGGCGGCGCGGCCGAGGCGCGGCCGCGCGAGCTGCGACGATCGCGGGCGCGCGCTACACGGCGCCGTCGGCGCCGTCGGCGCCGTCGTCGTCGTCCGCGCCGCCACCGCCGGCGCCAGCACCGGCGCCAGGCGCGGGGCGGGCCGGCACGTCGTCGGGGTGCATGAACGCGGCGAGCCCCTCGTCGTCGTCGGGATCGTCGTCCGCCGCCGCGAACTGGATGCCGCCGCGGCGCGCCGGCGCGCGCTCCTGGAAGCGGGCGCCGGGCTCGTCGGCGGCGCGGCGGCCGCCGGCGGCCGGGCGGTCGGCCGCGGGCGGGGTC
>CAADGB010000003.1 GCA_900696455.1 uncultured delta proteobacterium
CGCGGGCGCCGACCCGGCCGACGCGACCGGCGGCGCGGCGCCGGCGGGCACGAGCGCCGCCGCGACGGCCGCAGCGCCGTCGACGACGGCCCCCGTGCGGGCCAGCGAGCTGGTGCTCGAGGTCCGCACGACGCCGCCGGGGGCCGCCGTGTTCGTCGACGGCCGCCGCCTGCCGTCCGGCAAGCGCGTTCGCCACACCCTGGCTCCGGGTCGTCACGAGGTCCGGGTCGAGGCCTCCGGCTACCGGACCTACGAGCGCACGATCGACGTGCAAGCCACCACCGTGCTCGACGTCGCGCTGCGGCGGGCGTCGCGCGGCCGCCCGGCCACGAGCGAGCGGCCGGCCACGCACCCGGTCGATCCGAACGCGACCATCGATCCCTTCTGACCCTCCGATCATGTCTCCAGGGCTCATGTCGGCGACCGGGCGGTTCGCGATCGGGGTAGCGGTGCTGGTCGCGCTCGCCGGTCCGGCGTCCGGACAGCCGGAGCCACCGCCCCGCGACGCCGCCGCGGCCCGGGCCGCCGAGGCCAAGCGGGCGTTCGACGCCGGCGACTTCGCGGCGGCGATCGAGGGCTACCGCGAGGCCTATCGCCTCCTGCCCAGCCCCGGCCTCCTCTACAACCTGGCCCAGGCCTACCGCCTGGGCGGCGACTGCGCGCGCGCCGTCGAGGCCTATCGCGACTACCTGCGCCTGGTCCCCGACTCGCCGTACCGGACCACGGCCGAGCAGAACCTGGCGGCGGCCGAGGTGTGCGCCCGCGACGCCGCGGCCCCGGGATCCGCTCAGCCCGACCCGGCGCGCGATCCCGGCGGCGCCGCCCACCCCGACGATCCCGGCGCGGCCGCGCCACCGCGGGTCGTCCCACCGGCCGCGACGTCCGCGCCCCCGGCACCGGCCGACGGTCGCGTCGGCCGCGGCGCCCGCACCGCCGGCGTCGTCACCGCCGGCGTCGGCGCGGCGCTGCTCGCCACCGGCGCCTACTTCGCGCTCGACGCCGCCCGGGCCGAGCGCGAGGTGAGCGACTTCTACGCGCGGGGGGGCGCGTGGGCGGACATCGCCGACGTCGACGAGCGTGGCCGCCGCGCGCGCCTCGTGGCGCGGGTCGCGCTCGGGGTCGGGGGCGTGGCCGTGGCCGGCGGCGCGGCGCTCTCCTGGCACGGACGGCGCCGCGAGCGCGCCCGGCCGGCGCTCGCGATCGTCCCGCGTCGCGCGGGCGGCGAGGTGGCGGTGTCGTGGCGGTTCTGAGCGCGCGCCTCGCCGCGGTCGCCCTCGCGGTCGCCCTCGCGGTCGCCCTCTCCGGCGCCGCCTGCTACCAGCCGTCCGTGCGCGACTGCGTCGTGAGCTGTCTGGGCGCCGGCGACTGCGCCGCCGACCAGGTGTGCGGCGCCGATGGCTGGTGCGCCGCGCCCGCGATCGCCGGCCAGTGCGCCGCACGCCCCGACGCCGCCACCGACGCCGCCGCCGCCGACGCCGGCGACGGCAGCCTGCCGATCGACGCCGCCGCGGCCGACGCCGACGCCGACGCCGCCGACGCCAGCATGCCGACCGACGCCGAGATCGACGCGCCCGCCGGCACGCTCCGCTTCGTCATCACCGGCCGCGGCCGCCTCCTCACCGACCTCGGCGGGATCGAGTGCGCCGCGCCGCCCGGCGACTGCACCTTCGCGGTGACCCCGGGCACGACGGTCACGATCACCGCCGTCCAGACCAACCCCGCGTTCACGTTCTCGAGCTGGAGCACGCCGGCCTGTGCGACGGCCGTGGGCACCACCTGCGTCGTCACCACCGCGCCCGGGGTGACCCTGGTCGGCGCGGTCTTCGACTGACGCGCAGGTCCGGCTGGAACCGCGGCGACGACGCGCTATGCTCGGGGCGTGCGCGCGCGCGTCGCGTTTCCGTCGGTGCAGTGGATGATCGCGATCGTGCTGGTCGCCGACGCCGCCGTGCTGGGGGCGATCGCGGTGGTGACCCGGACCCGGGCCGACGCCGGTCCGCGCGCCGCCCTCGCCGGCCGCCCGGCCCCGCCCCCGGCGCTCGACGGCGGCACGCCCCTCCTCGACCCGGGCTGGGCGATGTGCTTCCACGACAAGCAGGACGTGTCGCGGGTGGCGATCACGTACCTCGACACCGGGGTCGACGCCGGCCTCACCGTGCCCGAGCTCCTGCGCTGGTTCGGCAGCCTGCCCTACGACGCGATCGAGGTGTGGAAGCTCGAGCACAAGGGCGGCACGCGCCGCGTCGCGTTCGAGCTCGACTGGACGCGCTGGCCGCGCCCGCCGGGGTGGGACGAGGTCACCCGCGGCTGGAGCGGCGACGAGCTGTGCAGCGCGCTGCGCCACGACCTCGTCGGCCGCGGCGTCGGCCGGCCGCGCGCCGCCGCGGTCCCGGGCGCCAGCGACGCCTTCATCCGCTCGCGCCACGACTTCGAGTTCTTCGATCAGCGGCGCGAGGATCGCTACGCGGTCCGGATCCCGGTCGGTACCCTCGCCGACGTGGTCGCGACCGATCGCCTGCCCGACCTCCTGCGCTGGGTCGAGCCGACCACCCCCGCGCCGGCGACGCCGGGCGCGCCGAGGACGCCGTGACGATCCGCGGCCCGCGGCCGCGCCTGTCCGTGCGGCTCCCGGTGGGGGTGGCCGCCGGTGTGGTCGCCGCCGTGGTCGGGCTCGGTCTCGTCCACGGCGGCGGCCCGTCCTACGGCGACGCCGTCCGCGCCCAGCGCCGCGCCGTCACCCGCGCCCCGGCCACGCCGCCGCGGGTGCCGGGCGGCGGCGAGGTGCTCCTGTGCGCGCGCGGCGCCACCACGTTCGCCAGCGCCGCGGCGACCGCCGCCGGCGCCGCCCTCCGCCGCAGCGATGGCGTCGTCGACCCGGTGGTGCTGGCCGCGGCGTCGAGCGCGGCGATCGAGGCCGGGCGCTGGGCCGAGACCGCGGCCGGCGGGCCGGCCCTGCCGCGGCGCGTGGGCACC
>CAADGB010000004.1 GCA_900696455.1 uncultured delta proteobacterium
CTCGGTCTCGGACTCGGTCTCGGTCTCGGAGCAAGCCACGAGGACGTCGCCATTCCCCCGTTCGCCTGAGCCCTTCGCCGACCGCGGTCGGAGCTCGCGGGAAACGAACGGCAAGCCAGTCTCTCCGGTCGGCCTGAGCCCTTCACCGACCGCGGTCGGAGATTGCGGGAAACGAACGGCGAGCCCCGCCTATCCGGTCGGCCTGAGCTCTTCACCGACCGCGCTCGGAGATTGCGGGAAACGAACGGCGAGCTGCATCTCTCCGGTCGGCCTGAGCCGCCCGAGCGTGAGCGAGGGCGTGTCGAAGGCCGACACGCCGCGGCCGTCGCGCGAGTGATGGCGGGCGCTTGCCGGCGCCGTTCGTTAGGAGCCGCCCGAGCGCCAGCGAGGGCGTGTCGAAGGCCGACAAGCCGCGGCCGTCGCGTGAGGGATGTCGGGCGCTTGCCGGCGCCGTTCGTCGGGAGCCGGCCTCGCGCAGCGAGGGCGTGTCGAAGGGCCGTCGGCCGTCGGCCGTCGGCCCCCGGCCGCCGCCCCGGCCCGTTGCCCCGCGCTCAGCCCTCGGCCACGTCGAACGTGACGCCGGCGGCGACCAGCCGCTCGACCAGCGTGAGCCCCATCGCGCTCGCCGGCGTCAGCACGCCGCCCGCCGACGGCAGCTCGTCCTCGGCCAGGCAGCGGGCGGCCTCGCCCAGCATGCGCGCGGTGCCGGCGTAGCCAGGGTCGAGCCGGTCGGAGACCGTGGCCACCAGCCGCAGCCCGCCCGCCTCGCCGTGGAGCCGCACCACGTAGTGACCACGGGCGCGCTCCTCGGCCGTCGGCCCCTCGCCCGGCTGCGGCAGCCGCCGCTCGAGCGCGCGCCGCAGCGCCGGGATCTGCGACGCGGCGACGAACCCGACCATCGCGCCGGTGATCGCGACCGCCGCGGCCACGCCGCCGGCCGAGCGCGGGAGGCTCATGCGCTCGTCGTAGACGAAGTCGGTCCCCCACGGGTAGCCCAGGAGCGCGTGGCTGCGGCGGACGACGCGGGTGTTGATCGCGGCCATCACGAACGGCGCGGTCGGCACGCCCAGCGCGCGATCCCAGCCCGGCGCCCGGGCGTCGCGCACGGCGCTGCGCGGCCCGCCCTCCGGATCCAGGCCGTGGGGATCGGCGAGCAGCCGGCGCAGCCCGCGATCGCGGGCGGCGGCGTCGATCACGCCCAGCAGGCTGGCGATCGTGCCGCCCGACAGCTTGCCCTTGCTCTCGCCGAAGAGCGCCGTCACCGCCCGCGCTGGCTCGCCGGTGCGGGCGACCAGCTCGTGCTGGAGGAAGAGCGTCCCGAGGTCGCTCGGGATCGAGTCGAAGCCGCAGCAGTGCACGATGCGGGCCCCGGTGCGCCGCGCCTCCTCGTGGTTGGCGTCGATCGAGGCGCGGATGAACGGCACCTCGCCGGTCAGGTCGCAGTAGTGGGTGCCGGCCCGTGCGCACGCCGCCACCAGCGGTCCGCCGTAGCGGGCGTAGGGGCCGACCGTCGTGCACACGACGCGGGTCTCGGCCGCCACCCGCGCCATCGCCGCCGGGTCGAGGGCGTCGGCCTCGACGATGGGCAGCTCGGCGCAGGCGGCGTCGATGGCCGCCAGCTCGCCGCGGACCGCCTCGAGGCGGCCGCGGCGGCGCCCGGCCAGGGCCCAGGCCAGCCCGGTGCCGGCGGCGTGCCGAGCCAGGTGCTCGGCGACCAGGCGCCCGGTGAAGCCGGTGGCGCCGAACAGGACGAGATCGTGGCGGCGAGTGGCCGTGGCCATGCGGCACTGTACGCCCAGGCGACGCCGCGCGTCCCGCTCCCCCGCGCCGCGACCCGCCCCGCCCCGCTGCGCGTCCCGTTCCCCGCGCCGCGCCCCGCCCCGCCCCGCCGCCGCGAGCGAGGGTACGATGCCGCCGATGCGGCTCGCGTCCCATGCCTCCGCCTGCGGCGTCGTCGCGGTCGCGGCCGTCGTCGCGACGGCGGCGGCCGTCGCCGCGCTGGGCGCCGTCCACGCCGCGCGCCCGTCGCCGCCGCCGCGCGATCCCGCCATCACCGCCCGCGGCCCGATCGCGACGCCGGACGTCGCGACGCCGGCCGCGTCCCTCCCCCCGCCCGAGCCACCCGGCCCGTTCGCCTCCAACGTCCGGCGCGAGGACTACGTCGGGCCCGCCGTCTGCGGCGAGTGCCACGCCGAGCAGCACGCGCGCTGGCGGGGCTCGCTGCACGCGGTCATGAACCAGGAGGCCGATCGCCCCGGCGCCGTCGCCGGCGACTTCGGCGGCGTCACCGTCGCCTACGGCGGGGGCCGGGCGCGCTTCGCGCGCGACCGCGGCGCGCCGGTGATGGCGCTGACCGACGCCCGCGGCGTCACCCGTCGCTACCGCGTCACCCGCACGATCGGCGCCCGCGCGCTGCAGGAGTACGTGGGCGTGCTCGTCGGCGAGGGGGGCGAGGAGACCGACGGCGTCGAGCGCCGCCTGCCGTTCGGCTGGTGGCTGGCCCGCCCCGGCTGGTACCCGCAGCCGTACTTCGACGCCTGGTTCGGCGCCGAGCACGACGCCGCCGGCCAGCCGACCTTCGACGCCTTCACCGCCGACCCCGCGCCGTGGGCGACCCGCTGCGCCTGGTGCCACAACACGTACCCGTTCGAGCTCCGGCTCCTGCGCGATCCGACGATCGGCCACGGCCCCGAGGCCCACGTCGAGCTGGTGACCACCGAGCGCGCCGCCGCCGAGCGCGCGCGGCTGCGCGACGACAACCTGCTGCCCGTCGACGCGCTGGTGACCGTGGGCGTGAGCTGCGAGAGCTGCCACCTCGGCGGCCGCGGCCACGCCGACGGCGAGGCCCTGGCGTTCGCGCCGGTCGGCCCCCACGTCCGCCGCCGGGCCGACGCCCCGCCGCTGCCGCCGCCGGGGCGCGGCCGCGACGCGCCGGCGCTCGTCAACGCGCTGTGCGCGCAGTGCCACTCGACCCCGTCGCCGCGCTACCCCGACGGCTCGGCGGTGCGCAACTCGACCGAGGCCCTCGACCTGGCCGCCGGGGCCTGCGCCGGCGCCATCGCCTGCACCGACTGCCACGATCCGCACACCCGGGGCGCCGGGGCCGGCGCGCCCGACGAGCCCGCGCACCTGGCCGCGTGCACGCGCTGCCACGCCGCGCTCGCCGACCCGACGGCGGCCGCGGCCCACGGCCGCCACCCGCCGGGCGCGGCGTCGTGCCTCGACTGCCACCTCCCGCGCCTGGTCACCGGGGTCGGCGCCTTCGTCCGCTCGCACCGCATCTCGTCGCCCGGCGATCCGGCGATGCTCGCCGCCGGCGCGCCCGGCGCGTGCAACCTCTGCCACCTCGATCGCTCGATCCGGTGGACCGTCGACGAGCTCCGCCGCGGCTGGGGCGTCGCGCTCGCCCCCGACGCCGCCTGGGGTCGCGCCTACGGCGACCTCGATCATCCGGTCGGGCTGGCCTGGCTGACCCGCGGCGCGCCCCCGGTCCGCCTCGCCGCCGCCGCCGCCTTCGCCCGCCACGGCGACCGCGCCGCCCTGCCCGCGCTGGTCGCGTACCTCGACGATCCCGTCGCCCACGATCGGATGTGGCTCCTGCTCGCGATCGAGGCCCTGCTCGGCCGCCGCCTGACCACGCGCGAGTACGACCCGCTCGCGCCGCCGGCGGTGCGCGCCCGCCAGGCCCGCGCCCTGGCCGCCCGCGCCGCCACCGGCCGCCTGGCGTCGCCGCGCTGACGCGGCGCGCTCGACGCGCGGCGCCACCTACCTGCACCGCGCCTGCGTCCACCTCCCCACCGCGTGCGCGATCGACATTTCTTGCGCGGCGCCGCGCGGCCCCGCAGGCTGGATCGTGGGAGGTCGCGCATGCGGTTCGCGTCGACGCTCGGGATCGTGATCGTCGGGTGGAGCGCCTCGTCGTGCGGCGACGAGCGCGCGCCGGAGCGCGCCGGCGCCGGCGAGCCCGCGGCCGCGCCCGCCGCCGTGCCCGCGCC
>CAADGB010000005.1 GCA_900696455.1 uncultured delta proteobacterium
CCGACGACCCAGGCCCGGCCGGCGGGGTCGAGCCACGCGCCGTGGAGATCGACGCCGGTGGGCGCGGCGGCGCGCTCGTCGCGCCACGCCCCGGTCGCGCGATCCCAGCGCAGCTTGAGGCCGGCGTTGCCGACGACGAGGACGCCGGTCTCGCCGCAGGTCACGCCGCTGGCGACGCTGCCCAGCGCCGGCTCGGCGCGGCGGGCCCAGCGCGCGCCGTCCCAGGCGTACAGGCCCTGCCCGGCCACGGCGTAGACCTCGTCGCGGGCGCAGCCGTGGACGGTGAGCGCCGGCGCCGGCGTCGCCAGCTCGGCCGAGTGATCGACGAAGGCGGCGCCGTCCCAGCGCAGCATCGTCCCGCCCTCCCCCGAGATCCAGACGTCGTCGGCGCCGCTGCCCCAGACCTTGAACAGGGTCGCGCCGCGGGCCGGGACGCCGGGCGGCGCGGCGAACCCGGCGCCGTCCCAGCGCAACACCAGGTCGTCCTCGGCGTCGGCGCCGCCGCCGGGCACGCCGCCGACCAGCCACACGTCGTCGCCGGCGCTGCCCCACACCCCGTAGAGGGTGGCGGCGGTGGCCACCCGATCGACCGTGACCGCCTCGCCGCGGTGGCGCACCACCAGGCCGCGCTCCCCCACCATCCAGGTCGTGCCGTCGGGCGCGCTCCACACCCACCACAGACTGTCGTCGCCGGCGGCGGCGAGCGACGGGCGGGTCCAGCGCGCGCCGTCCCAGCGCGCGGCCAGCGGTCCACCCAGGCCGAGGCCGCCGCCCACCACCCACACGTCGTCGGCGCTGGTGCCCTGCACCGCCAGCACCGCCGCGTCGAGCTCGGCCACGGTCGCCCACCCGGCGCAGTCGTCGTCGCCGGGGCAGCCGGCGCTGACCAGGCCGAGCCCGAGCACCACCGCCAGCGCGCCCCGGCGACCGGCGGCGCGCCGCGCCCGGCCCGCGGGCGCCGGCCTCACGCCCCGGGCCTCGGCGCCACCCCGGCGTCGCCCGGCTCGGGATCGGTCGGGCACGCGCCGCCGAGCTCGTAGTCGCTGTCGCACTCGCACTCGCACTCGTCGAGCTGCTCGGCCAGGCCGCAGCGCGGGCGCACGGTCAGGCTGGTCTCGGCCATCCGCCCGCCCGGCTCCTCGAGGCGCAGCTCGAGGCGCCAGCTCGCGCCGTCGACGTCGCGGGCGGCGGCGGCGTTGGGGCACGCCGGCACGTTGGCCAGGTCGTCGAACGGCGAGGCGACGTGACCCCAGCCGTCGCCGCCGGCGACCAGTCGCGCCGGTCGCTGCTCGAGCGCGATCACCTGCATCGTCGCCGGATCGCGGAGCGCGGCGGTGAGCTGCAACGCGCAGCCGTCGACGTTGCGGGCGCGCACGCCGACGAAGATCACCTTGCCGCCCTGGAGCGGCCGCACCAGGTCGACCGCGCCGCCGTCGACCAGCTCGACCACGGCGCCGCCGTCGGCCGGCCAGTGCACCGCCACCACCTCGATCGGCAGCGCGCGGTCGCCGATGGGGCAGCTCGTCGGGGCGTCGTCGCCGCAGGCCACGGCCACCGCCCCGGCCGCGAGGAGCGCGGCGCCGCGCCCCGGTCGGCTCAGAAGCAAGCGATGTCCTCGGTCCGCGGGTAGTAGTAGAGGAAGACGTTGCAGTGCTCGCTGGTCTCGACGATGGGGCCAAACGTGTAGCAGCAGTCGTTGGCCTGCAGCGGATCGCGGGCGTCGACCTCGGCGCAGCCGAGCTCGGGCTCGCGCCACCGATACTCGCACGTCCACCAGATCCCGCCGCCGCGCGGCAGGAGCAGCTCGAGGCCGTTCGCCATCTCGGGCTCGGCCCAGTCGTCGCTGACGTAGAAGCGGTCGGCGTCGGGGGGCCGCGTCGTCGACTGGCCGTCCCAGGCGTAGACGCTGAAGCGCCGGCCGCGCGAGTGGAAGTGACCGTTGACCGCAGCCACCCAGTGGTTGCCGTCGGGCATCGAGCAGGTCCCGGAGAAGGTCGGCGGCGGCGTCGAGCGGCAGATGCGGATGTTCTGCTGGGTCGCGAACAGCGTCCCCATCTCGATCGTGTCGTCGCGGCTGCGGTGGAGGTTGACGCCGGCGCGGCCGCGGAACGGCGTCTCCTGGGTGCTGGCGTTGACGTAGTGGACCTGCAGCATGAGGCGCTCGCCGGCGGTGAAGCGGGTGGCGACGTCGTCGGGCAGGCGCCACTCGTAGACCGGGCTCTCCACCGACGACTGCTGGGAGTTGGCGACCAGCGGCCAGGTCGCCCAGTTGGCCGAGTTCCAGCACGGGCCGCCGCGGATGACGGTGCCGGCGACGCCGCCCAGCTCCACTGGCTCGCCGGCGGCGGGATCGAGGCCGACCACGGTGCCGACCCGGAACAGGTTGAGGTGGTGGCTGCCCGGGTTGAGCGCGAGCGCGAAGCGATCGACCCACAGCGTGTCCGCGGCCTGGGGCGGGACCTCGAAGAAGTAGCAGTCCTGGAGCTCGGCGCCGGCCGCCACCTCGAACTCGGGCGTACGCACCCACACCCCCTCGTCGGCGGTGAGCGGCTCGAGGTACCAGGGCTCGAAGCCGGAGAGGTTGTCGCCGCAGGCGGCGACCAGGCCGACCGCGGCGACCGCAGCGGCGAGGACGGAGGCGCGCACCATGATGGCCGAGCGTACCAGGGACCGCCCCGCGCCCGCGACCGGGCCCCGCGCGCGACCGGGCGGGCGGTGGCGACGATCACAGGCAGGCGACGAAGGCCCGCTCCACCGAGCCGGCGTAGCCGCCGCCGAAGAGGACGACGTGGACGAGCAGCGGGTAGAGCTGCCACAGCGGCACGCGCTCGTCCCAGCCCGGCTCGAGGGGGAAGGCCTCGTCGTAGGCGGCGAGGGTCAGCGGCTCGAGGCCGCCGAACAGCGCCAGCATCGCCAGGTCGACCTCGCGCGGGCCGCCGTAGACCGCCGGGTCGATCAGCGCCGGTGCGCCGCCGCTGACCAGCACGTTGCCGCTCCACAGGTCGCCGTGCAGCCGCGCCGGCGGCTCGGCCGGCGCCAGCGCGCCGGCGCGCGCGGCCAGCTCGTCCACCACGCGCCGCCAGCGGGCGGGCCCGCGGCCCAGCGCGATCGCGCGGTCGACCATCGGCGCCAGCCGGCGCTGGAACCACAGCTCGTCCCAGGTCGCGGCCGGCGCGTTGTCCTGGGGCAGGGTGGCGATGAAGCTCGGCGCGTCGAGGCCGAAGCGCGGCGCGCCGGCGCGATGGAGCGCGGCCAGGCCGCGACCGAGGGCGGCCGCGGTGTCGGCGCTGGCCGGCCCCGGCGCGAGCCACTCGAGGACCAGCGCGTGCTCGTCGTGGCCGAGCACGGCGGGCACCCGCAGCGCGCCGGCCGCCGCCAGCCAGGCCAGGCCGTGGGCCTCGGCGGCGAACAGGCCCGCGGGCGGCGCCGGGTCGTGCTTCACGAAGACGGTGCGGCCGTCGGTGAGCTCGGCGCGGAACGCCTGGTTGATGTCGCCGCCGTGGACCCGCTCGAGCCGCCGCGCCGCGGCGCCGGTGATCGCGACCAGCGACGCCTCGACGACGGCGCTCACGACCCGGATCCGGCACCGGCCAGCCGCGGGTGCAGCACGGCGACCAGCCCGGCGCACGCGGCCTCGCAGATGTCGAGGACGCGCTCGAAGCCGTCGTCGCCGCCGTAGTACGGATCGGGCACCTCGGCGCCGTCGGGCGCGTCGGGGTCGTAGCTGCGGAGCATCCGGACCCGGGCGCGGGCCGCGGCGTCGGGCGCCAGCCCCAGCACCGCGCGCTGGTTGGCGGCGTCCATGGTCAGGATGAGGTCGAAGCGCTCGAAGTCCACGCGCTGGAACTGGCGAGCGCGGTGGGCGAGCTCGATCCCGCGCGCCCGCGCCGCCGCCCGGGTCCGCGGGTCCGGCAGCTCGCCGACGTGCCAGCCGCCGGTGCCGGCGCTGTCGACGGTCACCCGCCCGGCGAGCCCGGCGCGCTCCAGGGTGAGGCGCATCACCCCCTCGGCGGTCGGCGAGCGACAGATGTTGCCCAGGCAGACGAAGCAGATCCTCACGTCGCTGCCGGTGTACCATGGCGGCGATGCGGCGAGCCGCCCTCTCCCTGCTCGTGCTCTGGCTCGGCGCCTGCGCCTTCGAGCCGCGCGGCGGCGATCCCGACGCTACCACCACCGACGCCGCCACCGACGCGCCGGACGACGACGGCGACGCCGCCGTCCCCGACGCCGCCGCCCCCGACGCCGCCGTCCCCGACGCCGCCCCCGACGCCGCCGTCCCCGACGCCGCTGCCCCCGACGCCGCCACCGACGCCGCCGTCCCCGACGCGGCCACCGACGCCGCCGTCGACGCCAGTCCCGACGCGCCGCCGCTGGTCGACATCGCCTACCTGCCGCCGGCGGCCGAGGTGCCCGGCACCGGCGACGTGACCATCAGCGGGCTGGTCACGATCGACACCTCGCCCACCGGCTCGCGTCCGAACCTCGGCGCCGGTACCTCGTACTCGGTGGCGACCCCGACCGGGGGCGGCGCCGACATCGTCGTCCTCCACGTCGACGACCTGACCATCACCGCCGCCGGGACGCTGCGCGTGGTCGGTACCCGACCGTTCGCGATCGTCGCCGGTGGCGCGGTCGTGATCAGCGGCAGGCTCGACGCCAGCGCCACCGGCACCACCGTCGCGGGCCCCGGCGGCGGCGGCCCCAGCGCGGGCAGCGGCGAGGGCGGCGACGGCAGCCACGCCGGCACGCGCACCGACAGCGGCGGCGGCGGCGCTGGCCACGGGACGAGCGGCGCCCGCGGCGGCAACGCCACCTGCAACCTCGGCTGCCTCCCGAACGTCGTGACCGCCGGAGGCGCCGGCGGGGCCGCGTACAACGCCGGGCTCACCCAGCTCGTCGGCGGCTCGGGAGGCGGCAACGCGGCGGCGGCCAGCGGCACCTGCCCCGGCCAGCCCGGCGGCGCCGGCGGCGGCGCCGTGCTGATCTACGCCGCGGGCTCGATCACCGTCGCCGGCGTCATCGCCGCGCACGGCGGCGGCGGCGGCCGCGGCGTCGCTTGCTCGGGCACGGTGTCGACCGCCGGGGCCGGCGGCGGCTCGGGCGGTCAGCTCGACCTGCAGGCGCCGTCGATCACCGTCAGCGGTCAGCTCGGAGCAAACGGCGGCGGCGGCGGCGGTGGCTCCGACGGCAGCGACGGCGACGGCCAGCCCGGCCAGGACGGGCGCGACGACGGCAACCAGGCCAGCGGCGGCGCCGGCAGCGGCAACGTCGGCGGCGACGGCGGCGCCGGCGGTGCGGGCTCCTCCGGTCCCGGCCAGGGCGAGGACATGGGCAACGATCAGAACGGCGGCGGCGGCGGCGGCGCGGTCGGACGGATCACGATCCGCCACCGCGGCGTCCAGCCCACCGTCGCCTCGAGTCCGCCTCCCACCTACATCCCCTACTGACCCGCCCGCGAACGCTCGCCACGAGCGCCTCCCGGGGCGATACTCGGCCCGATGTGGCCGTACCGCGTCGCCCCGGCGATCCTGGCCCTGGCGCTCCTGGCGCCCGCCTGCGCCTTCGAGCCCCGCGGCGAGGAGCTCGCGGCCGACGCCGCCCTGGCCGACGGCGCGGTCGACGCGCGCCCCGGCGACGGCGGAGGCGACGACGACGCGGCGGCCATCGACGCGGGCGTGATCGACGCCGGCCTCACCGACGCCCGGCCCGACGCCGCGATCGTCGACGCCGGCGTCGACGCCGCGATCGCCGACGCCCGCCCCGACGCCGCGATCGTCGACGCCGGGGTCACCGACGCCCGGCCGCCCGACGCCGGGGTCACCGACGCCCGGCCGCCCGACGCCGGCGTCGACGCCGGCGCGATCGACGACATCGTCCACGTCCGGGCGATCGACGAGCACCTCGGCACCGGCGACTGGACGCTGACGGCGAACGCGAGCGTGCGGACGTTCGGCACCGGCGCCGGCTTCGATGTCCCGCTACCGGCCGGGGTGACGTTCGAGAACGCACCCCAGGATCCGAGCGGGCCGACGCTCGCGATCCTCCGCGTCCGCCACCTCACGATCGCCAGCGGCGTCACCCTGCGCGTGGTCGGCGCCGCGCCGTTCGTCGTCATCGCCGAGAGCGTGACGCTCTCCGGCGTCATCGACGCCGGCGCCCGCCTCGGCGTGGCCGGCGGAGGCGGCGCCACGGCCGGGATCGGCGTCGGCGGCGACGGCGCGCACCGCGGCCTCTACTCCGACGGCGGCGGCGGCGGCGGCAGCTTCGCCACCAGCGGCGGCCGCGGCGGCAACGCCTTCTGCGACACCGGCTGCACCCCGAACACGACCGCGCCCGGGGGCGCCGGCGGCGCGCTCTACGGCGACGCCATGCTGACCACGCTCCAGGGCGGCTCGGCCGGCGGGCGGGGAGCGGCCCCGGCCGGCTGCACGATGGGGCCCGTCGGCGCCGGCGGCGGCGCGGTCCAGCTCTACGCCCGCACGTCGATCGTCATCGGCGCCGGTGGCGGCGTCAACGCCGGCGGCGGTGGCGGCGCCCGGGGCGAGCAGTGCCTCGGCAACTGGGGCGCGGCCCACGGCGGCGGCGCCGGCGGCGCCATCTACCTGCAGTCGCCGAGCGTGGTGAGCGGCGGCGTCCTCGCCGCCAACGGCGGCGGCGGCGGCGGCAGCGCCGGGCAGGGCGGCCCGGGCCGGAGCGGCGGCGACGGCGCGCTCGGCTC
>CAADGB010000006.1 GCA_900696455.1 uncultured delta proteobacterium
GGCGGACCTCGAGGTCGGCGGCGGCGCGGGCGGCGACCTCCTCGATGTTGTGGCGCAGCATCAGCTCGTGGGCGCGGCGCATCGCCAGCTCGGCCTCGTGCTGGTTGGCGCTGGCGGCCAGGGCCAGGAGCTTGCGCACGCGCTCGAGGGCGCGCGGCGCGGCGGCGGCGCCGTCACCGGCCCGGGGCACGCCGCTGGCGCGGGCGTCGATGCCGCGCTCGGCGCACACCCGGGCGAAGGTCGCGCCGTGCGCCGCCTCGTCGAGGACGCCGAGCACCTCGTCGACGTACTGGTGCGCCATCTCGTGGGCCAGGACCTCGAGCACCACCGGCCACGGCTGCTCCAGCACCAGCCGCCGCGACAGCTCGATCGCGCGCCGGCCGCGGTGCCACGCCCCCAGCCGCCCGCTCGCCTCCCCCAGCTCGAACGTCGGCGTCCGCAGCCGCCCGCCGAAGCGCAGCCGGTTGTCCCACGCGTGCCGCCGCGCCAGCTCGCGCAGGAGCGCCGCCTCGAGCTCGGGGGACGATGCGGACGGGGTCACCTCGCCGAGTCTAGCCGCGCCGCCGCCGCCGCCGGCCCGCCGGCGCGTCCGGATCGCGCCCGGGGATCGCGCCGCGCCCGATCGCGACGCGCGCGGGCCGTTCGCGTGTGCGTCGGTTCCGGACGCCGCGTCAGCCGCGGCGGAACAGGTCGCGGGCGGTGACCACGGCGATGTCACCGACGGCGCGCGTCCGCGGCGGCGCCTCGGGGACGAAGATCGCCCTCGTGACGAGGTGCCGCGCGAAGCGCGCCGGCAACACCGGCATGGCGCGGCTGGCGAGCGCCGCGGCGTCCGCGTGCAGGTCGCGGCTCGATCGCTTCGCCTCGCCGAGCAGCAGCCGCCGCTCGGCGACATCCTCCGCGATCACGTCCCACTCAGGCGCCGCGCCGCGCCACCACCGGCCTCCGGGCTTCCAGTCGCCGGCCTCTCCCAGCCGAGGGTGGACGATCCGGGGCAAGCGCTGGCGGCAGAGGTCCTCCCAGGTCGAGGCCACCAGCCCCGGCCAGTGCCGCTCCAGGAGCGCGGCCCGGCTCCGCGCCGAGCCGGTCACGAGCTCGGCGCGGTGAGGCGCCACCACGCGAAACCACATGCGCGTGAACGGATCGGCGATCCGGTACAGGCTCCGCTTGCTCGAGCGTGGTGGCTCGCCGAAGGGCACCTCGCGCACCGCGAGGCCGAGCTCGATCAGGCGCTCGAGCGGTCGCGCCATCGACGTGGCGGGTCGCCCCAGTCGTCCGGCGATCTCCGAGACCCGGTGAGCGCCCGCGCCGATCGCGTCGAGGACCGGCCGGACCTCCATCGCGGCGGGCAGCTCCTCCAGCAGCAGCCGATCTGGTTCCCGGTGGAGCGGTCCTTGCGGATCGAGGACCAGCCGCGTCAGCCCGGCGGTGACGTCCCCGCCCTCGGAGGCGGCCAGCTCCCAGTAGCGCGGAACGCCGCCCCAGGCGGCGTAGAACTCGAGCTGGGTCGCCGGGGGGACGTCGCCGATCGCCTCCTGGACGTACGACACCTCGAGACTGCGCACCTCGAACAGCGCGCGCGCGGCCGTACAGCGGTGCGTCGTGGTCGAGCGCCAGCCCCTGCATCATCCGCTGGCTCGAGCCGGCCACCGCCACCGCGAGTCCGGCCGCCCGGGCGTCGTGGTCGAGCCAGCGCTGCAGGACGGACGGCAACTCGGGCGACGTCGCGATCCAGTACGGTAGCTCGTCGAACACGATCGGGCCGCGCCATCCGGCGTGGCGGGCTTCGCGGCCGAGTCGGGTCAGGAGCCCGGACCAGTCGCGATAGGTCACGTCGGCGAACCCCGGAAACCTCACGGCGAGGGCCTCCGCCAGGTACCGGCGCTGCACCTCGGCCGCCGACTGGTCGGCCACGGCGTAGACGCCATCGTGGCGCCGACACCACTCGACCAGCAACCGGGTCTTGCCGATGCGGCGCCGCCCGTACACCACCGCCAGCCCGCCCTCGGCGTCGGCGCCCAGCGCGACGAGCCGCGCCAGCTCCTCGGAGCGGTCGATGAACTTCATTATGCGCACAAGCATAATGCGTGGCTGCATAATGTCAACGAGGGCGACTCCGCCGCCGGCGCGGACCTGCGCGTGGTGCTCCCGGAAGGGCAGGTGCGTGCGCTCGTCGCTCGTCTCGAGATCGCCGGTCCGGGAGATCGGGGGCGGGCGTGCGAGACGTGCCGGGCCGCCCGCCGGCGTGGCCGCCTGCGCGCCGGTCCGGCCCGCCGATCCCGCCCCCGCGAGGCGGCGGCCGGGGACGATCCGGGCGCGTCGGCGCGTTGCATCCTCGTCCCCGTGGGAGCGCGTCGATCCGAGCCGCCCGCGGTGGCACCCGCCGCGCCGGCGGTGCCAGCGGCCGCCGGCGCCGTCGCGGCCCCGGCCGGGGCGTGGGCGGTGCTGGGGAGCCGGCGGCTGGTGGCGGCGGCGCTGCTGGGCTTCGCCGCCGGCGCGCCGCTGTACCTGACCGGGCAACTGCTGGTGGTGTGGATGGGGCAGAGCGGGGTCGAGCTGGAGACCGCGAGCGCGTTCGCGGCGGTCGGCTTGCCGTACACGTTCAAGTGGCTGTGGGCGCCGCTGCTCGATCGCTTCGCGCCGCCGTGGCTGGGGCGGCGCCGGGGCTGGATCGTGACGCTCGAGGGCGTGATCGTGCTGGCGATCGGCGGGCTGGCCGCGGTCGGCGTCGGCGGCGACGTCGAGGTGGTGGCGGCGCTGGCGGTGACGGTGGCCGCGGCCTCGGCCACCCACGACATCGTCGTCGACGCCTTCCTGGCCGAGTCCCTGGCGCCCGACGAGCGCGCCGCCGGCGCCGCGGCCTACGTCCTCGGCTACCGCGCGGCGATGCTGGTGGTGGGCGGCGGCGGCCTGGTGCTGGCGGCGTACGTGACGTGGCCGGCGGTGTACGCGACGGCGGCGGCGCTGGTGGCGGTGGGCGTGATCGCGGTCGCGCTGGTGCCGGAGCCGCCCGCGACCGCCGCGCCGCCGACCCTGGCCAGCGCCATCGGCGGCTCGCTGTGGGACCTGCTCGCCCGCCCGGGCGCGGCGCCGGTCCTGTGCGCGGTCGCGCTCTACCGCTTCGGCGAGCAGCTCGTGCTCCACGTCCAGGGCTACTTCCTGGTGTCCGTGGTCGGCGTCGGCGTCGCCACCGTCGGCTGGGTCACCCAGGGCGCGGGCTTCGCCGGGCTCGCCGCCGGCGGCGCCGTGCTGGGCGCGGTCGCGCCGCGCCTGGGGCCGCGCCGCGCCCTGTTCGTCTTCGGCGGGGTCGCCGCCGCCGCCAACCTGGGCTGGGCGCTGGTGGCGCACGTCGGCGCGCCGCTGCCGCTGTTCGTGGCGGTGGCCGCCGTCGACGCCTTCGGCACCGCGCTCGCCGCCGGCGCGTTCGTCGCCTTCCTGATGAGCCAGTGCGCGCCGGGGCGCGCCGCCACCCAGTACGCGCTGCTCAACGCGCTGTCGTCGGTGGGCGGGCGCGCGCTCGGCTTCGCGATCGCGCCCCTGGTCGCCTCCCTGGGCTGGGCCGGGTTCTTCGCCGCCACCGCGGCGATGATCGTGCCGGCGCTGGCCACGTTCGCCATGGTGCCTCGCGAACGCTTCGCCGGTGTTGCATCATCGCCGCCAGCATGACGAGCCGCCCCGCCGCCGCCTCTGCCGCCGTCTCCGTCCTCGCCGCCGCGCTCGCCGCCACGCTCGCCGCCGCGCTCGCCGGCGGATGCAAGCGCTCGTCGTCGGGAGCCGGCGGCGGCAGCGGCAGCGCGGAACCGCTCGCCGGTGACGGCGACGGCGGGCCGGTCGCCGACGGCGAGCCCGACGAGGCGACGGTGCGCGCGGGCAAGCGGACCGGGCTGGGCGCGCCCGACGAGCGGCCGGAGGTGGCGACCGAGCCGCTGGTGCGGGCGCTGGTGCGAGGCGAGGTGCCGTGGAGCAAGGTGGTCGACCCCGGCCGCGGCGTGATCGAGCTGCGCAGCCTGCCCGGCGGCGACGACGGGCCGGCGGTGACCGAGGTCGGGCACCGCTGCGGCGCCGCGCTCGATCGGGCGCTGGCCGGCTTCGCCGCCGGCGTGACCGCCGCCCTCGACGCGCCGGGGCTGCTCCAGGACGTGGCCTGCGACAACGTCGGCCTCGCCGTCACCATCGCCGGGGTCGCGTCGCATGCGGTGTGCTCGGTGTCGAGCCCGGCCGGCGACGGCGTCGAGCACGACCTGGTGCTGGTGCCGGAGCCGGGTCGCGGCCTGGTGCTCGTCGGGGTGTCGGTCGCGGACGCGCTGACCACGGCGGAGGAGCTGCGCGATCGGTTCGACGAGGAGCTCGGCCGCTACGGGCGGCGCTGTCCCTGACGACGCGGCCGGCAGGGAGCGCGAGGCCGAGGCCCGAGGCGCTTCGACTCCGCCCCGTCGGGGCATCGCTCCCGTGAGCGGGTCGATCCGAGTCCGAGCCCGAGCCCGAGCCCGAGCCCGAGCCCGAGCCCGAGCCCGAGCCCGAGCCCGAACCCGAGCCCGAGCCCGAGCCCGAGCCCGAGCCCGAGCCCGAGCCCGAGCCCGAGCCCGAGCCC
>CAADGB010000007.1 GCA_900696455.1 uncultured delta proteobacterium
CCCGCGGCGCGGCCGCGCCTGGTGGGCGCCGGCGCCCGCAAGATCGCGCCGCGGCCGGTGGCGCCGCCCCTGCGCCGCGGGGTCACCCTCGAGCCGCTCGATCCCAAGGTCATCAAGATGCTCGATCTGCAGACGCAGATCCTCGAGCGCCTGCGGCCCAAGCTCGACCTCGACAACATCCCGGTCGAGCGCCTCGGCGACGAGGATCTGTGGCAGAAGGCCGAGCGCGCCATCGTCGATCTGGTCGAGACCCTGGAGTCGTCGGGCGAGCTGCCCAAGTACGTCGACCAGGACGGCCTCATCAAGGAGACCCTCAACGAGGCGCTGGGCCTGGGCCCGCTCGAGGACCTCCTGGCCGACGACAAGATCGACGAGATCCTCGTCGATCGCCGCGACCGCGTCGTGGTGGGCAAGGACGGCCAGCTCCGCGGCTCGGGCAAGGCGTTCTCGTCCGACGACGTGCTCGAGCGCGTGGTCCAGCGCCTGGTCGCGCCCTCCGGCGCCTCGATCGACGAGGACCGCCCGTTCGTCGACGTCCGCCTGCGCGACGGCTCGCGCCTGTGCGCGGTCATCCCGCCGGTGGCGGTGCACGGCCCCAGCCTGAGCCTGCGCAAGCCGGTGCGGGTCAAGAAGACCCTGACCGACCTGGTGTCGGCGGGCGCGCTGTCGACGGCGATGGCCGACTTCCTCGGCGTCTGCGTCGTCGCGCGCCGCAACGTCGTCGTGTGCGGGGCGCCCGGGGTCGGCAAGGCCAGCGTGGTCGCGGCCCTGGTCGGCGGCGTCCCCGACGGCGAGCGGATCGTGACCGTCGAGGAGGTCGCCGAGCTGTCGATCGATCGCGACGACTGGATCGCGCTCGAGACCCGGCCCGCCGACGGCAAGAACGGGGGCGTCGACCTGGCGCTCCTGGTCCGCAACGCGCTGCGCATGCGCCCCGACCGCCTGGTCGTCGGCGACGTCCGCGGCGGCGAGGCCCTCGACCTGGGGACGGCGCTGGGCGCCGCCGTCGACGGCGCGGTGGTGGCCCTGACCGGCGACGGGCCACAGGCGGCGCTGGCGCGCTGGGTCGCGCTCGCCCAGCTCGGCGCCCCGGCGGCGAGCGAGCCCGCGATCCGCGAGCTGGTGGCGGGCGCCGCCGACGTCGTGGTCCACGTCGCCCGCTTCGCCGACGGCGCCGTGCGCGTGGTCTCGATCGACGAGGTGCTCGGCGTGCGCGAGGTCGGCTTCGACACCCAGGCCCTGTTCACGTACCGCGGCGCCGGCGACGACGGCGGCTTCGCCGCCACCGGCGCCGTCCCGCGCTTCTGGGCCGCGCTCGACGGCCGCGGCATCGCCGCCGACGCCGGGATCTTCCGCGCCTGACCCGCGGCGCGGCTCGGGTGCGCGCGGCCCGGGGGCGCGCGGCTCAGTTGCGCGCGGCGTCGCGCGCCGCCTCGATCCGTCGCGCCAGGTCGAGGACCGCGAGGTCGCGGGGCGCCAGGGCGCGGGCCAGCGCCGCCAGGTGGGCCGCGCCGTCGAGCTCGCCGGCGGCGAGCTGATCCTCGGCGCCCGCGGTCTGCGCCCGCGCCAGGTCGGGGGCGACGGCCAGGGCCCGGGCCGCCAGCTCGTGGCGGGCGGCCTCGTCGCCGGCGGCGGCCGCCAGCCGCGCCGCCTCGGCCAGGAAGTGGCCGCGCTGCTCGTGCTGCGGATCGGCGTCGGCGGCGGCCCGCGCCTCGTCGAGGGCGCCGGCGAGCTCGCCCAGGCGCTCCGACAGCCGCGCCAGGTCGAGCCACGCCCAGCCCAGGGTCGGGGCCAGCGCCACGACCTCCTCGAGCTCGCGCCGCGCCGGCGCCAGCTCGCCGGCCTCGGCGAGGAGCCGGGCCAGCCGCCAGCGCGGCCCCGGGGCCCGGGCGTCGCGCTTGACCTGGGCGCGGGCGCGGGCGAGGGCGCAGGCCAGCGTCAGCTCGCCGTCCTCGGTGAAGGCGTCCTCGGCGAACTCGCCGTCGGCGTCGAACAGCAGGGCGGCGGCGTCGACCGCGCCGTGGAGCCAGCGATCGAGGGCGGTGCCCTCGAGCACGCGCTCGCCGCTGTCGGGATCCTCGCGCCACACCCGGCCGGCGCGATCGAACCACCGCGGCTCGTCGTCGACGGTGGCGAACTCGATCCGGCCGTCCTCGTCGGGCGGCGGCAGCTCGGCCGGCGGCGTCAGCACCACGGCGTCGCCGAACAGGCGGGCGCCGCCCATCGCCAGGTAGACGTCGATCACCGCCGGCGGCCAGTCCTGGGGCAGGTCGATCGTCGGCTCGCCGAGATCGTGCATGCCGTCGGGCCAGCGCTCGAGCGCGGCCAGGACGCGGTCGACGGCGGTCTCGTCCCCGTCCTCGCCGAGGGCGCGCCCCCGCTTGCGCCGGCTGCGGCTCACGGCGGGCTCACGGCGCGGGCGGGACGATCGCGCCGACCGCGACCACCGGCTCGCCGGCCTCGTCGACGCCGCGGAACAGGCCGACGACGCGGCGGGCGCCGGCCGGGATCGGCGCCCGGCCCAGCGCCGCGCCGCGGGCGCCGCCGGTGACCTCGACGGTGAGGGCCGCGGTGCGCACGCCGCGGGCGTCCTCGACCAGGATCGTCAGCGTGCCCGCGCCCAGGCCGGTGCCGCCGACCGCGATCGCGGCGCCGCCGCCGTCGACGGTCACGGCCAGGGTGCCGCGCAGGAGGTGATCGAGCAGCCCGGCCTGGTACGAGGCCGCCACCGGCAGGATCGCGGCCGCCTGCTCGAGCAGGCAGTCGTCGTCGAGCCACCACGACAGGCGGCCGTGGTCGACGCGGTAGCGGGCCTGGCACACGCCGGCGGCGTCGCGCAGGGTCGCGCCGCGCTCCTGGCTGGCGGCCATCAGGTTGAGGCGGCGGGGCACCGCCGGCGCCGGGCGGCGCAGCGAGCTGACGAGGGCGGCGCCCAGGGCGTCGCGCGCGGTGACGCCGACGTCGACGGGGCGGGGCAGGGTGCCGGGCGAGAACCAGCTCCGCGCCGCCCAGTCGGCGAGGCCGGGCTCGGCGCCGTCGCGATCGGCCGGGGCCTCGCCGGCGGCGGGGCCGGCGGGGCCGGCGGGGCCGGCGGGGAGCGACGTGAAGTACGCGCGCAGCCGCGGCAGGCGGATCACGCGCGGTGCCGCGGGCACGCCGAGCCGTCCCCAGGCCAGCGCGGCCAGCCGCTCGAGGCGCGAGCCGCGATCGAGCTCGTCGTTGCCGACGCGCTCGTGGTGCGCGGCGCCGTCGCCGCGGACCCGCGACGGCACGGCGAGATCGCCGAGGGCGTGGAGCATGGCGCCGGCGGCGATGAGCGCGCCCGCGAGGTGACGGCCACGCTCGCCGGGAGTGGCCGCGGCCACCGCCTTCTCGTACTGGTCGAGGAAGCCGCTCAGGGCCAGCGGGTTGTCGCGCGAGGTCACCCACTCGACGGCCGGCACGCCGCGGTCGGGCGCGCTGGCGGCGCGCAGGCGCGACCGCAGGCGGGCCGAGCGCGGCGCCCGCCAGCCGTGGCCGGTGGCGGGGTCGAAGAAGTGGTTGGCGGCCCACGCCGGGGTGGCGTCGGCCAGCGCGCTGCCCGCCATCAGCCAGCCCAGGGCGTGCTGTCGGCCGCGGGCGTCGGGCGTGTAGCCGTGCACCGGGCTGTGCAGCGCGAGGGCGGCCAGCAGCTCGGGCGCGTCGGCCTTGGGCACGGTGAGCGGCTCGAACAGGCCGCCGCTCCAGCCCAGCGCGCGCAGGTGGGCGTCGAGGCGGGCGGCGAGGGCGGCCTGCTCGGCGAGGCCGGCGTGGGTCGTGGTCTCCCACGCCGCCGCCGGGGCCGGCGCCAGCAAGGCGGCGCTGGTGGCCAGGGCCAGGACCGCGCGCAGCGGGCGCGGCGCGCGCCGGGTCGTGATCGCGTCGCTCATGGCGTCCCTCCGATCGCGCGCCGATCGAGCGGCCACAGCTCGCGGATGCGGCGGTGGGCGATCTGGGCGAGGGCGACCGCGTCCTCGACGGTGGCGCACTGGCTGCGGCCGCAGGTGACGAGCACGACCAGGCCGCGCTGGCCGTCGAGGAAGGCGACGCCGAAGATGTCGTTCTCGATCGCCCGCAGCGAGCGCGAGGCGATCTCGTCGCGCTCCTCGACCCGGGGCAGGCCCCCGCGCAGCTCGTCGTAGCGGTCGATGGCCGCGGCCGGGCCGACCCGCCACAGGCGGACGGCGACGTCGAAGCTCTCGTTGCGGCCGAGGGCGCGGAAGTGCTGCGACGAGTAGGTGCGGGTGTCGGGCTCGTCGCCGAGCGGCCCGGTCTCGAAGGCGCCGTCGAAGCGGGTGCGGGCCTTGATCTCCTCGGTGCGGACGAGCTGGGCGGCCACCAGGTTGGGGCCATCGCCGCCGCCGGGCAGGAGCGGCCCGGGCCGGCCGGCGGGGCGCGCGGGGTCGAGCTCGCCGACGGCGACCTCGGTCTCCCACTCGGTCACCGCGCTGATCACGCCGCCGCCGCCGACGAAGCGGACGTGGCGGGCGTGGGAGTGATCGGGGCGCCAGCGCTCGAGCATGATCTGGTTGTCGAGCTGGGCGAAGTCGCGGCGCGGGCCGAAGTCGGTGAAGCGCCGGTCGCTGCGGTAGGCGACGAAGCCGCGCTTGTAGATGACGAGGCTGAAGTCGGTGACCCGGGCCCCGGCCGGCACCACCCTGGGGGGCAGCGCCGGCACCAGGTAGCGTCCGGTGGCGTCGGTCGAGGCCACCGCCTCGTGGAAGCCGGCGGCCACCGGCAGCGGGGTCGAGCGCTCGAAGGTCCAGGTGGCGTAGACCACGGCGCCGGTGACCGGGGCGCGGTTGGCGGCGTCGAGGACGCGGCCGCTGAACGGGCCGTGCAGATCGCCGGCGACCACCGCGTCGGGCCGCTGCCGGAACGACGCGGTCCGCGACGCCGGCGGCGGCGCGCAGCCGACGAGCAGGACGAGGAGGACGCAGGGGACGAGGCGAGTCATCGCGGTGAGGGCGGCGGTCTTAGCACAACCCCGCCAACAAGAAGGTGCGGGCGTGCTTCAATGCGGGTCGGGGCTCGTTTACGATCGGAGCGTCCCGATGCGTTGCTCCAAGTGTGGTCACGACAGTCCGCCGGGCTCGAGCTTCTGCTTGCAGTGCGGCACCCCGCTGGGCGCGCCGATGGGCTACCCCGGTCAGACTCCCTCCCCGCCGCCCGGGTTGCCCGGCGCATGCCCGACGTGCGGCACCGACAACGGGCCGGGCATGCGCTTCTGCCGCAACTGCGGCACCGTCCTCGGCGGCGCGCAGCAGCCGGGGATCCCGCCCACGCCGTACATGGGTGGCGGCGGCGGCGGCGTGGTGGCGGGCTCGATCGGCGGAGGCTCGGGACCGCCGGGCGGCCCGCCGGGGTCCGGGCCGTCGATGGGCGGCCCCATGGGCGGCCCGCCGGGCATGCACGGGATGCCGGGCTCGGGGCCGCTCGGTGGTGGGCCGATGGGCGGGCCGATGGGGCCGCCGCCGCCGATGGGCGGGCCGATGGGCGGGCCGATGGGACCTCCGCCGCCGATGGGCGGGCCGATGGGGCCGCCGCCGCCGATGGGCGGGCCGATGGGACCGCCGATGGGCGGGCCGATGGGGCCGCCGCCGCCGATGGGACCGCCGCCGGGACCGCCGCCGCCGATGGGCGGCCCCATGGGCGGGCCGCCCACGCCCGTGCCGGGCGCGGCGCCGGCGCCC
>CAADGB010000008.1 GCA_900696455.1 uncultured delta proteobacterium
GAAACGAACGGCGAGCTGCATCTCTCCGGTCGGCCTGAGCCGCCCGAGCGTCAGCGAGGGCGTGTCGAAGGCCGACAAGCCGCGGCCGTCGCGCGAGTGATGTCGGGCGCTTGCCGGCGCCGTTCGTCAGGAGCGAAGCCCCGAAGGGGCGGAGTCGAAGCGGCTCGGACTCGGACTCGGACTCGGACTCGGACCCGGACTCGGACTCGGACCCGGACTCGGACCCGGACTCGGACCCGGACTCGGACTCGGACCCGGACCCGGACCCGGACTCGGACCCGGACCCGGACCCGGCCTCGGGTTCGGGCTCGGGCTCGGGCTCGGGCTCGGGTTCGGGCTCGGGCTCGGACCCGGCCTCGGACTCGGACCCGGACGACTCGGACTCGGACTCGGACAGCTCCCCGCACGCCCCGAGCGACGCCCCGGCGGGGCCGCGCCGAAGGGGCTCAGGGCAGGACCGGCGCCAGCTCGATGTCGAGCTCGAGGCGCTGGCGAGGCGCCAGGTCCAGCTCCTGGTAGTGGCTGAAGTAGCCGTCGTGGCGCAGCTCGAAGCGGTGCTTGCCGGGCTCGAGGGCGAAGCCGCCGGGCAGGCCGCCGATGGGCCCGATGAAGCGGCCGTCGACCCACAGGCTCGCCTCCTTGAACCGGGTGCGCACCTTGACGATCGCGTCGTCGGCGTCGGGGCGTGACGGATCGCGGGCGGTGCCGGCGCACGCGACCGCCAGGGTCGCCAGGGCGAGGGCGGCGGCCGCGCCCGCGCGCCGCGCCGTCACGGCAGCGCCACCTCGACCACGTCGCCGGCGACGGTGACGCGGCCAGCGACGCCGTCGGCGGTCTTGATCTGCCCCGCGACCTTGGCCGCGGTCGCGCCCACCACCGCCAGCGCGACCTCGCCGTCGCCGACGCCGGCCCAGGTCACCCGCGACACCCCGGGGGCGCCGGTCAGCCGCGCGCGGATCGCGGTGGCGGCGGCCCACGGCTGCTCGCCGGTGACGCGCACCGTGATTCCCGCGGCGGCGGTGATCGCGCCGGGGCCGGCGGGCGCGGGCGCGGGCGCGCGGCGGGCCCAGGCCGCGCTGGCGGCCGCCGCGGTCGCGGCCTCCGCCGCCACCCGCACCAGCCGCTCGTCCGTGCCCCAGGCGCCCGAGGCGACGGTGACGTCGTCGAGCACCGCGCCGGTCTTGACGTCGAGGACGCGCAGGCGCGCGGTCGCCGGCGCCGCGCGCAGTGGCACGCCGCGCACCGGTCCCACCTCGCCCACCTGGACGCCGACGATCACGACCACGTCGGCGCGGACGTCGCCGGCCAGCGCGCGCGCGCCGGCGTCGTCGACCGGCAGCTCGCGCTCACTCCCCGGCGCCGGCCCGGCCGCCGACGCCGGGACCGCGGCGAAGCCGGCGCTGGCCAGCGCCTCGCCCAGGCGGGCGAGCCCGGGCACGTCGGTCGACGCCGCGGCGCCGAAGCTGGCGGCCGGCGGCCCGGCGCCGGTCACGCGCAGGAGCACGGTCGCGGTCCGCGCCCGGGGCGCGGTCGCCGCCGGGTCGACGTCGCGCGATCGCAGCGCCACGCCCAGCTCGACCAGGCGCGTCCGCACCTTGTCGAGATCGACCCGCACCGCGACCTCGAGCTCGAGCCGGCCGCCGTCGGTGGTCTGGGCGCGGACCTGGAACGACGCCACGTACCGGCGCGCGCGCTTGATGATCTCGCGATCGACCTCAGCGGCGCGGACGCGCGCCGCGGGGCCCGCCAGGTCGGCGACGGCCTCGGTGACCGCGGCCGCGAAGGCGACGTCGAGGGCCTGGGTCCGCGGATCGGCGGCGCCCTCGTCGGCGCGGCCCCGGGTCTCGTAGGTGACGACCTCGGCGCGGGCGCGCGGCGTCTCGATCACGGCGAGGACGCCGGCGAGCGCGAGCGCGAGGACCCAGGTGGCGGCTCTCATGGCTTCTTCTCGGGTACCACCACCACGACCAGCGCGCCAGGCGGAGGCGGCGCCGCTCTGCCGGACACCACGAGCACGCCGCCGGTTGCGGGGCCCGCCGCCCGGGCCGCGATCGGCGCCGCGGCGGCCGGGGCGTCGGCCCGCCGCCGCACCCACACCACGGGGCCGTCCCAGCGCGCGCCGCCCACCGACAGCGCCAGCCCGACCGCCGGCGCCGGACGCGCCGCCGTGGCGTCGATGATCCAGGTGACCGCCGGCCCGTCGTCGCCGGGGCCAGCGCCGCCACCGCCACCGCCACCGCCACCACCGCCACCGCCACCACCGCCACCGCCACCACCGCCGCCGCCACCACCGCCGCCGCCGATCACGCGCGGGCCGACCAGCGCCTGGCGCACCGCCTCGACGCCGAGCGCCAGCGTCACCCGGGTCGAGCCGTCGGTGTGGAGCTCGGCGGCCACCACCGGGGCGCGCTCGAGCTCGGCGGCGAGGCGGGCCGCCGCCTCGGGCGAGGCCTCGAGCGCGGCGCCGACGGTGCCGCCGGCGGCCAGCGGCAGGGCGCGGACCGCGGCGTCGAGGCGCGCGCGGGCCTGGGCGATCGCCGCCCGCCGGGCCGCGATCGGC
>CAADGB010000009.1 GCA_900696455.1 uncultured delta proteobacterium
CCCGAGCGCGAAGCCCGGCCGGTCGGCGCGGCAGGCCTCGAGCTCGCGACCGCCGCCGCCCAGGAGCGCGCGGTAGCGGGCGCGCGCCGCCGCCAGATCGGCGGGCGCGAGCGGTCGGGCCAGGATCGTCGCCAGCGCCGCGCGCACGCGGGTCGCCGCGGCCTCGGGCCGCTCGCCGGGGGCGACCGCGGCGGTGACGAACAGGAGCGCCGGCTCGACCAGCGGATCGTAGGTGACCGCCAGCTCGTCGCCGCCGGCGCCGGTCGCCCGTGCGGCGTGCACCAGGAAGGCCGGGAACGCGGGCGCGGTCGGCGCCGGCGCCGGCACCGCGATCGCGACCACCGCCGGCGCGTCGCCCATCACCAGCGTCCCGGTGACGGTCGCCGGCACCGACGGCCGCGACGGCGCGGCCGCGCCGGCGGGCAGCGCCGCGAACGCCGCCTCGATCCGGGCCTGGAGCGCGGCCGGGTCGAAGCGGCCGACCACGACCAGGCGCGCGCTCGCCGCCTGCAGGTGGGCCCGGGCGAACGCGTCGACCTCGGCCGCGGTGACCGCCTCGAGCTCGCCGGCGATCCCGCCGCGCCAGCCCTCGCCCGGCGAGGGCCGCACCGACTCCGCGGCGAACGCCATCGCGGTGGCGGTGGCGTCCCCGCCGCGCGCCGCCGCCAGCGCCGCGAGCGCCTCGGCGCGGGCGCGCTCGACCTCGGCGGCCGCGGGCCCGGGACCGCCCAGCTCCGCCGCCAGCTCGTCGAGCACCGCCGGCAGCCCGTCCGCGCTCGCCGCGCGCCGCCGGCGCAGGTGGTCGGTGGCGACCTCGCGGCCGGTGGCCGTGGCGAGCACGCGGGTCAGGCCCGAGCGCGCCGGCGGATCGTGATCGGCGCCGACCTCGTGCACGAGCAGGACCTCGGCGCCGTCGCCGCACGGCCCGGCGACCAGCTCGACCTCGAGCCCGTTGCCCAGCGCGAAGGTCCGCTCGGTCAGCCGCGGCGGCGGCGCGCGCCGGCACCCGCCGTGCGCCAGCGCCAGCGCGAGGATCACCGCCAGGGCACCGGTCTGCTTCATGCGCGCCCGCGATGGTACACGATGCGCCGCGCGCGCCCGCCGCCCGCGCGTCGGCGCCGGCCGGGCCCGGACTCGGTCGGCGAGGCGCACCACGTGGCGACGGACTCCGGTAGGCTCGGCGTGCCATGGGCCACCGCCTCGCCCTGCTCCTCCTCGTCGCCTGCGGCGGCGGCGCCCGGGACGGCGCGCTGGCGCCACTCGATCCGCCGGCGGTCGCGGCGACCCCGCCCGCCCCGCCGTGCGCGCCTGCGCCCGCGCTGACCTGCGCCGAGGGTTTCGAGCTGACCTGGGACGCGCCGCCGCGCGTGAGCGGCGGCGCCGCCGCGCTGGTGACCCGCGGCGACACGTCGACGCTCTTCTGGTCGCCGCGCCACGGCGCCGGCCCCCACGCCGCCGACCGTGGCATCGAGGCCGTCCGCGCGTGCGCCGGGGCGGCCGCCGGCGAGCCCTCGCGCTCCGACCCGCTCCCCGACCCGCCCTCCGACGCGCTCCCCGGCGCCGACGACGCGTTCCTGGTGACCGCGCTCGCCAGCCGCACCGTGACGGTCGTCCTGGGCGTCGCGCCCGGTGGCCGGACGGCGCACGCGTACCTGCCCGGCAGGCTCCGGCTGTGGATCGATCGTGGCGCCGGCTTCGGACCGCCGGCGACCCTCAGCGCCACGGTCCCGGCGAGCGTGCCGGTGCGCGCGGCGGCCGGCGCCGACGGCCGGATCGCCATCGCGTGGTTCGACGGCGAGCGGACCGACCGGCTGCGGCTCGCGGTCGTCGACGCCGCGGGCGGGCTCGCGGCCACGTCGGACCTGGGGCGGATCCGGTACGGCATCGCCGAGCTCGAGCTCGTCGCGCTGCCCGACGGCGGCTGGGTCGTCCTGCAGACGGGCCGCGGCGCGCGCACGCTGACCGCGATGACCGTCCACGCCGACGGCGGCGCCGGCGCGGTGCGCACCGTCGTCGAGGGCGAGCTCGGCTCGATGGCGGCGACCTGGGACGGCGACGCGATCGCGATCGCGTACGAGGTCGGCGACCACGGCCGGGACGCCAGCCCCCCGCGGGGTGGCGGTGGCGCGCACGCCGGCAGCATCGGCTGGAGCGCCCGGCCCGACACCCACGCCCTCCACCTCCTCCGGCTCGCGCCCGACCTGACCCCGCTCGGTCCACCGATCGCGCTCGATCCCGCCGCCGACGTCGCGATCCCGGCCGCGCTCGTGCACCACGACGGTCACTACTGGCTCGTCGGCGCCAGCCTGGGTCCACCGCCGCGCCGCCCCACGTCGCCGCAGCTCGTCCGCCTCACCCGGAGCGGCACGGTCACGCACCAGGTCGACCTCCCCCTGGCGGCCCTCCCCCGGCGCGCCACGCTCCACCTCCACGCCGGCGCCCTGCGCGGCGCGATCACCTCGAACGCCAACGAGCTGCGCCCCTTCACCCTGCGCTGCCCGACGCCCTGACGGCTCGACGTCGGTCGAGGCCCCCGCGAGCGCCCCGTGCTGGCGGTCGGCACGCCCCCGCCGCGACGCGACCCGCCCGCGGTCGCGCCCTGGCGCGCGCCCGTCCCGCCCGTCAGTCCCCGGGCGGCGGCCCCGCCGCGGAGGCCTCGGGCCGTGCGGGCCCGGTGTCCGCGGTCACCCGCGTCACGCGGGTCACCGGGAAGATGCGCGGACGGGTGTCGCGGTAGTGGTCGCCGAGGTTGAGCTCGTGCGTCGCGCCACCCTCGGACGGCGAGAGCTGGTCCTGGGTCAGCGCGCGACCGTAGTAGTAGCCGTCCCGCTCGCGCGGCCGCTCGATCCAGCGGAGGAAGATGACGCTGTGCTGTCCGCGGCTGGTCCGGTCCCCGCGTCCCTGGTCGTTGAAGATGTAGAGCCAGTCACCGGCCTGCAGGTCGTCCAGGCGCTCGCGCGGGATCCGCTCCCCCGCCAGGGCTGCGCGATCCCGGTTGCGACGCTCCCACGCCTCGAGCTGATCGGCGGTGAGGCCCGCCGGCGGCGGCTCGTCGGTGTAGCCCGCCGGCGCGCTGCCCGCGGTGCCTCGACCGTGGTTGGCGCCTCGATCCAGCCCCCCTCCGGTCGTGTCGTCCTCGTTGCGCAGGTAGCCGTAGTCCGGCCCCACGTTCGGCAGGCCCGCGCCGTGGTCGGGGGCCGCGCCCGCGTAGTCCAGCACGAGGCGCGCCCAGTGGCCGCAGCTCCCGGCGTGGACGCGGCCGCCCTCCGGCTCTCTCCGCCCGGCGTCCTCGCGGTGCTGGTAGTTGCCGTTCACCAGCATGTGCGACGACATCAGGATGCGCTGCGGCGCGGTCGCCCCGCCGCGCTCGCCGCCGTTGAACAGCCCTTCCGGAAGGGTGTGCGCCGGGGTCAGGTACTGCTGCAGCAGCTCCCGCTGCCGCGCGGTGAACATCCCCTGGAGCTGCTCGCTGGTGAAGCCGTCGGGACCGGCGCCGAGCTCCGCGAGGATCGGGGCGAACTCGGTGTTGAACGCGGCCGTGAACGGCGCCCAGGCGTCGTCCGGCTCCTCGGCGCCGCGCAGATCCCGCTCGGCGATCCACGCGCGCACCTGGGCGATCACGTCGCCGCCGCCGCCCTCCCGGGCGGGACGAGCGGCCCCCTCGGGAGCGCCGGCCGGCGCACCTCCGGCCGCCGCCGCCGGCCGAGCCCCGGCCGTCTCCGCCGGCTCCCCCCCGCCGGCCTCCGCCGCCCGTCCCCGGGCCGGCGCGAACGCCGCCACCGCCGCGCCGTCGTAGCAGCGCATCGGCTCCGCCGCCGCCAGCGAGCCCGCCGGCAGGCCGATGCCGGTCTCCACGTCGGTGCTGCTCACCGTCGCCCCCGCGGTCGCGCTGTAGAGGATCACCCCGGTGGTCGTGGGGGGCCGGCCGCCGGCGGGCACCACCTGGTCGACCCGGACCTCCCACCGCGCGCCGGCGCCCTGCAGGGTCGCCAGTTGCAGCGCCTGGACGGCGCCGCCCCCCGCCGCGCCGTCGGCGCCGCCCGCGTAGAGATCGAGCAGGCCCTCGGCGGAGCGCCCCTGCACCACGAGGTCGGCGACCGCGTCCGCGTGCTGCTCGTGGCGATCACCCACCTCGCCGAGGCCCGACTTCAGCGCCACGCCGCCCCGCTGCTGGACCACGTGCGCCGCCTCGTGGGCCACGGTGTGCAGGTCGGTGCCGCCCGCGCCGAGCACCACGTCGTCGCCGCGGGCGTAGGCCTGCGCGCCCAGGGCCCGCGTCGCCCGCTCGGCGCGGTCGCCCTGGTGCGCCGACACCCCGGACACGTCGTGGCGTCCGAAGGACGCCTGGATCTGGTCGAGGTAGGGGAGCGGCTGCCCGCCGCCCGCGGTCCCGGCCGCCGCCACGGCGTGCGGGTCGGCCGCGCCGTCGCCGTGGCCGACCAGGTGCAGCGCGAACGGGTCGTCGGCCGGCGAGGCCGAGCGCCAGCCCGCCTCGCGTCGCTGGAGCGGCATCGCGAGCGGATGGGGCGCGACCTCCGACGCGGCGGGCTCACCGTCGCGGCGCAGCCGCCCCGAGAGCGTGACCTTGCCGGGCGCGGGCTTGTGCGGGCGCTCCTCGAGGAGCTCCTCGTACTCGATGGATCCCTGGAGATCGCGCATGTCTGCCCCATGGTACGCCGGCCGGGCCGCCGATTCGCCCTGGCGGCGCGCCCTCGCCAGTGGCCGAACCGCGAGCCGATCGACGACGTCGAACCGACCACGAGCCGACCCGGGGCGTCCCCCGCGGGACGTGCATGGCTTGCGCCCTGCGCGGCCGAGCGCGCCCGCCGCTCAGGGGGCCGGCGCCGTGCTCCCCGCCGCCGCCGCCGCCTCCGCCTCCGCCGCCGCGGCGGCCTCGGCCTCCTCGCGCTTCTTCTTGAGCGCCGCCTCCTGCTTCCGGATCCGCGCCCGCTCGATCGCCTCGCGGTCGTAGTCGAACAGCGGCGGGTCCGGGTGCTTCGCGTCGTGCACGCGCACGACCATCGAGCCCGCGACCGCGCCCTCGAGCTCGCTCCAGCCGGCGGGCATGGTGGGCTCGGTCCACTCGTAGACCCAGCGGGCGTCGAGCGGCGACAGGTTCACGCAGCCGTGGCTGCGCGCGTTGCCGAACTGATCGTGCCAGTACGCGGCGTGGAAGTAGAGGCCGCTGCGGAAGCGGGTGGCCCACGGCACCTCGGAGACCTCGTAGTGGGCCGCCTCGCGCTCCTCGGCGGCCATCTTGGTGAGCGCCGACTTCGAGCGGATCCGGTAGAGCGCCGGCGGCGTGTCCTTCTTGCGGCGGCCCGACGAGAACAGGGTCGCGAACACCGGCGTCTCCCCGTCGTACGCGACCATCACCTGCTCGTCGCGGTCGAGATCGATCCACCGGGCGGGGGCGTCCGCGACCGCGGGGCGCGGCTGCTTGCGGGCGACGCGGAGGCTCGCGCGCTCGAGCCACTGGCCGTCGGCGACGCGCACGAAGCCCCCCGACTCCTCGAGCACCGGCACGATCGCGCGATGCGAGAAGGTCCCGGCCGCCGCGCCCTTCTTGTCGGCGGTCGCCCGCGCGGTCACGGTCTTGCCCCCGGGCGCGATCACCCACGCGAACGGCCACGCCGGCGGCGGGGTCCGGATCAGGTCGATGCCGGCGAACGTCGAGGGCCGGTGCGGGTAGAGATCCGCGGCCGCGACCAGGCCGACGCTCGTGCGCACGTAGCGCTCGCCGTCGACGTCGACGACCTCGTCCTTCGTGACCATGTACGACGTCTTGGACTTCGGCTCGGGCCGCGGCCGCCCGGCGCGCACGTCGTCGGCGGTGGCGTAGCGCGGGGCGCCCTCCTTGATCCCGTAGTAGTCCTGCGGCAGGAGCCGGCCCGCGGGGAGCACCGGCTGCGCCACCACCGCGGGCGGCAGCGTGCTCGGCCGCGCGTGGCGCCCGCAGATCCAGCCCCTCGGCGCGGCCGCCAGCCACACCTTGCAGCGGCGGTCGCCGACCACGCTCTCGCCCACCGGCAGCCGCATCCCGACCAGGATCTTGCCGAGGGGCTCCGAGCCCAGGTCGGGCGTCGCGTAGGCGTGCGCCGAGCTCTTGAGCACGAACGAGGTGGTCGTCGCCGGCCAGCCCATGCGCGCGATCGACACCGGATCCGGCGCGGCCGGACCGTCCGGATCGGGGGCCGCGGGGACGCTCGCGACCGCCCGGGCCGCGGGCGCGCCGGCCGAGGCCTCCGCACCGGCGGCGGGGTCGGCCGCCACGGCGACCGCCCCGGCCGGGTCGTGCGTCGCGACCTGCGGCTGGATCGGGACGTCGAGGTCGAGGTCGAGAGGGACCTGCCCGCCCCTCCGCTCACCGGCCGCGCAGGCCGCGAGCAACACCAGGAGCCCGAAGCGCGTCATCGCTGCAGTCTGTCACGGCCCGGTCAGGATCGCAGGCGCACGCGGGCCGCCCCGCGGCCGCGGCCCGCGGCAGGGAATCCGCCAGATCCATGATAGCGTGCAGGCCCATGGACGCCCCCCGGGACCGACGGCGCCGAGGCGCCTCGCGGACGGCGCTCCTCCTCGCGACCTCGGTCGCCGCGTGTGGCGGGACGCGCTCGACGCCGGCGAAGCCGGCGCTGGGACCGGCGGAGTTCGCCGAGCTCGACGACCTGGGCGGCCCTGCCGGGGCCGGGCCGTCCGGGCCGTCCGGGCCCCGCGAGCCCGCGCGGACCGCCCGCGCCGCCGCGGCGCCGACGCTGGTCGCGGGCCACGCCGACGCGCGCTACGAGTTCGTGATCCCGCCCGGCCTCCGCCGGCTGCGCGGCGTCCTCGCGGAGGGTCACGACCCGCGCGAGCTCAGCGCCGCGGGCCCCGACGGCGTCGGGCTGCCCCGCGGCGGCGCGGTCTGGCTCGACGTGATCGTGGTGTTCAGCGATCCCCTCGGCCTCGGCCTCGACCCGAGCGCCATCGCGGCCGCCGAGCGCGAGCGCATCGTGTCGATGTACGGCGAGGGCATTCGCGAGCGCTACCCGTCGGCCAGGCCGGCGCGGCTGGTGTCGATCGACGGCCAGCTCGCCATCCACATCGAGCTGCCCCGGGTCGAGATGCCCGACCGCCCGGTCCGGAGCGGCCGCCACTACCTCATCCTCGACGGCGGCGCGACCGCCTCCGTCGACTGCCTGTGGACGAAGGCGAACGCCGAGCAGATGTCCGCGGCGTGCAACGCGCTCGCCGCCAGCGTCCGGCGGGTCACCTCGGCGCGCTGACGGCACCGGCGGCGGCGGGCGGCGGGGGGACGGCGCGGTGGTCGGCGCGGCGGGCGGCGGGCGGCGGCGGCGGCGGGCGGCGG
>CAADGB010000010.1 GCA_900696455.1 uncultured delta proteobacterium
CGCCGCCGCCGCGCCTGCCGCCGCCGCCGCGCCTGCCGCGCCTGTTCCCGCCGCACCCGGCGCGGCCCTCCAGCCCACCCTCGAGCTCACCCTCGCCCCCGGCGTCCGCCTCGCCTTCTCCGCCGCGCGCCCGGCCACCGACGCCGACGCCGCCGCGCTCCTCGCCGCCGCCGCGCCGCTCCTCGCCGAGCTGGCGCGCCGTCACCTCGTCTCATCACCCGTTCGCGAGACCGCCCCCGCACGTTCCCTGGAGGACTCACCATGATGCCCATGCCCGTCACCATCGAGCCCACGCTCACCTACCCCTCTCGCGGCGACGGCGGTCTCGGCTGCCTGGAGACCCCGCGCGGGCTCCTGCCCCTGACCGCGCTGTCGGTGGAGGCCCGGGTCACCGGCCTCGAGGTCGCGACCGAGCTCCGCCAGACCTTCTTCAACGCGACCGGCGCGCCGATCGAGGCCACGTACATCTTCCCGCTGCCCGATCGCGCCGCCGTGCACCGCTTCCGCATGGAGGTCGCCGGCCGCGTGGTCGAGGGCGTCATCGACGAGCGCGGGCGCGCCCGCGACACCTACGATCGCGCCATCGCCGCCGGCCAGCGGGCCGCCATCGCCGAGGAGGATCGCCCGGGCGTGTTCACGCTCCGGGTCGGCAACCTCATGCCGCACGACGTGGCGGTCATCACGCTGCACCTCGTCGGCCCGCTGCCGGTCGAGGACGGCGAGGTCACGTTCGCCTTCCCGCTCGTGGTCGCGCCCCGCTACATCCCGGGCGCCGCCCTCGACGGCGAGCAGGCCGGCACCGGCACCAGCGCCGACACCGATCGCGTGCCCGACGCCTCCCGGATCTCGCCGCCGGTGCGGTTGCCCGGCTTCCCCAACCCGGTGCGCCTGAGCCTGGCCGTCACCGTCGACGGCGGCGGCCTGCCGCTCGCCGCCCTGCGCTCGAGCCTGCACGAGGTCCACGCCGTCGCCGACGGCGCCGGCTGGCGCGTCGAGCTCCGCCCCGGCGAGCGCCTCGACCGCGACTTCATCCTGCGCTGGATCGTGGGCGACGCCGCGCTGCGCAGCGCCGCGGTGTGGGCGCCCGACGACGACGGCGAGGGCGCGACCGTCGCCGTCACGCTGGTGCCGCCGGTGGGCGCCGCCGCCGCCGGCCTCCCCCGCGACGTCGTCCTCGTGCTCGATCGCTCGGGCTCGATGGACGGCTGGAAGATGGTGGCGGCGCGCCGCGCCGCCGCCCGCATCGTCGACACCCTCGGCGAGCGCGACCGCTTCGCGGTGCTCGCCTTCGACACCTCGATCGAGGCGCCCCGCGAGCTCGGCACCCAGCTCGCCAGCGGCGGCGATCGCAACCGCTTCCGCGCCGTCGAGTTCCTGGCCGGGGTCACCGCCCGCGGTGGCACCGAGCTGGCGCGACCGCTCGAGCTGGCCGCCGGCCTGCTCGCCGGCGGCGGCGAGCGCGACCGGGTCCTGGTGCTGGTGACCGATGGTCAGGTCGGCAACGAGGACGAGATCCTGCGCCGGCTGGCTCCTCGCCTCGGCGGCGTGCGCGTGTTCACCCTCGGCATCGACCAGGCCGTGAACGCCGCGTTCCTGCGTCGCCTGGCCGCCGCCGGCGGCGGGGCCTGCGAGCTGGTCGAGAGCGAGGACCGCCTCGACGCGGTCATGGACAAGGTCCACCGGCGGGTCGCCATCCCGGTGCTGGTCGACGTCTCGCTCCACGGCGCGGAGCTCGCCCCGTCCACCCTGGCCCCGCACCGGCTGCCGGCGGTGTTCGCCGGCGCGCCGCTGGTCGTGCGCGCGCGCTGGCGCGGCCGGCCTCGCCCGGGCGCCGTGCTCGAGGTGCACGGCCGGCTGCCCGCCGGCACCGAGTACGTGGAGCGGGTCACGCTCGACTCGGCGCGCCCGGGCGCGGCGCTGGCCCAGTCGTGGGCGCGAGCGCATCTCCGCGACCTCGAGGATCGCTACGCCGCCGGCGCGCCCGACCGCGCCGCGCTCGAGCAGCGCATCATCGACGTCTCGCTCCGTCACCGCGTGCTGTCTCGCTTCACCGCGTTCGTCGCGGTCGATCGTCAGGTCGTCAACCCCGGCGGCAACCCGCAGGTGATCACGCAGCCGGTCGAGCACCCGGCCGGATGGGAGGGCGGCATGGCGTCGGTCGCCGCGACGTCGCCCCCGATGGCGCTGTCGTACGCGATGTCCGCCTCGGCGATGCCGGCGGGGGCTCCGTCCATGATCCGCCCCGCCGGGGGCGCCCCGCCGTCGCCGGGCGCGCCGCCGTCCGCACCCGCGGGTGCGCCGCCGGGCGCCGTCCACGGTCGCGGCCAGGCGTTCGGGCCGCCCGGCCTCGGCGGCGGGCCGCCGCCGTCGCCGCCGCCGTCGCCGTCGCCGTCGCCGGTCCGCGACGCGAAGAAGCGCGCCGAGTCGCGCGCGGTCGAGGCCGAGGAGGCCGAGCCCGACGCCGCCTCCGCCGCCCCCGGCCTCGACCCGGCGCCGTACCTCGCGCGGCTGCGCGGCCTCGCCGACGAGCTGGCGCGAGCCGCGACCGGGGCGGTGCCGGCGGCCGCCGCCCAGCTCCCGGTGGCGCGCCTGGCCGAGCTGCTCGAGGACGCCCGCACCGTCGGGCTCCACGAGCTGGCGCGCGCGCTGGCCCCGCTGGTCGACCGGCTGCGCGGCGCGCTGGCCGCCGCCGACCTGCCGACCGTGGTGGCCGAGGTCGTGACCGCCCTGCGCGCGCTCGTCACCGACGCCGGCAGCCCCGGCGGCGGTCCAGGCGCGCCGCCGCGGCGCAAGGGCTGGGCGTTCTGGCGCTGACCGGGCGGCCGTGACCGACGGGAGGCGGCGCGCGCGCGAGCGCCGCCGCCGCCACCTGCTACCTTCGCGGCGTGGCGCGCGTCGTCCGTCTCCTCGCCTGCCGGGCTGGCCTGACGCGCCTGGCGTGCCTGGCCAGCCTCGCGGCCTGCTCGAGCCGCGCCACCGAGCGCGGCCCCGCTGACCCGCCGGCGGCGACCGCGCCTGCGGCCACCCCGGCGACCCGCGACGGCGCC
>CAADGB010000011.1 GCA_900696455.1 uncultured delta proteobacterium
GACACGCCGCGGTCGTCGCGCGAAGGATGTCGGGCGCTTGCCGACGCCGTTCGTCAGGAGCCGCCCGAGCGCCAGCGAGGGCGTGTCGAAGGCCGACACGCCGCGGCCCCGCGCGAGCGATGTCGGGTGCTTGCCGGCGCCGTTCGTCAGGAGCGGAGCCCCGCAGAGTCGAAGGGGGTCGGGGGTCGGGGTTCGGCGCGCCCCGTCGCCTCCGGCGGCGGCGCTCAGTCCTCGACCGGGCGCACCACGGCGATGTCGACGCCGTCGGCGACGCGCCAGCCGCCGGTGGCGGTCTCGATGACCTCGCGCTCGTCGCCGAGGAGCGCCTTGAGGGTCTGGCGCAGGCGCTTGACCGCGACGTAGACGGTGTTGCGATGGCGGAGGGGGTGGTACTCGCGGCCGCCCCACACGCCGACGAAGAGCTGCTCGGCGGAGACCACGGCGCCGTCGGCGTCGACCAGCGCGGCCAGGAGCTCGCACGCCAGCGGGCGGCCGCGGTCGATGCGGGCCTCGGCGCCGACGTGGCAGGTGATCACGGCGCGCACCGGCTCCACCACCAGGAAGTGGGAGGCGCGCGCGGCCTCGAGGGACGCGTCGTCGACGACCTGCACGCTGCCGCGGGCGCTGACCTTGTAGCGGGCGCCGGGCGCCAGGCGCAGCGCGGCCAGCAGCGCGCGCTGCCCGGGGTTCATCGCGACCTCGCCGAGCGCGGCGCGCACGCTGCGGCCCTCGCCGTGATCCAGCGCGGCGACGCCGGCGTGGACGGCGGCCAGGAGCTCGCCACGAGCGCCGCCAGGATCGCCGCGGCGGACGCGGATCGCGGCGCGCAGGAGCGCGCAGCGGGCGCGCACCCGGACGTGGCCGGTGGCGGCGGCGACGCCGTCGGCCTCGGTGGTGAGGGCGTCGGCCTCGATCAGGCCGGCGTCGTCGGCGGCGGCGACCAGGGCCGCGGCGCGCGCCACCAGCGCCCGGGCGTACATGCCGAGGCGGCCGGCGCGGCGGTAGTGCTCGAGGGCGCGGCCGGCGGCGGCGAGCGCGACCCGGACGTCGCCGCCGTGCAGCTCGAGCCCGGCGCGCTCGAGGTCGATCCCGGCGCGGCTGGCCGCGAGCTCGAGCGCGGCCTGCCCGCTGGGCACCTCGTCGCCGCGGGCGGCGTCGCGGCGAGCCGCCGCGCGAGCCGCGTCGTCGTCGCGGCGGGCCTGCCCGCCGGGCACGTCGTCGACGCGGGCGTCGCCGCGGCGGGTGGGGCCGCGCTCGGCGGCCTCGAGGTGGCGGCGGGCCTGGCCGAGATCGCCGTCGAGGACGGCGAGGCGGGCGAGGGTGGCGCTGGCGATGCGCCAGGCCTGAGCGCCGATCCAGGTGCTCGACAGCGCGACCTCGGCCTGGGCGCGGGCCTCGGTGCCGCGGCCGGCGACCAGGAGCGCCTCGGCCTGGGTGGCGCGGCCGTGCGCCGCCAGGGTGTCGAGCTCGGCGGCCTGGGCCATGCGGCTCATGCGCCCGGCCATGTCGATCGCCGCCGGGACGTCGCCGAGCGCGATCGAGACCCGGGCCAGGTAGTAGCCGGCGATCGAGGCCATGACCTGATCGCCGTGATCGGTGAGGTAGGCGTAGGCGCGCTCGAGCTCGCGCTGGGCGGTGGCGAGATCGCCGGCGGCCTGGCCGACGACGCCGGCGTAGAGCGCGCCGACGTGCTCGCGCAGCGCGCCGCCGGCCGCCGCCTTCTCGACCTTCTCGAGCAGGACCTCGGCGCTGCCCAGATCGTCGCACTCGGCCCGCGACAGCACCGCCAGCATCACCAGGATGACCTCGAGATCCTCGAGGCCGGCGCCGTGGATGGCCTCGAGCGCGCCGTCGATGGCGAGCGCGGAGTCGGCGAAGCGCTCCTCGATCAGGTACGACAGCGCCATCGACCACCCCCAGCGCGCGCGCTCGCGCGGGCTGACCTCGGCGTGGTCCCGCAGCGCCTGGTGGAGCACGGCGCGCGCGCTCTCGCCGTGGCCGCGGAGCGCGATGATGTCGGCCTCCTCGAGCGCGACCTGGAAGCGCTCGGCCGGCGATCCGGCGAGCTCGCGGGCCTGGCGGTAGATGGCCTCGGCCTCCGACAGCCGGCCCCGCCGCTGTGCCACCTCGCCGGCCAGGCGCAGCGCGCGCAGGCTGCCGCGCGCCGCCGGCGACAGCCGACCCAGGACGTCGGCGGCCTGGGCGATGAGCGAGCGCCGCACCAGGATGCGGGCCTGCATGAGGGCGACCGCGTCGCGGGCGTCGTCGACGGCGTCGGCCAGCGTGCGCAGGTCGTCGAGCAGCAGGTGATCGAGCCCGGCCGAGGCGATGGCGCGGTAGTGCTCGCAGCATCGCTCCCACGCGTCGTCGACGTCGCCGGCGGCCAGCAGGTGGTGGACGGCCTCGACCAGCCACGCGGCGTCGGCCGGGGTCGCGGGCCGGGCGCCGTCGCCGGCATGGGAGAGGGGGAGCTCGGCGAGCTGGCGGTGGGCGGCGGCGCGGTCGCGCCGGCTCGCGCCGCGGAAGGCGGCGTCGCGCACCAGATCGTGGACCATCGCCGTGCCGCGGCTGATGTCGACCAGGAGCTGGCGGGTCAGCTCGCGCAGGACCTCGACGCCGCCGGGCCCGCCCAGGCTCTGGGCGTCGCCGGCCGACAGCCGGCCGCGGGACGACGCCAGCACCAGGAGCAGGCGGCGCGCGTCGTCGGACAGGGCGCGCACGGTGTCGTCGAGCCCGCCGTCCTTGCCGGCGTCGCCGGCGAGCTCGCGCAGGACGTAGAACGGGCTGCCGCCGGAGCGGCGGAAGACCTGGGCGGCGTCGGGGGCGGCGACGCCGAGGCGGGCCGCCACCTGCCGGACCAGCGCCGCGGTGGCGCTGGCGTCGAGCGGGCCGAGCCGGTGTACCACCGGCGGCGGCGCGTCGGGCGGCAGGGTGAGCTCGACGCGCGAGGCGGCGATGACGCGGCTGCTGCGGACGTGGCGCGACAGGTAGCCGAGCACCTCGGCGGCCTCGCGCGGCTCGAGGTGGTGGAGATCGTCGAGGAACAGGAGGTGGGGGCGGGCCTCGAGCGCCTGGGCGATGTCGGCGAGGTCGTCCTGGGCCGAGGCGCCGGTGGCGGAGAACGAGATGCGCTTGCGCCGGGCGCCGAGCTGGGACTTGAGGGCGGCGGCGAGGTGGGCGGCGCCGGTGCCGGGGCGCGCCACCAGCACCACCGGCAGGGCGTCCGACCACCGCGGCCGGGCCAGCGCCTCCTCGACCAGCTTGTAGACCAGCTCGCTCTTGCCGACGCCGCCGACGCCGTAGACCAGGTGCAGGGTCTCGCTCTCCATGAGCTCGACGGCGCGGCCGAGCTCGGCGGCGCGGCCGACCCAGGTCGCGACCGCGCGCGGGAACGGCGGCGTCGCGGGCGGCGGCAGGGTACGGCGGCGGCCGGCGCGGTCCGACATCGCGGCGATGCTACCGCGAAGCGCGCGCGGCGCGCGTGACGACGACCCCCGAACCGCGCGCGTGACCGCGACCTCGAACCCGCCGGGCGCACCATCGCGGCGGCGCGTCGCGGCGCCGGGCGCGTCCGACCGGTTATGCTCGGCGCCGATGACGACGACCTCGGTGGGGCCCGAGCAGCTCCAGCAGTACCTCGACGCCGGGCAGCACCGCCGCCTGGCCGAGGCCCTCGCCGATCCCGCGCTGCACCTCGGCGACGAGCCCGCCGCCGCCCTGGAGCGCCGGCGCTGGGACGCCGCGCTCGCGGTCCGCGGCGAGGCGCCCGTCATCGATCTGCTGGTCGCGGCGCGCGCCCACCGCGCCGCCGCCACCCCCCACGCCGACACGCTCGCCGCCCAGGCGGCCCGCGCCCTGCGCGCCGCCGGCTTCGCCGAGCTCGCGGCGACCCTGGCCGCCGTCGACGACGCCGGCGTCGACGACGGACGCCCGGCGCGTGGTCGCCGCCACCTCGCGC
>CAADGB010000012.1 GCA_900696455.1 uncultured delta proteobacterium
CGCGGCGAGGCCGTCGCCGCCGGGCGCTGGCTCGAGGTCGCCCGCGCGGCCCCCGACGGCGGCGAGCTGACGGCGACGCTCGACGCGGTGGCCGCGGCCCTGGCCGCCGCCGGCCCGGTCGACCCGGCGCTGGTCGCCGTGCTCCTGCCGCTGTCGGGGCGTCACGCCCGGGTCGGCGCCGAGCTGCGCCTGGCCATCGAGCTGGCGCCGGCGGCCGGCGCCCGCCGCGTCTTCCTCGACACCGGCGGCGATCCCGACGGCGCCGCCGCGGCCGTCGATCGCGCCGCCGCCGAGGGCGCGATCGCGGTGCTGGGCCCGGTCGGCCTGCGCGAGGCCGAGGCCGCGGCGCGCCGCGCCGCCCGCCGCGGCCTGCCCATCGCGCTCCTGGCGCCGGGCGACGGCGCCGACCCCGACGCCGGGGTGTTCCGCCTCGCCGGCTCCCCCGAGGCCGAGGCGCGGGCGGCCGCGGCGATCGCCGTGGCCCTGGGCACCCCGACCGCCGGCGTGCTGGCGCCGCGCGACGATGTCGGCGTCGCCGCCGCCCAGGCCTTCGCCGAGGCGGCGACGGCGGCCGGCGTCGAGGTCACCGCCCGCGGCGGGTACGATCCGACCGCCACCGATCTCGAGCCCGACGTGAAGGACTTCCTCGGGCTCGACCCGGCGATCAACCCGCGCCTGGCCGCCCACCTCCGTCGCCACGGCAAGCGCGGCTGGCAGACGTTCTCGCCCGACGTGCCGTTCGCGCTGCTCTACCTCCCCGATCGGCACGATCGGGCCGCGATCGTCGCCAGCTTCCTGCCCTACCTCGGGGTCGAGCTGCGCACCGCCGACTTCCTCACGCCCGACTACCTGCGCAGGAAGCACGGCGGCCGCATCCCGCAGGTCGTGCAGCTCCTGGGCTCGTCGGGGTGGAACCACCCCGGCCTCGTCACCCGCGGCGGCAACGCCGTCGAGGGCGCGTACCTCGTCGAGCCGTGCCCCGGGGCCCTGGGGGAGGCCGCCGCCGCCGAGCTCGTCGCCCGCTTCGCGGCCCGCGCCGGGCGCGAGCCGTCGACCGCGGCCCAGGAGGCCCACGACGCCTGGCGGCTCCTGGCCGCGGCCCGCGCCGCCGCCGCCGCCCGCGCCCGCCCGGGCGACGACCTGCGGGCCGCGCTGGTCACCGCGCTGCGGCGAGCCACCCTCGACGACGGCGCGTGCGGCGCCGCCCGGGTCGGCGCCGACGGCCAGCTCGAGCGCGAGCCGGTCCTGCTCGGGGTCGACGCCGGCGAGATCGTCGTCGTGCCGTACTGACGGGCGCCGCCGACGGGCGCGGCCGATCGCGAGCGGGCGCGCCGCGGGACGCCGGCGGGGAGGCCTTGCGCCCCGGCGCCGCCGCGGCAAGAGTTGGCGGAACCCGCGTGTCCGACTCGACCCCGCCCGAGCCGCCCGAGCCCGCCCCGCCGCCGACCTCGCGCCTGCGCCGGCTCGCGATCCACGGCGGGCTGTTCGTCGCCACCTGCGCGACCACCTGGCTCGCCGGCGGTCCCGCCTTCGCCGCGACCCTCATGGCGATCCTGGTCTGCCACGAGATGGGGCACTACGTGGCCGCGCGCCGCTACGGCCTCGACGTGTCCCTGCCGTACTTCATCCCGCTGCCGCCGATGATCTCGCTGGGCACGCTGGGCGCGGTCATCCGCATGAGCTCGCCGATCCGCGACCGCGACCAGCTCCTGGTGGTCGGCGCGGCCGGCCCCCTCGCCGGCCTGGTGGTGGCGCTGCCGGCCCTGGTCGTCGGGCTCGAGCTGTCGAGCGTGGGCCCGATCCCGCCCGACGGCGCGCTGGAGGGGAACTCGATCCTGTACGGGCTGATCAAGCTCGCCGTCTTCGGCCGCTGGCTGCCCGCCGACGGCGTCGACGTGATGCTCCACCCCATGGCGTTCGCGGCCTGGGTGGGGCTCCTGATCACGATGATCAACCTCTTGCCCATCGGTCAGCTCGACGGCGGCCACGTCATGCGGGCCTGGCTCGACGATCGCCACGAGCGGATCTCGGCGTTCCTGCACCGCGGCCTGCTCGCCGTGGCCGTCGCCGGCGGCGCCGTCCTGTTCGTGGTCGCCGACCGCGCCGGCCTGGGGCCGCGGGCGGCGCTCGGCTACGCCGCGCTGGCGATGATGCCGTGGCTGGTGTGGTCGCTCGCGCTCACCGGCATGCGCTCGCTGTCGGGGGGCGAGTACCACCCGCCGGTGGTCGGCCCGCCGCTCGGCCGCGCCTACCGGCGCCTCGCCATCGCGATGGTGATCGTCTTCGTGCTCCTGTTCGTCCCGGTGCCCATGCGCGCGCCGCTGTGACGGCCCGCGCGGCGTGCCGGCGGTGCGGTATCCTGCCGGGGTGCGCATCGAGTGCGAGGGCTGCGGCGAGCTGGTGACGCCGAGCTGGCAGCTCGTCGCCGACGAGCTCGCGGCGCGCTGTCCGGCGTGCGACGGCGTGTCGCGCGCCCGGGTCGAGCCGGCGGCGCCGCGCGGGGGCCCGTCCGGCGACGGCGGGCCGGCCGCCGCGGCGCCGGGC
>CAADGB010000013.1 GCA_900696455.1 uncultured delta proteobacterium
CCACGCCGGCGCGCCGCGCGCGCCGCCGTCACACCGGCGCGCCGTGGCGCCCGCTGGGCGTGTCGCCGTTCTGCTACGTTCGCCCGGTGCTGCGCCGTCACCTCCGCCTTCGCGCCGTCGCGTCCCGACGAGCTGGCGCGCGGGGCGCCCGCGGCGCGGCGGCGGCGCGGACGATCGCCGCCGCCGTGACCGCGGTCGCCTGCGGCTCCGCCGAGCCGCCGCCGGCCCGCGCCGTCCGCTTCGTCCACACCTTCTCGCCGGCGGAGACCGCCGCCCTCGACGAGCTGCTCGCCACCACGCCACGCGCCGTCGAGGCCACGCTCCTGCCGTTCGCGCGCGGCGAGGCCGTGCTCGGCCAGGCCTTGCGCAAGGCCGTCGACTGCCCCGACCTCGCCCGCATCGACGCCACGTGGCTGCCGGCGCTGGCCGGCGACGGGCTCCTGGCCGCGCCGCCGCCGCCGCTGGCCGGGCGCGACTGGCTGCCCGAGGCCCGCGAGCTCGCCAGCCACGGCGGCGCGCTGGCGGCGGTCCCGATGAGCATCGACGGCCTGGTCCTCCTCCACCGCGATCCGCCGCCGGCGCCGTGGCCGGCGACCTGGCCACCCGCCGACCTCGACGCGCTGGTCGCCGCCGGGCGGGCCCTCACCGCCCCCGGTCGGTGGGGCCTCGGCCTGCGCGTCGACGGCTACTGGCTGGTGCCGTTCCTGCGGGCGCGCGGCGCCGACGTCGCCGACGGCACCCGCGGCACCCTCGGCATCGATCGCCCGGCGGCGATCGCGGCGCTGACCGAGCTGGCGGCGCTCATGCAGCCGGGCGGCGTGGCCGCGCCGCCGGCGCCGCCCGGCACCGAGGCCGAGACCGAGGCCCGCCGCTTCCGCGACGGCGCCATCGCCATCCTCGCCACCGGCCCCTGGGCGCTGCCCGAGCTCGCCGATCGGCGGAGCGGCGAGCTGGTGGGGGTGGCCGCCGCCGCCTGGCCCGGCGCGCCGCGCGGCGGCCAGCTCCTGGTGGTGCCGCGCTGCGCCCGCGATCCCGACGGCGCGTGGCTGCTCGCCGCCGCGCTCACCGAGCCCGACGTGCAGGCGGCGTGGTCGCGGCGCCTGGGCATGGTGCCGAGCACGGCGGCGGGCCTGGCCCGCGCCGGCGCCCTGGCCCGTCAGGTCCACGCCGCCCTCGCCAGCGCGCAGCCCCTGCCCCGCCACCCGGCGACCGCGGCCCTGTTCGACGACCTCAACCCGGCGGTGGCCGCGGTGGTCGCCGGCGACGCCACCGCCGAGGAGGCGCTGGCCGGGGTGCGGCGAGCGTGGAGCCGGCTCCTGCGCGGCGGCGACGGCGACGCCGGCGGCCGTGACGACCGGCGCGACGGCGACGCCGGCGGCGACGCCGGTGGCCGTGACGACCGGCGCGACGGCGACGCCGGCGGCGAGGCCGGACGTGGCGACCGGCGCGGCGACGACGCCGGCCGTGACGACCGGCGCGACGGCGACGCCGGCGGCGAGGTCGCGCCGTGACCGCGCTGCGCTCGCTCACCGGCCGCGTGATCGTCGTGCTGGCGCTGGCGGCGCTCATCCCGACCGTCGCCATCGGCACCCTCGCGTTCTCGCGCACCCGCGGCGACCTCGAGCGCGAGGTGGTGCGCGGCAACCTGGCGCTGGTCCGCGCCCTGGGCGCCGGCCTCGACGCCACGCTGCAGGACGCCCGGCGCGCCGTCGAGATCGCCGCCGCGATCTGGGCCGACGGCCGGGCCGCCGCCGCACCCACCGACGCCGCCGACGAGCGCGCCACCGCCCGCGTCCTCGGCCGCCTCGGCCGCGACATCCCGGTGCTGGCGCGCCTGGCGATCGTCGACGGCGACGGTCGCGCCATCACCGGCGATCCGCTGCCCGACGGCGTCGATCTCGCCGCGCGCAGCTTCGGCGGCTACGTCGGCGACGCCATCTTCGTCGACGGCCACCCGCGGGTGCCGCTGGTGGTGCAGGCGCGCAGCCGCACCGGCGAGCTGGTCGGCTTCTTCGTCGCCGAGATCGATCTCGGCTTCGTGTCCGACGCCCTCGCCGGCGCCCGCCTCGGCACCGGCGCGCGGGTGGTGGTGGTCGACGGCCAGGGCACGCCGGTGGCCCGCTCCGACGGCCGGCCCCCGGGCGGCGCGTCGTGGCGCGGCCGGCCGGCGGTCGATCGCGCCCTGGGCGCCGCCGCCGAGGGCCACCTGAGCAGCGGCGGCACCGTCGCCGTCTTCCGCAACCTCGCCAGCTACCAGTCGCTGCGCGGCGTGCGCTGGGCGATCGTGCTCGAGCAGCCCGAGGCCGACGCCTACGCGCCGGCGGCGGCGACCCGGCGCACGACCATCCTGGTGGCGCTGGTGGCGCTGGCCGCCGCGCTGCTGCTCGGCGCGCTCCTCGCCACCCGCCTCACCCGCCCCCTGGGCGCCCTCGCCGGGCGCGCCGACGCCATCGCCCGCGGCGACGCCGCCGGACCGCCGGTGACCGGCCCCGGCGAGATCGGTCACCTCGCCCGCCGCATCGACGAGATGGCGGCGCGCATCGGCGAGCGCGCCGAGCTGCAGGCGGCGCTGGCCCGCGGCGATCGCCTGGCCTCGGTCGGCGTGATGTCGGCCCAGGTGGCGCACGAGATCAACAACCCGCTCACCACCGTCCTCGGCTACGCCAAGCTCCTCGCCGAGGACAAGCCCGACGACCACCCCGACCGGGCCGGGCTCGATCTCATCGCCGGCGAGGCCGCGCGCATGAAGCAGATCGTCGCCGGCCTCCTCGACTACGCGCGCGCCGGCAAGTCCGACGAGCGCGGCCCCTGCGATCCGGCGGCGGTGGCCCACCACGTCGCCGCCCTGACCGCCCCCCAGCTCCGCCGCACCCGCTGCACCCTCGACGTCGACCTCGGCGGCGTGCCGGCGGCCGCGATCGACGCCCACGCCCTGCAGCAGGTGCTGGTCAACCTGGTGCAGAACGCGGCCCAGGCCATGCCCGACGGCGGGCGGGTCACCATGAGCTGGGCCGCGCTGCCCGGCGACGTCGCCCTCGCGCTCGACGTGACCGACGACGGTCCCGGCGTCGCGACCGCCGACCGCGCCCGGGTCTTCGACCCGTTCTTCACCACCAAGGCGCCCGGCGCCGGCACCGGCCTCGGCCTGGCCGTGGTCAAGCACCTGATCGTGCGCGCCGGCGGCACGGTCGAGGTCCTCGCCGCGCCCGGCGGCAAGGGCGCGCGCTTCCGGATCACCCTGCCCCGGGCCTGACGGACACCCCGCGGGTCCGCCCGGGCACCAGGCGTGATACGAGTCAGCAGGTGAGCCAGCCCAAGGGCACGATCCTGGTCATCGATGACGAGCGCGGCATCCGCGCGCTGTGCCAGGACGTGCTGCGCCGCGTCGGCCACGACGTCGAGGTGGCCGAGAGCGCCACCGCCGGCCTGGCCGCGGTCGGCCGCCGGTCGTTCGACCTCATCCTGTGTGACATCAACCTGCCCGATCAGGACGGCGTGTCCCTCCTGCCCAGGCTGCTCGACCGCGATCCCGCGCCCACCGTCCTCCTCATCACCGCCTACCCGTCGATCGACACCGCCGTCCGCGGCATGAAGCTCGGCGCCCGCGACTACATCGGCAAGCCGTTCTCGCCCGACGAGCTCCGCCTGGTGGTGAGCCGCGCCCTCGACGAGGATCTGCTGCGGCGCCAGAACGCCGAGCTGCGCCGCCAGCTCGCGCTCGGCCAGCTCCTCGGCGAGTCGCCGCCGATGGCGGAGCTGCGGCGGACGATCGAGAAGGTCGGCCCGACCCAGGCCACCGTGCTCATCACCGGCGAGAGCGGCACCGGCAAGGAGCTGGTGGCGCGCGCGCTGCACCTCGCCAGCCCGCGCTCACGGGCGCCGTTCGTGCCGGTCAACTGCGGCGCGCTGGTGCCGTCGCTGCTGGAGAGCGAGCTGTTCGGCCACCTCAAGGGCTCGTTCACCGGCGCCGACACCGCCAAGCGCGGCCTGGTCACCAGCGCCGACGGCGGCACCCTGTTCCTGGACGAGATCGGCGAGCTCCCGCTCGAGCTCCAGCCCAAGCTCCTGCGCACGCTGCAGTCGGGCGAGGTCAAGCCGGTGGGCGGCACCGACGTCCTCACCGTCGACGTCCGGGTGGTGGCCGCGACCAACCGGCCGCTGCGCGAGCTGGCCGCCCAGGGCGCCTTCCGCGAGGACCTGTTCTACCGCCTGGCCGTGATCACGATCGACGTGCCGCCGCTGCGAGCGCGCCGCGGCGACATCGCGCTCCTCGCCCGCGCCTTCGCCGCCGACGCCGCCCACCGCGCGCGCCGCGGCCGCGTCGAGCTCGCGCCCGACGCCATCGCCTGGCTCGAGGCCCAGCCGTGGCCGGGCAACGTGCGCGAGCTCGAGAACACGATCGAGCGCGCCGTCGTGCTGGCGTCCGGCGACGTGCTCGGCGTCGACGACGTCCGCCCCCGCGGCGGCGGCGCCCCGCCCCTCGGCGCCGCCCGCCCCGCGCCCGGCGACCCGGTGCCCACCCTCGACGAGCTCGAGAAGTCCCACATCCTCCACGTGCTCGAGCTGTGCGAGCACCAGAAGACCAAGGCCGCCGCCCTCCTCGGCATCAACCGCACCACCCTGTGGAAGAAGCTGCGCCAGTACGGGCTCGAGTGAAGGCCCGGCCCCGCCGCCGGCCCCCCACGCCCCTGGCGTGACGGCTACAATGGCGCCATGAGGCTCGCGCTCGCGCTCACCGTGTTCGCGTTCGGGTGCGGCGGTGGCGGCGGCGGCGGCGGCGGCGATGGCGATGGCGGTGGTGGGGACGGCGACGGCGGCCCGGTGATCGACGGTCCGCCTCCGACGGCCACGCTCCCCGAGCGCCTGGCGGTGTCCACGGTGGAGGCGCCCGCCGAGGTCAAGGCCGGCGTCTCGAACTGGCGGATCTGGGGTCGCTCGAGCCTGCGGGTGGCGCCGGTCTTCACGGTGCCCTACGCCGACTGCGGCACGCTGGTCGGCTACACCACCGGCACCGCCGGCGCGCCGCGGGCGCGGGTGGCCCGCCTCGACGCCAGCGACCAGCTCGTCACGACCCACGACCTCGGCGCGTACGAGCTGCGCGGCCTGGCGGCCGAGCCCGACGGCCACTTCGGCGCGCTCCTGTGGGACGCCACGCCCGATCCGCCGGTGCTCCACCTCCGCCGGTCCACCGCCGCCGGCGCCCAGGTCTCGTCGACGGCGCTGGTCGACCCCATGGCCGCGCCCACCGACTTCGGCATCGGCGAGAGCCGGCTCGAGTTCGGCGGTGGCCGCTACGGCGCCTACTACCACGTCCACGGCATCGCCGGCTCCCTCGACGGTCACGAGGGTGATCAGCTCAAGTGGGTCGACGCCGCGACCGGCGCCATGACCAACGGCTGGACCTGGGGCTGCTCGCACAGCATGAGCGAGCTCCTGCGCTACGAGCCGACCGCCAACCGCTTCCTGCCGGTGTGCGTCACCGACTGCTACCCGGGCACCAGCGGCACGCCGTTCGCGACCACCAGCATCGGCGGCATCTACCTCGACCGCAACCGCCGGGTCCTGAACGTGAACGCCGGCTGCAACGGCAGCGTCGCCGGGGAGCTCGGCGGCGCCGCGCCCGCGCCCGCGCCCGGCGGCTGGAAGCTGGTGTTCAACGCCCACCAGGCGCCCGCGACCACCGGCCAGAGCTCGTACGACGCCGCGACCATGAACCAGGACATCGGCTTCACGTCGATCGCGTCCGATCTCACGCCGGGCCCGGTGGTGTGGCTGACCACCACCGCCGGCAACGAGCAGAACGCGTCGATCGCGCGCTGGCAGCCGGCCGGCGACGACGCCGAGCAGTACGTCGTGGGCTGGTCGGAGCGCCCGACGCCGGCGTACAAGCTGGCGATCGTGTCGGCCACCGGGACGATCCTGGCCGCGCCCGTCGACGTCACCGGCGCCGCGGCCTGGGGCGAGCGCGACGATCCCTTCCGCACCCACGCCAACGGCGACATCGTCTGGGCCTGGTTCGACGCCGCCGGCGCCACGTCGTTCCGCTTCGCCCGCCTCCGCTCCGGCCGCACCGCCACCTGCACGCCGCTCTGACGCCGCCGCGCCCCGCCGCGCGCGGGCGGGCGCGCCTCGCCCGTGCGCCGCGCCTCGCCCGCCCGCCCGGA
>CAADGB010000014.1 GCA_900696455.1 uncultured delta proteobacterium
GGCTGGTGGCGGGGCGGCGCGAGGCGGCGCGGGCCGGCGGCGCGGTCGCCGCGATCGAGCCCGCCGAGGTCCGCGCCCTGGCCGCGGCGCTGGCCGGGCCGCGGCCGCGCCGGGTGATCAACGCCACCGGCGTGGTGCTGCACACCAACCTGGGGCGGGCGCCGCTGGCGACGGCGGCGCTGGCCGCGGTCGGCGAGGCCGCGCGCGGCTACACCAACCTCGAGTACGACCTGGTAGCCGGGGCCCGCGGCTCGCGCCACGTCCACGTCGACGAGCTGGTGCGGGCGCTGACCGGCGCCGAGGCGGCGTGCGTCGTCAACAACAACGCGGCGGCGACCGTGCTGGCGCTGGCGGCGCTGGCCGCCGGCCGCGAGGTCGTGGTGTCGCGCGGCGAGCTCGTCGAGATCGGCGGCTCGTTCCGGATCCCGGACATCCTGCGCACCAGCGGCTGCACGCTGGTCGAGGTCGGCACCACCAACAAGACCCGGCTCGCCGACTACGAGGCGGCGATCGGCGAGCGCACCGCGCTCCTGCTCAAGGTCCACCGCTCCAACTTCGCGATGGTCGGCTTCACCGCCGAGGTCGGCGAGGCCGAGCTGGCGACGCTGGCGGCGGCGCGCGGCCTGGCGTGCATGGTCGATCTGGGCTCGGGCTGCCTCCTGCCGCGGGCCCGCCAGCAGGCGCTGGGCCTGCCGCCCGAGCCGCCGGTGGCCGAGGTCGTGGCCAGCGGCGCCGACGTCGTCTGCTTCTCGGGCGACAAGCTCCTGGGCGGACCGCAGGCCGGGGTCGTGGTCGGCCGCGCCGCCGCCATCGCCCGCGTGCGCGCCCACCCGCTGATGCGGGCGATGCGGCCGGACAAGCTGACCCTGGCCGCGCTCGCGGCGACGCTCGCGCTCTACCGCGACGGCCGCGAGGACGAGGTGCCGGCGGTGGCGATGCTGGCGGCGCCGGCGGCCGGGCTGCACGCGCGCGCGCAGGCGCTGGCGGCCGCGGTGGAGGCGGCGCTCGCGGCCGACGCCGGCCTGACGATCGCCGTCGAGCCCTGTCGCTCGACGGTGGGCGGCGGCTCGATGCCGCTGGCCGAGCTGCCGTCGTGGGCGATGACGGTGCGCCGCGCCGGCGGCGACGCTCTCGCGGTCGACGCCGCCCTGCGCGCGGCCGCGGTGCCGGTGGTGGCGCGGGTCGAGGACGGGCGGGTCTGGCTCGATCTGCGGACGATCGCGGCGGCCGAGGACGACGACGTGGTCGCGGCGGTGACCGGCGTGGCGCGGGCGGCGGGCGGGCGCGACGGGCGCGACGGGCGCGACGGGCGCGACGGTCAGGGCGGCGCGGCGTAGAGCTTGATGGCGGCGGGCGCGGCCGGCGCCAGGCGCAGGCCGAGGTAGCCGAGGCGCGGGCGGCCGACCAGCGCGCACAGCCAGGCCGCGTCGGCGACGGCGGTCGGCGCGTCGTCGCCGGCCCACGCGCCGGCGGCCTCGGCCGCGACGTCGGCGTAGTCGAGCTTGAGGCCGGGGACGACGCCGTCGCCGGCGGCGGCGAGCGAGACGTAGACCGTGGTGTCGGCGCGGGCGGCGACGTGGGCGTCGTGGGCGGCGCGCCAGCGCGCGCGGACGTCGGCGGCGACGCCGGACGTGGCCACCAGGCGGTCGAGCGCGGCGCCGACCTCGTCACCGGTGGCGGGCGTGACGTGGCGGGTGAGGTAGAGCGTGTGGCGGCGCGGGCGCGCGGGGGCGAAGGCCGCGGCCACGAAGTGCACGGTGGTCTTGCCCAGCTCGGCGGCGGTGGCGCGGAGGTGCGCGACGGCGGCGGGCCCGAGGCCGTGCGCAGCCAGGCGGCGCGCGACCTCGTCGAGCGGCGGGCGGCGGCGGAAGTAGCAGGCGGCGCGCGGCGCGGCGACGGAGGCGGTGGCGGTGGCGGTGGCGGTGGCGGAGGCGGTGGCGGTGGCGGCGGCGGTGGCGGCGGCGGTGGCGGTGGCGGCGGCGGCGGCCGCGGTGGCGGTGGCGGCGGCGGCGGCCGCGGTGGCGGTGGCGCTCGCGCTCTCGGTGGGGAGCGCCCACTCGAGCTTGACGAGGCCGCCGGTGTGCTCGAACCACGTCGCGAGCGCCTGGTGGTGGGCGAGGTCGTCGTCGGACACGCCGAGCGCGCCCAGCGCCGTCGCCGCCGCGGCGGTGAAGGCCGGGCCGTCGCCGCGGGTCACGATCCCGACCTCGCGGCGGCCGGCGGCCAGCGCCAGCTCGGCGCGGGCGTCGAGCCACGGCGCCAGCGCCGCCAGCGCCGCCTCGGCCCCGGGCGCACGTTCGAGGGGCAGGAGGGTGGCCAGCGCCTCGCGGGCGAAGCTGGCGGGGGCGGTGGGCACGCCGTCATTGGACCACGGCGCGCGGCGCGGCGTGCAATAGCGCGCGGGAGACGCGCGTCGAAGGCAGCATGGCCTCGGGCTCGTGCACGGAGGTCGTCGCGGTCGGCCGCGCCGCGGCGCGCGCCGCGGTCCTGGTCGCCGTCGCGGGCGGCGGTTGTGCGGCGTCCGCGCCGCCCGGCGTGGCGAGGGCTCCGGTCGCCGGCGCGCCCGGGCCCACCGCGTCCCCGGCGGCGAGCGCAGCGGCTGGCGCGCCCTGCACCGCCGGCCCGTCCCTCGAGGCCAGCGCGCTCTACCGCCGTTTCGAACGGCACGCCGGCTGGTGGTCGGAGGGCGACGAGGCGCCGCCGCCCGAGCCGTTCGGGACCTGCACCGTGCACCGGGGCGAGCTCCGCGCCGCCGACGGCGGGCTGGTCGCCGGCCTCGGCTGCGGCGTGACGATCCATGTGCCCGGCATCCGCGACGACCTCGGGCTCGAGCTGGGCGCCCGCGGCCGCGACGTCCTGGCGCGCTGGACCGCGCCGCGCGGGCGCCTGGTGTGCATCGGCAACGGCCCCGACCAGACCCGCTGCCGCTTCGATCGCGCCGACGACGGCGACCCCGACCACACCGCCTACGTGGTGGCCGGTGGGCTCGGCGCCGTCGAGGCGCTCGCGGGCGCCGCCGCCGAGGCCTTCTTCGCCCCCCGCGAGATCGTCGAGATCTGGCACAGCGTGTGGTGCCACTGACGACCCGGCGCCGCGCCGGGGGGCCGGGCAGCGCCCGCGCCCGGCGCACGCGGGAGCCGTGCTAGGGTCCGCCGGCCATGGCAGGTTCCACTCCGCAGCTGGTAGCGGTCGGCGGCGGCAAGGGCGGCGTCGGCAAGAGCCTGCTGTCGGCCAACCTGGGCATCTTCCTGGCCACCCTGGGCAAGCGGGTGATCGTCGTCGACGCCGCGCTGGGCACGCCCAACCTGCATCTGTTCGCGGGGGTGCCGCGGCCGTCGCGGACCCTGGCCGAGGCCGTGGTCGGCGGGGCGGCGCTGGCCGAGCTCGCGGTGGCGACGCCGGTGCCCGGCGTGCGGCTCATCGCCGGCGCCGCCGATCCGGCGTGGATCGCCGACGCCGACGTCCAGGTGGTCGAGGGCCTGCTCGAGCAGGCCCGGGGCCTGCCCTGCGACTGGGTCGTGCTCGATCTCGGCCCCGGCATGGGCGCCGGGGTGCTCGAGCTGTTCCTGGGCGCCGACGTGGGCGTGGTGGTGGCCGTGCCCGACCCGACCTCGGTCGAGCTCATGCACCGCTTCGTGCGCGCCGCGTTCCTCCATCGCCTGCGCCAGCTCGGCTTCGGCGACCTCGTCGAGCGCGCCGGGGCGCCGCGCCCCCGCGACGGCGGCATCGTCGCGCCCCTCGATCTCTACCTGGGCGCGGTCGAGGCCGGCGACGACCACGTCGAGCACCTGCGCGCCGCCTTGCTCGGCTTCGCGCCCCAGCTCGTGATCAACGCCGCGCGCTCCAAGCACGACATGGAGCTCGGCCGCGCCATCGCCAGCGCGGCCCGGCGCCGGCTGGGCGTGGCCATGGGCTACCTCGGGCACCTCGAGTACGACGAGGCGGTGTGGGCGTCGACCCGGCGGCGGCGCCCGCTCCTGGTCGAGCACCCCGAGGCCCGCATCACCAAGTGCATCGAGAAGGTGACCCGCGGCCTGCTCGCGGTGCGCCCGCCGGCGCTCGACGGCGAGGTCCTGCCGCCCGACTCGCACTACGACCTGCTCGAGGTCGCGCCCACCGCGTCGTTCGAGGACATCCGCCGCGCCAACCGGCGCATCCGCGACATCTACGGCGCCGAGTCGATCGCGATCGCCGGCCTCTACGATCCGGCCGGGCTCGAGGCCGTCCATCGCCGGCTCGACCTCGCCTACACCAGCCTGATGGACGCGGCCAAGCGCAAGGAGTACGACCAGGAGCTCTTCCCCGACGGCATCCCCACCGCGGTCAGCGGCGGCGCCAGCGCGGCGGTCGGCGATCCGCGAGCGGCGCGCCTCGAGCGGGTGGAGGTGCCGGTCGAGCTGCGGCCGCCGATGCCGGAGCTCGGGCCGCGGACCGAGTACGTGGGCGCCGTGCTCCGCCAGATCCGCGAGGCGCTGGGCATCGAGCTGCGCGAGGTCGCCGAGCGCAGCAAGATCGGGATCGGCTACCTGCAGTCGCTCGAGGCCGACGCCTACGGCAAGCTGCCAGCGACGGTCTACGTGCGCGGCTTCCTCACCGAGTACGCGCGCATCCTCGGCCTCGATCCCGACCGGGTGAAGGACACGTACCTCGAGCACTACCGCGCCGCCCGCCCGCCGTCGACCGAGCTGAAGGAGGCGCGCGACGAGGGCTCGGGGCTCATCCTCCGCCGCACCCGCGGCGACGGCGACGAGTAGGTCACGGGATCGGGATCGGACTCGGACTCGGACTCGGGTTCGGACTCGGCCTCGGGGCTGAATGACCCGCTCACCCTGAGCCCTTCACCGACCGCGGTCGGAGCTCGCGGGAAACGAACGGCACGCAGCCGCGGCTTGTCGGCCTTCGACACGCCCTCGCCGTCGCTCGGGCGGCTCAGGCCGACCGGAAAGATGGGCCCCGCGCGAGTGATGTCGGGCGCTCGCCGGCGCCGTTCGTCAGGAGCGCTTCACCGACCGCGGTCGGAGCTCGCGGGAAACGAACGGCGAGCTGCATCTCTCCGGTCGGCCTGAGCTCTTCACCGACCGCGGTCGGAGATCGCGGGAAACGAACGGCGAGCCAATCTCTCCGGTCGGCCTGAGCCC
>CAADGB010000015.1 GCA_900696455.1 uncultured delta proteobacterium
ACGTGCCCACCAGCTCGAGCGACAGGTTCGAGAACGTCGCCACGCCGCCCACCGCCGCCACCGCGGTCGTGCCGCCGAGCGTGGTCACCGGCCCGCTGGCCCGGGCCACGGTCACGGTCCCGGTGAACCCGGTCGCCGTGTTGCCGAAGGCGTCGCGCGCCGTCACCTGCACCGCCGGCGCGATCGACGCGCCCGCCACCGTGGTCGACGGCTGCACCGAGAAGACCAGCGCCGCCGCCGCCGCCGGCGTGACGCTGAACGTGACGCTGGTCGCCGGGGTCAGCGCGCCGGACGACGCGCCCAGGGTGTACGTGCCCACCAGCTCGAGCGACAGGTTCGAGAACATCGCCACGCCGCCCACCGCCGCCACCGTGGTCGTGCCGCCGAGCGTGGTCACCGGCCCGCTGGCCCGGGCCACGGTCACGGTCCCGGTGAAGCCGGTCGCCACGTTGCCGAACGCGTCGCGCGCCGTCACCTGCACCGCCGGCGCGATCGACGCGCCCGCCACCGTCGTCGACGGCTGCACGGTGAAGGCCAGGGCCGCCGCCGCCGCCGGCGTGATGTCGAACTCGAGGCTGGTGGCCCCGACCAGGCCCGCCGCGCTGGCGCTCAGCGAGTACGTGCCCACCAGCTCGAGCGACAGGTTCGAGAACATCGCCACGCCGCCCACCGCCGCCACCGTCGTCGTGCCGTTCAGCGTCGTCGTCGGCCCGCTGGCGCGGCTCACCGTCACGTCCCCCGTGAACCCGGTCGCCAGGTTGCCGAAGGCGTCGATCGCCGCCACGTCGAACCCGATGCTCGCGCCCGCCGCCGTCGGCCCGGGCTGCGTCGAGAAGACCAGCGCCGCCGCCGCCGCCGGCGTGACGTCGAACGACGCGCTGGTCGCGCCGGTCAGCCCCGCCGCGCTGGCGCCCAGCGTGTACGTGCTGACCAGGGTGAGGCTCAGATCCGAGAACGTCGCCACGCCGCCCACCGCCGCCACCGTCGTCGTGCCGTTCAGGGTCGCTGTCGGCCCGCTGGCCCGGCTCACCGTCACGTCGCCGGTGAACCCGGTCGCCACGTTGCCGAACGCGTCGCGCGCCGTCACCTGCACCGCCGGCGCGATCGCCGCGCCCGCCACCGTGGTCGTCGGCTGGACGGTGATGAACAGCGCCGCCGCCGCCGCCGGCGTGACCTCGAAGGCCAGGCTGGTGTCGCCGATCAGCACGCCCGACGAGGCCGTGATCGTGTAACCGACGGCCGCGCGATCGATCGTCAGGTCGGCGAAGGTCGCCACGCCGCCGACCGCCGCCCGGACGAGCGAGCCGCCGAGCGTCCCCAGCCCGCCGGGGTTGTTGCCGAGCGCGAGGGTGACGCTGGCCGTCGACGAGGTCACGCGGTTGCCGAAGGCGTCGACGACCTCGACCGTGACCGCCGGCGAGATCACAGCCCCGGCGACCACCGTGGTCGGTCCCTGCACGAACGCGAGCTCCGCCGCCGCCGCCGGCGTGATGTCGAACGACGCGCTGGTCGCGCCGGAGAGCCCGCTCGCGCTGGCGCCCAGGGTGTACGCCCCGGCGCGCTGGAGCGAGATGTCCGAGAACGTCGCCACGCCCGCGACCGCCGCCACCGTGGTCGTGCCGGCGAGGGTGGCGCCGCCGGGGCCGCTGGCGATGCCGAGCGTCACGTCCCCCGTGAAGGTGGTGTCCAGGTTGCCGCCGCCGTCGAGGGCGCGCACGGTGAAGGGCGCCAGGGCGACGCCCGCCGTCGCGCCCTCGGGCTCGACGCCGAACGCGAGCTGGCTGGCGGCCGCGGACACCTCGACCGCGCCGCTGTCGCACGGCGCCGGGGCGGCCGGCCGCGCCTGGCCGCGCTGGTCGACGCCGCCGACCAGGGGCCCGTTGCAGATGGCGGGGTCGCCGAGGTCGATCGCGGCCGGGCCCGGGAGCATCGTGTGGGTCGGCCCGCCGTTGTCCTGGAGCGCGCCGAGCCCGGGGTCGGCCTGGGTGTGGGTGCCGCTCACCATGGCGTCGCCCACGCTGGTGACCGGCGCCTCGATCACGTCGTCGACGTCCAGGTAGAGCCGCGCCACCCCGAGCGCCTGGTGGACGGTCACGTCGTTGACGGCGACGCCGGACGAGGAGTCCACGCTGTCGGCGAAGATCGAGTTGCGCGCGTCGATGATCGCGAACGACGCGCCGTCCCCGAACGCCAGGCCGTAGAGGCCCCCGCCGGCCAGCGACGTGCTGGCGGCGCGGGTGAGCTGCCCCGAGAACGTCGAGCCGTGGACGGTCACCGTGCCGTTGAGGTTGAACACGGCGCCGCCGCGGCCCTCGCCGCGCTGCGCGCCGCTGAAGGCACCGCCACCGTCGGCCCGGTTCGCGGAGAACGTGCTGTTGACGATGGTCAGCGTGCCGAGGTGGACGAACACCGCACCGCCGAGACCGGCGCCGCCGCCGCCGTTGCCGCCGCCACCGTTGCCGCCGAAGAGGCCACCGACGCCGCCGCTCCCGCCGCCGCCGCCGAAGCCGCCGTTGCCGCCGCCGTTACCCGCGCCACCCCCGCCGCCGAAGCCGCCCGCGCCGCGCGGCCCGCCGCCGCCCCCCCCCCCGCCCCCGCCGCCGCCGGCCGCCTCGCCGCGACCCCCCCCGCCGCCGACCCCCCCGCCGCCCCC
>CAADGB010000016.1 GCA_900696455.1 uncultured delta proteobacterium
CGCCCCGGCCGCCGCCAGCCCGCGGGTCGCCGCCGCCCCCGAGGCGCTGTCGGCGCGCGACAGCCTGGCGCGCGTCGACGCCACCGCGCCGGCCGCCGGCCCCGGGCTCGAGGCCGGCGGGGTGCGCTTCGAGCTGCACGGCTACGCCCGCATGCCGCTGGCGGCCCAGACCACGCCGCGCGAGCCCTTCCTCGTCGACAACGACTACTACCTGTCCGGCTTCGCCTACACCCGGCTCTTCGAGCCCGACTGGTCCGAGCTGTTCCTCTCGGCGACCCGCGGCGACTACAAGGCCGAGTTCGGCCTGTTCGCCTCGCTCTACAGCGACTACGCGGCGCCCGAGCTCGACAAGCAGCTCGGCATCGCCCAGGCCAGCGTCACCGCCCAGCGCTTCCTCGACCACGAGCCGCTCACCGTGCAGCTCGGCGTGTTCTGGGATCGCTACGGCCACCTCGAGCCCTACGACACCTACGTCTTCGGCCGCACCCACCAGGGCGGCGTCAAGGTCGCCTACGACCTGCCGCGCGGCGCCCGGGTCCAGGGCGGCGTCGGCCTGCACCAGGCCCAGCTCCGCCAGAACCAGGGCCTCACCCCCATCGCCCACCTCGCCGGCACCTACCCGGTGGGGCCGGTCGACGTCGGCGGCTACCTGCTGCGGACCTGGACCCGCGACGTGCGCCAGCTCAGCCCGATCCAGGACGGCACGATGTGGGTCGCCGGCCTCGACGCTCGCGTCCGGCTCCCGGACGAGCGGGGCACGGCCTACGTCGCCCTCGGCTTCTACGACATGTCCAAGGTCCTCTACCTGGCGCCGGCGCTCGAGGTCATGCACTCGACCGGCGGCCGCGGCCTGACCGAGAACTTCCTCGGCCTCGAGTCGAGCGACGACGGCACCGGCCGCATGTACACCCTGGCCGCCGACGCCCCGGTCCGGGTCACCCGCGACCTCGGCGTGCGCGCCTTCGGCATGGCGACCTGGGTGCGCTCCAACCAGGTCGACGAGATGGACCCGGCGATCAACCGCGACCGCCGCATGTACCTGAAGTGGGGCGTGGAGCCGAGCTACCGCGTCCACAAGGGCGTGCGCGTGGCCGCCCGCTTCGACCGCGTCATCCTCGACCTCTACGACGCCGACAACAGCTTCCGCGTGCTGTCGCCGCGGCTGGTCTTCCCGCTCGAGGGCTGGGGCGAGCTCGCCTTCCAGTACTCGCGCTACTGGTACGGCGACAAGATCCGGCTGCGGCCGGGGCAGGTGCCGCTGGTCACCGACCCCGACACCGACGCGTTCAAGCTGCAGGCCCAGGTCGCCTGGTAGGCCCGGCGAGGACGCCGGCGCCGCCCGCGTCCGGGGCGGTCGCCGCGACGGCGCCCCGGCTCACTCCGGCGCGGCCGGCGGCTCGCTGGCCTCGGCCGGCGCGACCTCGTCGCTGTCGGGCCGGGCGACGATCTCGATCGCGCGCAGGTGCGCCGGCGCCTGCGCCCGCTCGGCCGGGCTCATGAGCGCGACCTCGAGCTGACCGAGGCGCTCGATCTCGGCCAGGGCGTTGTAGCCGCCGACGAAGGCGCCGCGCAGGTAGACGTACGGCACCGTGGTCTGGTGGGTCTCGGTGGCCAGGAGCGGCAGGAACTTCTCGTTCTCCTGCTGCTCGAGATCGATGAAGTCGTAGTCGACCTTGTGCTTCTCGAGCACGGTCATGGCCCGTCCGGTCCACGGACAGCTGTTCTTGCCGTAGATCTGGGCCGGGATGGCCGGGTTGCCGAGGCCGACCGGCGCCGGCGGCGCGGCGGGCGCGGGCGCGGTGACCGGGGCCGGCGCGGCGGTGACCGGCGCGGCGGTCGGGGCGGCGGGCTCGCGGCCGCGCAGCCGATCGAGGCGGGCGCGCACCGGGGCCAGGCGCGGATCGCTGGCCCACCGGTGCTGGAGGTAGTCGCGGAGGTCGCCGCCGAGCTCGTCGGCGCGATCGAGGGCGGTGCGGAGCCGGCTGCCGAGCTGGGCGGCCAGGCCGGGCTTGGGGGTGTTCATGGCCGCGGAACGTAGCCACGCCCGACCTCCCCGGCAAGCACGACCTTCGGGCGGCGCGCGGCGCGCGGCGCGCCGGCCCGACCGCCGGGCGGCGGGCGCCGGGCCACGGGGCCGGTCCGGCGGCCGTCAGGCGCCGAACACGCGCCGGCGGAGCTCGCCGCGATCGGCCAGGGTGACCAGCTCGGCGCGGCCGCCCACGCACTCGCCGGCGATGAAGCAGACCGGGCCGCTGCGCCCGCCGGCGTCGCGACGGACCGCGGCCTGGGTCGCCTCGTCGCCCTCGAGGTTGACCACGCGGTGCGGGATGGCGTGGGCCTCGAGCACCTCGGCCAGGCGGGCGGCGTCGCGCCCCTGCTTGTCCTTGAAGTAGTAGACGATGACCGGCGCCACCTCGGGCGCGGCCGGCGTGGGCGCGACCGCCGCGGGCGCCGGGGCCGCGACGGCGCCCGCGGCCCGGTAGCCGCGGGCGAAGGCGCGGCGGTCGGCCAGCTCGTCGGCGGGCGCCAGCGGCCGGCCCAGCGTGTCGTTCACCCGCCGCGCCGCCTCGGCCAGCCGGCCCTCGCCGCGCGCCAGGGCCTGCCAGCCGCGGTCGCGCAGGCGGTCGCGGAGTCGTGCGAGGTCGTCGCGGGCCCGGGTCATGAGGCGGTTGTAGCGCACCCCGGGCCCGATCTGCGAGGATGGCGGGCAGGGAGGGACCTTCATGTCACGACGCTCGACGCTCGCCCGCGCGCTGTCCGCCGCCACCGCCACGTCCTCGCCGACCGCCAGCCAGCGCACCTGGCGCACCATCGTCGCCGCCGGCGCGATGCTCGGCGCCGGCTACGTCACCGCCGCGCCGGCCGCCGCCGACGACGTCGGGCCTCGCGTGGCCCAGGCCGAGAAGAAGGCCCCGGGGCCGGCCCAGCCGCCGACCGCCCCGCCCACCGCGCCGGCGCCGCCCGCGC
>CAADGB010000017.1 GCA_900696455.1 uncultured delta proteobacterium
CGACATCATTCGCGCGACGACCGCGGCGTGTCGGCCTTCGACACGCCCTCGCTGGCGCTCGGGCGGCTCAGGCCGACCGGAGAGATTGGCTCGCCGTTCGCTTCCCGCAATCTCCGACCGCGGTCGGTGAAGGGCTCAGGGCGAACGGGTCTGCCGGTTCCGGGTCCGGGTCCGGGTCCGAGTCCGGGTCCGGGTCCGAGTCCGGGTCCGAGTCCGGATCCGGGTCCGAGTCCGGATCCGGGTCCGAGTCCGGGTCCGGGTCCGAGTCCGGATCTGGGTCCGAGTCCGGATCCGAGTCCGAATCCGGATCCGGGTCCGAGTCCGGGTCCGGGTCCGGGTCCGAGTCCGGGTCCGAGTCCGGATCCGGGTCCGAGTTTGGATCCGAGTCCGGGTCCGAGTCCGAGTCCGGGTCCGAGTCCGGATCCGAGTCCGAATCCGGATCCGAGTCCGAGTCCGGATCCGAGTCCGGGTCCGGATCCGAGTCCGAGTCCGGATCCGAGTCCGAGTCCGGGTCCGAGTCCGAGTCCGGATCCGAGTCCGGGTCCGGGTCCGAGTCCGAGTCCGGGTCCGAGTCCGGATCCGAGTCCGAGTCCGGATCCGAGTCCGAGTCCGAGTCCGGATCCGGGTCTGAGTCCGGGTCCGAGTCCGGATCCGAGTCCGAGTCCGGATCCGAGTCCGAGTCCGGATCCGGGTCCGAGTCCGGATCCGGGTCCGAGTCCGGATCCGGGTCCGAGTCCGGATCCGGGTCCGAGTCCGGATCCGAGTCCGAATCCGGATCCGAGTCCGAGTCCGGATCCGAGTCCGAGTCCGGATCCGGGTCCGAGTCCGGATCCGAGTCCGGGTCCGGATCCGAGTCCGGGTCCGGATCCGAGTCCGGGTCCGGGTCCGGGTCCGGGTCCGGGTCCGGGGCGCGGCCCGACCCGGTCGCGGTCGCCGTTCACGCCAACCTGTACATGTCCATCGCCACCCAGATGGGCACCGTCCTCGAGCGCACCGCGGTCTCGACCAACATCCGCGAGCGTCGCGACTTCTCGTGCGCGATCTTCGACGCCCGCGGCGGCCTGGTCGCCAACGCCCCGCACATCCCGGTCCACCTCGGCGCCATGGGCGAGACCGTCCGCGCGCTCCTCGCGGCGCACCCGCAGCCGCCGCCGGGCACTGTCTACGCCACCAACGATCCGTCGGCCGGCGGCTCGCACCTGCCCGACATCACCGTCATCACGCCGGTCCACGACGACGCCGGCCGCGTCCTGTACATCCTCGCCAACCGCGGCCACCACGCCGACGTCGGCGGCCTCACGCCCGGCTCCATGCCGCCCGCCTCGCGCACCCTCGCCGACGAGGGCGTCGCGCTCCGCCACCTGCCCCTCGTCGAGGGCGGCGCGCTGGCCCGCGCGCGCATCCTGGCCGCGCTCGCCGCCGGCCCCCACCCGGCCCGCCGGCCGCTCGACAACCTCGCCGATCTCGAGGCCCAGATCGCCGCCAACCAGGCCGGGGCGCGGCTCGTCGCCCTCGCCATGGCGCGCTCGTCGCCGGCCACCTTCCTCGCGCACATGGCCCACGTCCAGGCCCAGGCCGCGGCCCTGGTCGCCCGCGCCGTCGCCGCCCTCCCGCCCGGCACCCGTCGCTTCGCCGATGCCCTCGACGACGGCTCGCCGATCGTCGCCACGGTGACGGCCGACCGCGGCCGCCTCGCGATCGACTTCACCGGCAGCGCGCCCGCCCACCCCGGCAACCTCAACGCGCCGCGGGCGGTCACCATGGCCGCCGTCATCTACGTCGTCCGCGCGCTGGTCGGCGCGCCCATCCCGCTCAACGCCGGCTGCCTGGCGGCGATCGACGTCGTCATCCCGCCCGGCTCGATCCTCGATCCGCCGCCCGGCGCCGCCGTCGTCGCCGGCAACGTCGAGACCTCGCAGCGCATCGTCGACGTGCTGCTCGGCGCGCTCGGCCTGGCCGCCGCCAGCCAGGGCACGATGAACAACCTGACCCTGGGCGGCGCCGACTGGGCCTACTACGAGACGATCGGCGGCGGGGCCGGCGCCACCGCGCGCGCGCCCGGCGCCAGCGCCGTCCACACCCACATGACCAACACCCGCATCACCGACGTCGAGCTGCTCGAGGCGCGGTTCCCGGTGCGGGTCGAGCGGTTCGCGATCCGCGCCGGCTCCGGGGGCCGCGGCCGCCACCGCGGCGGCGACGGCGTGGTGCGCAGCCTCCGCCTGCTGGCGCCGGCCGAGCTCGCCCTGGTCACCCAGCGCCGCACCACCGCGCCCTTCGGCCTGGCCGGCGGTGAGCCCGGCCTCCCCGGGCGCAACACGCTCGACGGCGCGCTCCTGCCCGGGGCCACCCACGTCCACGCCCCGGCCGGCGCGGTGCTGACCGTCGAGACCCCGGGCGGGGGCGGCCACGGCCCGGCCGGCGCGTCGCCGAGCCTGGCCACCGAGACGCCGCCCGCGAGCGATCCCGGCCTGGTCGGAGCTTGATCCCGCCACGGCCGGCTGGTGCGCGGGGCCGGCGCCGGCCCACCCGCAGGGCTGGCCAGATCCGACCTGCCCGAAAAGACGGTCATCCCTAAGCATCGCGCGCGCGAACGTCAAGGCGTTGCCGGGCGTGCCTGTGTGGTTACCAGGAAGGGCACCACCCACGATTCTCTGGAGGAAAGTCGTCATGTCGCTCGTCCGTCGTGATCCCGCGCCCGCTCGCTACACCCGTGATCCGTTCACCTTCGCCCGCGACCTGTTCGGGTGGGACCCGTTCTTCGACGTCCGCCCCGCGGCCACCGCCTTCAACCCCGGCTTCGAGGTCAAGGAGACCGCCGACCAGTTCGTGGTCCGCGCCGACCTCCCGGGCGTGGAGGAGAAGGACGTCGACGTCTCGCTGCACAACGGCGTGCTGTCGATCTCCGGCAGCCGCGCCTCCGAGCAGCGCAAGGAGGGCGAGGCCTACTACGTCTACGAGCGTCAGTACGGCTCGTTCTCGCGCAGCTTCTCGCTGCCCGACACCGCCGACGGCGAGAAGGTCGAGGCCAACCTGACCAGCGGCGTCCTCACCGTCACCATCGGCAAGCGCGCCGAGGCCAAGCCGCGCAAGATCACGCTGCGCAAGTGAGCGGCGGCTCGTCGCCCGGCGCCCCGGCCGGGCCCGCGCGGTCGCGGGCTCGCCTCGCGGGCCGGCGCGGCCGCGCGCCGTCGCCGCCCGCCCGGCGGCCATGCTACGCCCTCGCGCATGGCCGCCCCCGTGATGACCGCCGACGACATCGATCGCTTCCTGGCCGCGCACTTCCCGCAGGCGCGCGGCTGGACCCGGATCACGGCCATCCGCGACGACGAGGTCGACCTGGCGCTGCCGTTCTCCGCCGACAACCTCCGCCCCGGCGGCACCCTGTCGGGGCCGACGCTGATGGCGCTGGCCGACACCGCCGTGTACTTCCTGCTGCTGTCGCGCCTGGGGCCGGTGGCGCTCGCGGTCACCACCAGCCTCACGATCAACTTCCTGCGCCGGCCGCCGCCGGCCGAGCTCACCGCCACCGCCCGCCTGCTCAAGCTCGGCACCCGGCTGGCGGTCGGCGAGGTCCACATCCGCAGCGCGGTCGGCGACGAGCTGGTGGCGCAGGCGTCGGTGACCTACGCCCTGCCGCCGCCGGCGCGCGCGGCGTGAGCTGCTCGTGAGGCCCTCCGGTGCTGCTCGTGAGCCGTCGCGCCGCTCGACACCCGGCCGCCGGAGCTCCGACGCCGCCGTCGGAGAGCTGCCACCGCCGCGCCGGCCGCGAGGCCGCGGCGTGGCCGCGCCGCCGGCCCCATCCTTGCTCCGCGCCCGCGTCATGATCGACTCGCGCGCGTGGCTGGTCCTCGCCCTGACCGCCGGCGTGCTCGCCGTCGGTCCCGTCGGCGCGGCGCACGGCGAGGCTCCTGTCGGCGCGGCGCACGGCGAGGCTCCCGTCGGCGCGGCGCACGGCGAGGCTCCTGTCGGCGCGGCGCACGCCGGGGCCCCCGACCGCCCGGCCCCGCGGCTCTACCTCGGGGCGTTCGACGAGCTCACCCACGACGACTTCTCGCAGACCGCGTCCACCGCCTCCGACCTGCTGGTCGTCGTCGGCCTCACCACCCCGCTCGCCCTCGAGCTCGGCCGCGGCGACGGTGACACCGATCGCCGCCTCCTCGCCTACGCCGGCGGGGTCCTCGCCAGCGGCGCCACCACCGCCGCGATGAAGGCGCTGTGGCGGCGGCCGCGCCCGTACAACTTCCACCGCGACCCGGCGGTCGCCGCGTACGCGCGCCGCGCCGGCCGCGACGCCCGGGCGTCGTTCCCGTCGGGCCACGCCGCGCTCACCTTCGCCGCCGCGGCCGCCGGCGGCTGGAGCTACGCCAGCGGCTCCGACCGCACCGGCCCACGCGCTGGCGTCTGGTTCGGCGGGTTCGCCGTGGCCGGCGCCACCGCCGGCCTGCGGGTGAAGGCCGGGCGCCACTACCCCTCCGACGTCATGGTGGGCGCGCTCCTCGGCGTCGCCGGCGCGGCGGTGCCGGTGGCGGTGCTCGGCGACGTCGAGCTGCGCGGCAGCGAGGTCGCGGCCATGGCCGGCGGCGTCGTGCTCGGCGCCGGCATCGCGTCGCTGGTGCCGTTCCCGCAGGACGTCACGCTGCCGCTCGGCGCCGGCGCCGCCGCGGTCCGGCTCGAGCTCACGCCGGTGCCGATGCCGGGCGGAGGCGGGCTCGCCGTGAGCGGCCACCTGCGCTGACGCCGCAGCACCCGCCGGCGCCGCGCATCAGTTGCCGTCGTCGTCGTCGTCGCCGCGAGCGCCGCGAGCGCCGCGGCTGCCTGCGCCGCCGTTGTCGTTGCCGACCTCGGCGGGGCTCGCGACCGCCGCCGGCAGCCAGCCCAGCAGCTCGCGCAGCGCGCCGAGATCGAGCGGCTTGTGCAGCACCGCATGCGCCGGGTGCTCGCGCCCGGCCGTCGGGTCGCCGGTCACCAGGATGCGCGCCACCCCGGGCCACTCGCTCCGCACCGCCTCCAGCACGTCGTCGCCGCTGGTGCTCGTCCCTGCGCCCAGGCGCAGATCGCAGATGAGCACGTCGAAGCGCGCCTGCGACAGCGCCCACACCGCCTCGGCCGGCGTCGCCACCGCGGCCACCTCGCCGACAGCGACGAGCGCGTCGACCACGCTGGCCCGGAACTGCTCGTCGTCGTCCACCACCAGGACCCGCAACGTCGCCTCGCGTGCCATCCCTCCATCGTACGGCGCGCCGCCGCCAGCTCAAGCCGCGCCTGCACGCCGCCTCGACTTTCTCGACGGTGAGGCGGTAGTTTTCCGCTGGCGGGCAGCGAGATCGGCCTCCGGCCCTCCGCCTGCGGGGGCCGACCCGAGTCGGAGCAGCTCGCCTCGGCTGCGCCTCGGCTCAGGTGCGATGAGCGGCGATCCAGTCCGACATCTCCGCCGGCGGCGGCCGCTCGAAGCGCAGGCGCTCGCCGGTGACGGGGTGGACGAAGCCGAGGGTCGCGGCGTGCAACATCAGCCGCGGCGCCGGCAGGAGCGCGCCGCCGCGCTCGAGGAAGTCGCGGACGTACACCTCCTCGCCCACCAGCGGGTGCCCGGCCTCGGCGAGGTGGATGCGGATCTGGTGGGTCTTGCCGGTCTCGAGCCGGACGTCGCACACGGTCGCGCCGCGCAGGCGCTCGCGCACCGCGACGTGGGTGACCGCGCGCTTGCCCTGGCCGGCGTGGCGGGTCGAGCCGCGCAGTCCGTCGCCGCGGTCGGCCACCAGGTGCGACTCGATCGTGCGCGGCGACAGCGCGCCGTGGGCCACGCACACGTACGCGCGCTCGCACGAGTGATCGCGGAGCTGGGCGGCGAGCCCGGCCTCGGCCCGCTTGCTCTTGGCGAACATCAGGAGCCCCGAGGTCGCCTTGTCGATGCGGTGGACGACCAGGAGCGGCGTCACCGTCGCCTTGCGTCCCATGCGCCGCCAGGCCCCGCGGACCAGGTCCATCGCCGTGCCGGTCTCGCGCTCCTCGTACGGCACCGACGACACGCCGGCCGGCTTGTCGAGCACGACCACGTGCGGGTCGTCGTGGACGAGGTCGGCCTCGCGTCCGGGATCGCGCGGCCGCGGCGCGCGCAGGCGGACCTCGAGCCGCTCGCCGCCGCGCACGCGGTGATCGATCGCGGTGACGGTGACGCCGTCGACCGAGACCTTGCCGGACTCGATCCAGCGCTTCACCACCGACCACGGCTCGCCGGCCCGGTCGCGCACCGCGGCGGCCACGGTGGCGCCGGCGGCGGCGGCGGCGACGGTCCAGGGCTCGGCGGGGGCGGGCACGGCGCGCCTTCTTAGCAGACCGGCTGGGTCGCGGTGAACCCGACGCCGCACCGGGCCCGGGTCCACCCGGACCCGACGCACACGAGATCCTCATGTGGTTTCGCGGAGGTGCGGCTGGCACCCGGGGTGCACATGGGGTCGGCCGTCAGTCACTCAACCCGATTCCCAAGAACCTGGAGACCCGTCATGAAGCCCGTCAAGTTCGTCCTCCTCGCCCTCGGTGCCCTGTGCGCGATCGCCGTCTTCCTGCCCTTCGTCGAGGTCGGTCCCATCAAGGCCACGTTCTGGCAACTGCGCGCGGAGAAGGCGGCGCCGACCTTCATCGCGCTGCTCGGCTCGCTCGGCCTGGCCGCGGTCGCCGGCCTCGGCGTCGCCAAGGGCGCGTTCACCCGGGGCATGGCCGCCGGCACCGCGGTCCTCGGCCTGGTGATCGCCGCGATCACGATCCTGCAGTTCTCGCCGGAGGCGCCGTTCGCCAAGGTCGCCGGCACCGGCGCCAAGATCCTGCTCGTCGGCGGGCTGATCGGCTTCGTCGCCAGCATCGTCGGGCTGATCAAGCCCGACCGCGCGACCGCCTGAGCTCTCCACACGCGCCGCGCGCCGGCGAGGCCGCCGGCGATGTGGGATGACGCGCACCCGTCCGCGACGATACGATCGTCGGGATGCGGTGCGCGTCGCTGTTCCTGCTCACCGTCGGCGCCGGGGCCGCCGCCGCGTGCGGCTTCCAGCCGTCGGGCGCGAGCGAGGACGGGGACGGCGCCGCGATCGACGCCGCCGGTGACGGCGACGGCGCGCCGCCGACCGACGCCACCGTCACCACCGACGCCCGCTGCCGGCTCGGCTTCGTCGATCTGTGCGGCGCGGGCGCCGCCGGCCCGGCGCTGACCGTGAGCGTCGCGACCACGATCGACACCGACACCGATCCGCGCTGCGCCACGCTCGCCCAGCCCGGCGGCCCCGACGCCTGCCTGGTCTGGGTCGCGTCGGTGTCGATCGGCGTCGGCGCGCGCCTCACCGCCACCGGCTCGCGCCCGCTGGTGATCGCGGCCGCCGGCGACCTCGTGGTCGACGGCGTCGTCGACGTGTCGAGCCGGCGTGGCCAGGCTCGCGGCGCCGGCGCGGCCACCGAGTGCGCCACCCCGCGCGCGCCCGAGAACGACGCCGGCGGCGCGGCCGGCGGCGCCGGTGGCAGCTTCGGCTCGGTCGGCGGCGCCGGCGGCACCGGCGACACCGATCAGAGCCTCGGCGGCGACGGCACCGCGCTGGGCGGCCTGCCGGGCAGCGCGCTCGCCGTGCTGCCGTTCGCGCGCGGCGGCTGTCGCGGCCAGGAGGGCGGCGCCGAGGGGGCGAGCGGCGGCCAGGGCGGGACCGGCGGCGATCCAGGCGGCGCGGTCGTGCTGGCGGCGTTCGGCGCGGTGCGGGTGACCGCGACCGGGCAGGTGCTCGCCGGCGGCGCCGGCGGCGGCGGTGGCCAGGTCCAGGCCGGCGGCGGCGGCGGC
>CAADGB010000018.1 GCA_900696455.1 uncultured delta proteobacterium
CGCGGCCCCGGTGGCGCGGGCGCGTCCGCGCCGACCCTGGCTGGTCGCGGGCGCGGTCGCCGCCGTGGTCGCCGGCGCGGCGGCGGTGGTCGCGGTCGCGCCGTGGTCGTCGTCGTCGTCGTCGCCGCCGTCGCCGTCGCCGGGCGCCGTCGCCTCGCGCACCTTCGCCGTCCGCGAGACCGTGGGCCTCGCCGATCGCGGCGTCGCCGTGGCCGAGGCCGGGGCCCGCCTGGGCTGGCGCCGCGACGGGCGGAGCCTGGCGGTCGTCCAGGACGACGGCGACGTCTTCTACCGCGTCGATCCGACGCCCGCCGGTCGGGCGGCGCCGTTCGTCGTCACCACGCCGGCGGGCTCGATCGAGGTCACCGGCACCTGCTTCCGGGTGGAGATCATCACGATGAGACCAGCTCGTTCCGCCGTCCTCGGCGCCGCCGCCGGCGCCGTGCTCGCCACCGCCGCGGTGGTCACCGTCTACGAGGGCAAGGTGCTGGTGGCCGGGCCCGCCGGCAAGGCCGAGGTCGCGGCCGGTCAGCAGGTCACGCTCGACGGGACCTCGCCCGCGCCCGGCCCCGGGCCGCTCGCCGCGCGCGCGTCGACGGTGGCGATCGCCGTGCCGGAGGCGCCGGCGTCGACGATCACCCGCGAGGAGCTCCTGGCCCGCGACCGCGCCCAGCGCGAGCAGATCGCGGCGCTCGGCGCCCGCGTGCAGGAGCTCGAGGGCGCGCGGGCCGGGGCCCGCGGCGGCCGCCGGCCCGGACCCCCCTCCGACGACGAGGTCGACTGGATCGATCCGGGTCCGGACGAGCTCCTGGCCCTGGCTCGCGAGTGCGGGGTCAACCTCGACATCCCGCCGGTGATGCGGGGGGACCCCATGCAGATCGACCCCGCCACCGCGCAGGCGGCGGGGCTGACCGCCGACGAGCATGCCGCCGCCAACCAGGTGTTCGTCGAGCTGGCGCGGAGCTGGAAGCAGCGGGTGCGCGGGTGGTACATCGACGCCACCGGCGATCATCAGGGCGCCGATCAGCTCTCGGCCCACGCCATGGGCGAGGAGCTGCACGACAAGGCCGCGCCGGGCGAGCCCGAGCTGGTGCGCCGCCGGATCTCGCAGGAGCGCGCCGGGCTGGCGCCGGCGCCTGCCGACGTGCAGCGGCTGTCGCCGTTCGAGCGCTACTTCCGGGCCCTGGCCGGGCTGGGCGAGGAGGCCGAGCGCCTCCTGGCCGCGCGCGTCGGCGCCGACAAGGCGCGGGCGGTGCGCGCCGAGCACGGCGGCTGGCCGATGCGGATGTCGATGTCGGGCTGCGCCGACGGCGGCGCGGACGACGCCGAGGCCGCGCGCTGATCAGGCGCGCTCGGCGCGGGCGGCGCGGGCGGCGCGCTCGACGCGCTCGGCGCGGGCGGTCAGGAACTCGTCGCGGAGGACGCCGAACTGGAAGGTGTCGTGGTACGCGCCCGCCTTCTTGATGTGAGCGCGGCGCACGCCCTCGGCGGTCATGCCCAGGCGCGCCAGCACCCGCGCCGAGCGCTCGTTGCCGCCGAGGTGCTGGGCGAACACCCGCGCGCAGCGCAGGACCTCGAACCCGAACTCGACGGCGCGCCCGGCCGCCTCGACGGCGTAGCCGTGCCCCCAGTGGGCGCGGCCCAGCCAGTAGCCGAGCTCGGCGTGATCGTGGCGGCGCACCCAGCGCAAGCTGGTGGTGCCGAGCAGCGTCCCGTCGTCGCGGCGCGTGATCGCCCAGGTCGCGCCCTGGCCCTGGCTCCACGCCTCGCGGTGGTGCGCGATCCAGTCGTCGGCCAGCCCGGCAGGGTAGGGGTGGGGGACGTGGAGGAGGTAGCGCGAGACCTCGGCGTCGCCGGCCAGCGCCGTCACCGCGGCGGCGTCGCCGTCGACGAACGGCCGCAGCCGCAGGCGCGGGGTGGACAGGGTCGGGATGGTGGCCGGCAGGCGGGCCATGACCTCGCCATCCTACGCCATCCCTGCGCCGGCGCCGGGCTCACGACGGCGGGCGGTTGCCGAGCAGCTCCTGGCGCGAGGCGCAGCCGGTGAGCGCGCCGCAGTCGGTGGCGCCGTCGGTCCGCGCCCGGTAGAAGACGTCGCCCGACAGCACGTCGCCGTCGAGGCGGGCGTCGATCTGGGCGTCGATCGTGTAGTCGCAGGTCCCCTGCGAGTACATCGGGGTGCCGGTGATGAGGAGGTCGAGGCGGTCACCGTCGACGACGCCGGTGAAGAGGTGCGAGCCGAGGGCGAGGTCGAGGGCGAGGCGGGCGGCGCCGGGCTGGACGTCGGCGGTCACGGCGACGCCGTTCTGGGTGACGACCACGCCGATGCCGCTGGTCATCTCGCCCACGGTCCAGTTGGGGTTGTTGCAGCCGTTCTCGCGGTTGGTCAGCGAGATCGTGTAGGTGCCGGCGGCGTCGACCGGGTCGCTGCCACAGCCGGCGACGGACGGGAGGGCCGCGGCGACCGCGGCCACGAGGAGGAGCGCGCGCGTCATGGGCCGAGCATACCTGCGTGGTCGCCCGCGGCGCGTGATCGACGCCGGCTCGGGATCGCGGGGTGTTGCCGGCGTGATCCGGGGTACACTCGGGCCCGTCTCCGGGCGGCCAGAAACGTGCCCTGCTTCGATCGATCTGCCTATCCTGACCGGCGCGCTCCCCACCCGGCGCTCGTCGCCGTGGCCGTGATCACGATGCTGCCGGCCCCGCTCTCTGTCCACCGCGAACGCACCGCGCCGGGCGCGACGATCGTCGTCGCCGGGGGCGGCGGGCCCGTGACGGTCGAGGCCTGGCTGGGCGGGGGCACGAGCGACGAGGGGACGGGCGAGGCGGGGCTGGCTCACCTCGCCGAGCACCTCGCCCTGGCCCAGGTGGCGCCCGCCGACCGCGCCGCCGGCGGGGTCGGCCTCGACGGCTGGGTCGGCCCCGACGCCACCGTCTTCCGGGCGATCGGCGGCGCCGGCGCGCTGGTCGAGGCGCTCGCCGCGATCGTCGGCGCGGTCGGCGCCCCGGCGCCCGCGCCCTCGCTGGTCGCCGCCGAGGCGTCGCGGGTCGCGGCCGAGCGCGACCACGAGGCCCCGCGGGCGCGCCTCCTGTCCTGGCTGTGGGGACGCGGCCCGGGCTCGGCGGTCGTCCCCGCGTTCGACGGCGTCGCCATCGAGCGATGGTGGCGCACCAGCTTCGCGCCCGCGCGGACGACGATCGCGATCCGCGGCGCGGACGATCCGCCGGCGGCGGCGCGGCTGGTCGCGGCGGCCTGGCCGGCGCCGCGATCGCCTCGACCGTCGCGCGACCGAGCCGAGCGGCCGCCGGTCCGCGCGCCCGGTCCCCCGCGGGCGCGGCCGTCCCTGCCTCCGGGCTGGTGGGCGATCGGCGGTCGCGTGGCGCGACCGGGCGTCGACGACCTGGCGGCCCTGACGGTGGCGGTCGCGGCCGCGCGCCTGCTCCGGCCGTGGTCGGGGCTCGATCACGCCGACGTGGTGGCGTCGCGGACGCGCGCCGCCTGGATCGTCACCGGCCGCGGCCAGCCGCCGACGGCGCGCGAGCTGGCGCGCGGGCTGGCCGCGCTGGCGTCGGCGGGCGACGCCGTGCTCGCCGCGGCCCGCGTCGGCGCCGGGCTGCCGCTGGTCGGGGTCGACGATCCGATCGGCGAGCTGGCCGCCGGTCAGCACCTGTTCGGCGATCCGGCGTGGGCCGCGCGCCTGCGCGCCCGCCTGGCCACGGTCGAGCCGGCCGCCGTCGGCGCGGTGGTCCGTCGCCACCTGGCGGGGCGGGTCCGGGTCGCCGGCGGTCGCGCC
>CAADGB010000019.1 GCA_900696455.1 uncultured delta proteobacterium
CGGCGACCTCGGCGACGCCGGCGCGGCGGACGACGCCGCCGCGGCCCTCGACGACGGCGACGGCGGCCCGATCCAGGTCGCCCTCGATCAGCCCGACGGCGGCCTCGCCCCCGAGGTGACGCCCGACGACGGCGACGGCGGGCTGGTCGCCGCCGCCGGCGCCAGCGCCCCTGCCGACGGCGGCGCGGTCGGCACCGGCACCGCCCCCGGCGGCGACGCCGGCGGCACCGGCACCGCTCCCGGCGGCGACGCCGCGAGCGCGGGCGGCGACCAGGTGGGCGTGCCCGGCGCCGACCGGAGCGGCGATCCGGCGGCCCGGCCCAGCGCCGGCACCAACGCCAACCTCCTCGGCTACATGCCGGCCGGCCACGTCGTCACCGTGCTGGTCCGCCTCGATCGCCTGCGCGGCACCGAGTGGGCCGACCGCGTCGACGCCCTGCTGCGCCCGCTGCCCGATCACCGCTCGCTGGTCGGCGAGCTGAATGTCCGGCTCGCGGACACGTTCGAGCTGCTGGTGGTGTCGAGCCCCGCGCCCCAGGACGCCACCGCCACCACGCTGGTCGCCCGCACCGCGCAGGCGCCGGCCGAGCTCCGCGACTTCCTCGACCAGCCCGACGCGCCGGTGGCGTGGACCGCGGTGCGCGGCGGCGCCCTCGGGCGGCGCGGGCGCTCGCCGCGGGTCATCCCCGGCGATCCGCGCGTCTTCCTGGCCTGGCAGCCGGGGTGGATGACGCTGACCCAGCCGGCGCAGCTCGGCGGGCTGACCGCGACCCGCGCCGGCCCCCTCGATCGCGCCGCCGCCGCCGCCGACCTGCCGCCGTGGCTGGCGCGGGTCGCCACCATCGCCGACGAGTCGGGCGAGCCCACCGGCCCGGCGCTGATGGTGACCGCCGCCGGCGTGTTCGGCGCGCAGATCCCGATGCTCGGCGCCGACGGAGCCGCGATCCCGGCCCCGGAGCGGCTGACGCTCACGGTCGAGGTCGTCGCCCAGGGCCTGCTCCTGCGCGGCACGCTGCGCTACGCCGACGACGGCGCCGCCGCGACCGCCCAGCACGCCCTCGAGCGCCTGCGCGCCGACCTCCTGGCGCGGTACGGTCGGGTGCCGGTGCTGGGCGGCATCCCGCTCGTCACCGTCCTGCGCGGGCTGTCGTTCCAGCGCACGGGTCGCCGCCTCAACGTCGCCAGCTCGGCCAGCATCGCCGACGGCCGCGCGCTCGTCGACCTGGCCACCGCCGTGGTGACCTCGCACTTCGAGGCCGCGCGCCGCCTGCCCGCGCCGCCGCCCGCCCGCCCCGCGCCGTGATCGCGGCGCGCCGCCGCCGGCCCGCGACGCCGCTCGCTCGCCCCGTGATTGCGGGGCCCGCCGCCACGTTGCAGACTCGCGGGGTGCGCGCGCGCTTCGCCCTCGCCGCCGGGACGCTCGGCGCCGCCGTGGTCTGGGCCTGCGCGCCGCCGCCCGCCCCGCCGCTGGCGCCGGCCGGGACCAGCCGCGACGACGGCACCGGCCAGCTCGCCCGGGCGTCGGTGCGCCTGCGCCACGACGGCATCGACGAGCCGCGCCCCGTGCGCGCGCCCGCCGATCGCGGCCACCTCGACGACCTCGGGGGCCTCGACGGCCTCGACGGCCTCGATGGCCTCGGCCTCGGCGGCCTCACCTACGGCGGCCTGGGCTACGGCGGCGTCACCTACGGCGGCTGGGGCCTCGGCTTCTCGCCGCGGCGGACGGCGCCGCCGGCCTACCAGGGCGTCACCGTCACCGGTGGCGGATCGATCGAGGGCGCGGTGCGCTGGCGCAGCGGCGGCGGCGTGGCGTGGCCGCCGGGCTGCGCGGTGGCGCGGGTGGCGCGCGCCGGGACCCCGGTCGCCGGCGCCGTGGTCTATCTCGAGGGCGTCCGCAGCGGGCGCGCGGTGCCGTTCGCCATGGGCGCGGCGCGCACCGGCGGGGTCGCGGTCGCCACCGCGTGCGCGATCGTCCCCACCACCCAGGTCGCCGGCCCGCTGCCGGTGGTGCTCCTGGTCGAGAACGCCGACCGCGAGCGGGTCCGCCTCCACCACGAGCGCCCGGGCGGCGTGACGACGCTGACCCTCGACCCCGGCGGGCGGGCGTCGCTGGCGGTCGAGCGCGCCGGCGAGACCCGGCTGTGGGACGGCGCACGGGCGCCGGCCTGGGTGCTGGCCCAGCCCCACCCCTACCAGGTGGTCACCGGCGACGATGGGCGGTTCGCGCTCGACGAGGTCCCGGCCGGGACCTGGGAGCTGGTGGTGTGGTACCCGCCGCTGGTGGTGGCGCTCGGGGCCGACGGCCCGGTGTGGGGGCCGCCGACCGTCGAGCGGCGGCGGGTGACCGTGCCGCGGTCGACGACCGTGCGGGTGGCCGCCGAGCTGACGCCGGCGCGCTGACGCGGCGCCGGCGGCGGTCGCCGCCGCGCGCCGGGGGTGGCCGAGATCCGGACGGTGGCCGGATTCCGGCCACCTCGCGTCCGGATCTCGGACGCGAACGACGAAGCTTCGCGGGGTTACGCGTGGCACGCCCCTGGCAATGGCCCGCGCCGACTCACCCACACGAGTCAAAGGAGAACCCAGATGAGCGCAGCGATGGAGAACGGCAGCAGCAACGGCAACCGCGGTCGCATGTACAAGGTGATCGCCCCGGTCGAGCGCAAGGACGGCACGACGTACTGGATGCGGGTCGGCACCGCGTACCCCAACAAGGACGCGTCGATCAACCTGTACCTGGACGCGTGGCCCACCGGCCAGAGCCGCCTGCAGATCCGGGAGATGACCGACGAGGACTTCACGCGCCGGCGGCCCAGCGGCACGCCGATCCCGCCGATCCCCAAGGACCTGCCCTTCTGAGGGCGAGGAGGCGATCATGATCGATGACGACGACCTGGCCGGTGGCGCGCCCGCGCCGCCCGGCGCTCGCGCGCGTCTCCTCCGCAGCCTCCTGGTCACCGGCCTGGCGGTGATGCTGGCGGTGAGCGCGTGGACCTGGATGTCGCCGCGGGTGGCGACGGCGGGGCCGCGAGCCCTCCCGGGCAGCACCGCGGGGCCGCCGGCGCGGTCCGACGCGGCGCCGCCCGGCCGCGCGCGCCCGCCCGCGGGCAAGCTCGACCTCAACACCGCCACGGCCGAAGAGCTCGAGACCCTCCCCGGCATCGGGCCGGCCAAGGCCGAGCGGATCGTGACCTGGCGCAGCCGCCACGGTCCGTTCCGGCGGGTCGCCGACCTGCGCAAGGTGAAGGGCTTCGGCTACAAGACGTTCAAGAAGCTGGAGCCGTACCTCGACGTGAAGCGGGGGACGGCGCCCGCGGCGCGACCGCGGCCGGGAGGGCGCGCCCCCTGAGCCGAGACGCAGCCGAGGCGATCTGCTCCGACTCAGGTCGGCACCGGCGTCCTCGCCGGGACCGACCGATCGATCAGAGCGTGTGATGCCGTCACACGCTCCGGACCCGCGGGGCCGAGCACCCGCGGCGGGCGGTGGGGTATCGTGCGCAGCGATGGCCCTGCCCCCGCTGCACCTCGACGCGCAGGAGATGTGTCAGGCGCTCCTGCGCATCGACACCACCAACCCGCCCGGCAACGAGCGGCCGGCCGTCGACTACCTCGCCGGCAAGCTGCGGGAGGTCGGCTACGACGTGACCGTGCTCGAGTCGGCGCCGACCCGGGCCAACCTCGTCGCGCGCTACCGCGGGACCGGCCAGGCGGGCCCGCTGCTGCTGAGCGCCCACCTCGACGTGGTCGAGGCCGACGCCAGCAAGTGGCAGCAGCCCCCGTTCGCCGGCGTCATCGCGGACGGCTGCCTGTGGGGGCGCGGCGCCATCGACATGAAGAACATGGCGGCGATGTCGGTGGCGATCATGCGCCGCCTCGCCGTCGACAAGCCGGCGCTGGCCCGCGACGTGATCTTCGCCGGCGTCGCCGACGAGGAGGCCGGGTGCGATCACGGCTCGCGTTTCCTGGTGGAGCAGCACCCGGACCTGGTCCGCGCCGAGTACGCGCTAGGCGAGTCGGGCGGCTTCTCGCTCCACCTCGCCGGCACCACCTTCTACCCGGTGCAGGTCGCCGAGAAGGGCCTGTGCTGGGTGCGCGCCCGCTTCACCGGCGAGCCCGGCCACGGCTCGATGCCGCGGCGGGACAGCGCCGTCGTCCGGATGGGCGAGGCCCTCGCCCGCCTCGGCAGCGCGCAGCTCCCGGTGCACGCCACCCGCTACGTCCAGGACTTCCTGGCCGCGGTCGCGGCGCGGCAGCCGCGGGCGGCGCGCCCGCTCCTCCGTCTGCTGACCCGGCCCGAGCTCCTGGCCCGCGTCCTCCGCCTGGTGCCGGACCTGGGCACCGCGCGCTCGCTCGGCGCGCTCCTCAGCAACACCGCCTCGCCGACCGTCGTGCGCGCCGGCAACAAGACCAACGTCATCCCGGGCGTCGCCGAGGTCGAGATCGACGGCCGCACCCTCCCCGGCCAGAGCGAGGGCGACTTCCTGCGCGAGCTCCAGGCCGTGCTCGGCCCCGACGTCGAGCTCGAGGTCATCCGCTCGGCGCCGGCCACCGTGACCGAGCCGGTGGCCTCGCCGCTCTACGACGTGATCGCTCGCCAGGTGCTCGCCCGCGAGCCCGACGCCGTGGTCGTGCCCTACATGATCCCCGGCTTCACCGACGCCAAGTACTTCACCCAGCTCGGCGCCCGCTGGTACGGCTTCTCGCCGGTCAAGATCGAGAAGGCCTCGGGCATCCGCTTCGCCGACATGTTCCACGGCCACGACGAGCGCGTGCCGGTCGCCGGCCTCCACTGGGGCGCCGAGGTCCTGTCCGCGGTCGTCCACGAGTTCGCAGCGACGGCGTGACCGCCAGCGCCGGCGCGGCTCGCCGGCGGCGGGCCGCGGGCGGCGACGCGTGACCGCTGACCCAGCGCCGGCGCGGCTCGCGGGCGGCGGGCGGCGACGCGTGACCGCTGACTCAGCGCCGGCGCGGCTTGCCGGCGTCGACGGCGGGCGCCGCCGCGTCGACGGCCACGCCGGCGTCGACCTCGACCGGCGCCGCGTCCGGCGTCGCGGCCGGCTCGGGCGGTCGCGCCGCGCCCGGGCTCTCGAGGAGCGCCGAGGTCACGAGGAACGAGATCACGGCGATCACCGCCGCACCGGCGACGATGAGCCACCAGCGGCGGTGACCGCCGCCGAAGCCCGCGACCGGTGGCGCCGACCGCGGCCGCGCCGCCGGCGCCTCGTAGACCTGGGGCGAGGTCGGCGTGGCGCCCCGGGCCCCGGTCGGATCCGGCCGCATCGCCAGCGCCGGCCCGGCCGCCGACCCGCCGAACACCGGCGCGCTCACCGCCGACGGGTCGCCCCGCCGCCGGCTCGCCGGTGCCCCCGGCGCGGTGGGTGGCACCGCCGCCGCGGTGGGTGGCACCGCCGCCGCCGCGGTGGGCGGCACCGCCGCGGTGGGTGGCACCGCCGCC
>CAADGB010000020.1 GCA_900696455.1 uncultured delta proteobacterium
CGCGGGAAACGAACGGGAAGAAGCCGCGGCTTGTCGGCCTTCGACACGCCCTCGCTTGCGCTCGGGCGGCTCAGGCCGACCGGAAAGGTGGGGCCGCGCGAGTGATGTCGGGCGCTTGCCGACGCCGTTCGTTAGGAGCCCTTCACCGACCGCGGTCGGAGATCGCGGGAAACGAACGGCGAGCCAATCTCTCCGGTCGGCCTTCGACACGCCCTCGCTTGCGCTCGGGCGGCTCAGGCCGACCGGAAAGGTGGGGCCGCGCGAGTGATGTCGGGCGCTCGCCGGCGCCGTTCGTTAGGAGCGAAGCCCCGAAGGGGCGGAGCACCATCCGCGTCGCCGATCCTGCGATGGAGGCCTGCTTCGCCCAGGCCCACCGCCTCGCGAGGCCCCGCGTCACCGTGACCGTCAGCGGCGAGACCGGGGGCGGCGAAGAGCTGATCGCTCGTCGTCGGCGCCGACGGTGGTAGCATGCAGCTCATATGCCCACCGTCTTCTCGGCAACGGTCAAGGGCGGCGTCATCGTCGCCGACGACATCGACCTCCCTGAGGGGGCGACCGTTACCGTCGTGCTCGACGATGGCGCGGCGAACGACCGGGCCGACGACGACCTGCCCCCCGAGCAGCTCGCCGAGCTGGACGCCGCGATCGCCGAGGCGGACCACGGCGAGGGCGTTCCATGGGCGACGGTCCGCGCCGAGCTACTCGGCGGCTGACTCGCGGTGCGGTTCATCGTCAGCATCATGCCGACCGCACGGCGGCAGATCGCTGCCGCGCATCGCTGGTGGAGCGCGAACCGCCCGGCCGCACCGACGCTCCTGGTCGAAGAACTCGATCGCGCGCTCGCTCATCTCGCCGAGAATCCGCGCGCGGGCATGCCATGGCCGCGTCGGGCGAACGTGCGCCGGCTCGCGCTCGGCCGCGTCGACTTCCTCGTGTTCTACCGCGTCTGCCCGCGCGCCTTGCGGGTCGACGTGCTCGCGTTGTGGCACGGCCGGCGAGGACAACCGCCGCCGCTGTGAGCTCTCACCCCTACCGTCCGCCATCGACAGATCTTCCCCATCGGCGGAAGGTCGGACCGCTCGCCGGCGTGCCGAGCCGGTGCGCCGACCTCCAGCTCGAGGAAGCCGGCCGTGTGGTGGACGCGTCGCGCGTGCGAACGGGCGGCGACGACCTCATCATCGACCCGTCGGCCGTGACCTCCGCGCCCTGACCTCCTACCCACGACGCGGCGGACGCGCGCCGCGGCCTCACGCCGGCGGGCGCTCGCCGAAGATCGCCGTGCCGATGCGGACCAGGGTGGCGCCCTCGGCGATGGCCACGGCGAAGTCGCCGCTCATCCCCATGGACAGGTGCGGCAGCGGCGACGCGGCGGTCGCCAGCTCGTCGCGCAGCCGGCGCAGCGCGCGGAAGGCCGGGCGCACGACCTCGGGATCGTCGGCGGGCGGCGGCATCGTCATGAGGCCGTCGAGGCGGACGCCGTCGACCGCGCGCAGGGCGGCGATCAGCGCCGGCGCCTCCGCCGCGGCGACGCCGGACTTCTGCGCCTCGCCGCCGACGTTCACCGCCGCCAGGATGGGCTGGATCGCGCCGGCGGCGCGGGCCCGCCGCCCCAGCTCCTCCGCGAGGTCCACCGCGTCGACGGCGTGGACCAGCGCGACCTGCCCGGCCACCAGCCGCGCCTTGTTGCGCTGGAGCCGGCCGATGAAGTGCCAGCGCACGGCGGCGCCGACCGCGGCGCGCTTGGCCACCAGCTCCTGGGCGTAGTTCTCGCCGACGTCGGTGGCGCCGGCGGCGACCACGGCGTCGACGGCGGCGGCGGGGTGGCGCTTGGACACCGCGACGATCGTGACCTCGGCCGGCGCCCGGCCGGCGGCCACGCAGGCGGCGTCGACCGCGACCCGCACCGCGCGCCAGCGGGCGGCGATCGCGCCGGCGTCGACGGCGACCTCGGCGCCCGCGCTCACGCCGGCCGACCGCGGTGGAAGGCGACCTCGGCGGCCCCGGTCGCGCGCAGGAGCTCGACGACCTCGGCCAGGGGCAGGCCGATGACGTTGGTGACCGAGCCGCGGATCGCGCGCACCAGGGCGGCGGCGATGCCCTGGACCGCGTAGGCGCCGGCCTTGCCCCGCCACTCGCCGGAGGCGACGTAGGCGGCGATGTCGGCGGGACCGGCGGCGATCATGTCGACCTCGGAGGTCACCGCCAGCGGGTGGGCGCCGTCGGGGCCGAGCAGGCAGACCGCGGTGGTCACGGTGTGGGTCCGGCCGAGGAGCTGGCCCAGCATCGCGGCCGCCTCGGCGTCGTCCGCGGCCTTGCCCAGGACGACCCCGTCGAGCTCGACGATGGTGTCGGCGGCCAGCACCCACTCGCCGGCGCCCCGGGGGCAGGCCCGGGCCTTGTCGGCCGCCACCCGCGCCACGTACGCGCGGGGCGCCTCGCCCGGCCGCGGGCGCTCGTCGATGTCCGGCGGGCGGACGACGGGCTCGACGCCGACGCGGGCCAGGAGCTCGAGGCGGCGGGGGGAGGCGGAGGCCAGGACGAGCACGGCGGGTCCGTATACAACGAACCCGCCGCGTCGTCCCGCTGAGGTGGCGCCCCGATGTGGCGCGCCGAGGTGGCGCCCCGGGGTGGCGCCCGGAGGCGGCGAGACGCCGCCCGGACGCCGACGCGACGCTGCCGCTACTGCTGCGGCCAGCCGCCGCCACCGCCCTGCGGCGGCGGGAAGCCTCCGCCCTGCGGCGGCGGGAAGCCTCCGCCCTGCGGTGGGTAGCCACCGCCCTGCGGCGGCGGGAAGCCTCCGCCCGGCGGCGGGTAGCCACCGCCCGGCGGCGGATAGCCGCCGCCCGGCGGGCCCGGCGGATAACCGCCGCCCGGCGGGCCCGGCGGATAGCCGCCACCCGGGGGACCGCCCGGACCGCGGTTGCCCTTCACCATGCCCATGATGGCGTCATAGGCCGCGGGCGCCGTCAGCATGAGCACGCCGAAGTACGCCAGGACCGCGAGCAGCCCTCGCGCCATGCCCAGGATCGATCGCAAGAAGTCGTTGCCATGGACGATGTCGCCGAGCCCGATCAGCACGACCTGCAGCGGCAACCACAGCAGCAGCACCGCCGTGACCGCGGGCGCGAACGCGTCCACCGCCTGCAGCGCCGGCGGCAGCTTGGCGGGCGGCACGACGTACAGCGCGCACGCGATACCGATCACCATCACCACCAGCCACAGGATGATGTGGATCTTGTTGACCGCGCCGGGGATCTCGATCAGATCGAAGAGGTCGATGAACGGGATGAGCAGACACCCGGCGCCGATCGCGATGATGATGCGCGCGATCTGGTCGCTCGGGTTCTGCAGGCGGGCCAGCAGCCCGAACGAGATCGTGCCCATGCCGAGCGCGTACATCGGCATGCCGTCGTAGATCATGAACAGGCCGGTGTACGACACGCCGAAGGGCAACCACTGCAGCACCACCGGCGGGACCTGGCTCCGGATGTGGGGCGGCGCCGCGGCGACCAGCAGGTAGGAGCCGCCGGCGATGAGCGGCCACACCAGCCCGCGGAACGTGTTGCCCTTGAAGGCGAACACGAACGGATCGAACGACAGCGGCACGAAGATCGCCGCGATGAGCGCGATGCCGAGGAAGAAGAGCGCCTTGCGCTGGAGCCCGACGTCGCGCAGCGTCGACAGCGGGACGCCGAACAGCGTGCCCGGCTTCGACTGGGGCAGCCGGCGCGCGAGGTCATCCATGCCGCCCGGCAGATCGCGCTGTGGCGGCGCGAACGGATCGTAGGGCTGCGGGCCGCCCATCGGCGCGCCGCCCATCGGGCCCGGCGGCGGACCGCCGTAGCCCGGCGGCGGACCGCCCGGCGCCCCCATCGGCGCCCCCGGCGGCGGACCGCCGTAGCCCGGCGGCGGACCGCCTTGCGGCGGACCGCCGTAGCCCGGCGGTGGGCCGCCCGGCCCCATCGGACCACCCGGCGGCGGACCGCCGAAGCCCGGCGGCGGACCGCCGAAGCCCGGCGGCGGACCACCCGGCGGCGGACCGCCGAAGCCCGGCGGCGGACCACCCGGCGGCGGACC
>CAADGB010000021.1 GCA_900696455.1 uncultured delta proteobacterium
GGCCGATCCAACGAAGCTCGCGAAGGGGACGGAGGTGACGTGCGAGATCGTCTGGAAGGACGGTCGCCGCACCCACGGCCGCGGCAAGCTTCTCTTCGTCGACGGTGACAAAGCATACGTCGAGACGTCGCTCGGTGCGGTGGAGGTCGACCTCGAGACCGTGGAGGAGGCGTGAGCACTAAAATCTACAACGCGTTCCGGCTCAAGCCGCGGCACGACATGTGGACCGTCACCGCCGACATCCGCGCCAAAGTCGAGAAGCGGTGTCGGTTCATCCTCACGAAGGTTTACGGCGACATCACGTCGAACGCGAAGGACTACGGCTACACCGGGAAGCGCGACATGTTCTCGGTCTCGCGGTGGGTCCTCGAGCAGTACAAGGCGCAGGCGTTCAAGTACGACCGCAACGCGTGGGACCTCGATGTTCACATCGCCGTCCACAACGTCGACGGTCGAATCCTCCTACGAGCGTTCCACGGCTCGGGATGGTTCTCGTCGACGATCAAGGTCGTCGAGCGCCACCGTTCGCTCGAGGACTATCACTACCAGAACTCGTCCGATCGACCGGACAACATCACGGCGCGTGCGTGGAACGAGCGTCGGCGAACATGGGAACGCGCCATGCGACCCGACGGCAACTTCATTCACCAGCTCGTCGTCGAGATCGTGTCACCGTCCAGCTGGCATCGCATCGATCCGGCTCTCGATATCATTCGGCGTGAGTCGCTCGAGGCGCGCAGGAAGGCCAACGCCAAATGAGCGCCGCCGATCGTCGTCGAGAATGGTGGAGGCGCCAGTCGCCCGAGCGCCGCGGTGAGCTCCGCAAGGCGCACCGCGCTCGCAACCCGGCGCTCGATCGTCACCACTACAACCGCGAGCTCGCGTGTCCCGAATGCGGCACGGATAGCAGCGTCGGTTGCATCAAGGAGCTCGCGTGAGCGGCCACGAGCACATCTGGACGCCGCTCGAGGGCGAGATGCGCAAATATGTCTGCGTGGTCGCCATCGACGGCGTCAACTGTGGAGCGACCGGATACAAGAACAAGACGGGGCAGATCGTTCCGCACAAGGAGCCGCGCAAGCGTCGCGAGGTCAGCGCGCGCGGCCTTGGCGGCCCCTTCGCCGGGATGCTCGGCGGTGGCGTCGGCGGTAACCGTCGTCTCGGATGCGCGAGGCACCGATCATGAATCCGCGGACGCCGACGCCCGCCGACGCCGAGTTATTCGTCGGCATGGTGGTACGCCACAAGAACGAGGACACCGGGTTCGGTGTCGCGAGGCCGCGAGGCCGAATCAAGGGGTTCATCGAACCCGAGCCCGGATGGCATCGCGCGCTCGTGGCCTGGGAAGGCGAGGAAGGCGAGGCCGGAACCGAGCAGTACGTCGACACCGACAAGCTCAGGGGCGACCTCATCGGCACACTCGGCGCGCTGGCGGCCGACGCTGGCGTCCAGATGACGCTCTACGGCCAGCCGGTGACCACCGAGCAGCTCCGAGAGGCTGCTACGACGTCGGCGATCGATCGCATGGTCAACGCGGTCGATCCCAACGGATTCCGCCTCGGACAAATCGTCCACCTCCGCGGCTTCGCCAAGGGCGAGGACAAAGCCCACGTCATCGTCGGTGGACCGAGCGCCGGCCGCGTGCGTCTCGCTTACTGCGGCTCGGAGCGCTGGTATCACGCGAAGTGGTACGCCACCGAGTTCGTCATCACGACGCTCCAGGACAACGCGCACGTCAAGCGCGCTCGGCGTTGGATCGAGCGCGAGCCGTTCGACCCTGACGGGTGGAAGCGCATCCTCATCGGCGCGCGCTATGGCGGTGTCGGCGAGACCGTCGCCATCGCCCATGTCTCGCAGGTCCAGCCGTGAGCGTAGACTTCAACCACATGCGCATCGTCTCGCGCTACGAGCGCGGCGGTGGCATCACGTCGGCCGGCGTGCGCGCTGTCATCGATCGCGGTCGGCGGAGCACCATGGGCGTCGTCACGGTGTATCCTCGGCCGAACCATTCTGCGGCGTGGCGGTGCAAGTGCGGGACGTCGGGGACTGCAACCAGCGACCTCGCCGTTCACGCGCTCGCCGGATTCGCACGTCGTCATCACCGTTGCTTTGACCCGAAAGGAAAGACCGACCAATGACCCGAGATCAGCGCTGCGCCTTCGCCAACGTGAAGGTCACCCTCATCGTTCCCGTCGGCTCGTGGGGGCCGGATTGCACCCTCGCGCAGGCGACGCGCCAGGCCGAGGATTCGGCCGTCTCGCTCGTGCGCAACCAGTTCGCCAAGCGACCGGACATCCAGGTCCACGCCGTCGAGCACGTCGGCGTGACGTACTCGGAGTGGACGCGTCGCGGCGAGGTCGTGACGCCGTCACGTCAGGTGGAGCCGCAGGCGAGCCCCGAGGAATCGCTGCGCAGGATCGCCGTGCGGCTCGGTGTGGACCCCAACGTGCTCACGCCCCACACGGCGATCCACGAGGCGCTCGACGCCCTGTTCGACAAGGTGGCCGATCGAGAGGGACGCGTTCGCGATCTCGTGGGTGAGCTCAAGGCCGAACGGGCGGCAACGCACAAGGCGATCATGGAGGTCGCCAGCAACCTTGGCCTCGACACGAACGAGGTGACGCTGCCGTTCACCGAGGTCAACGATGCGATCGCCGCACTCCAGGCGGAGCTTGCGAAGACCAAGGACGAGTCGTCGCTGTGTCCAGCCGACATCGCCGAGGCCCTCGGCTACGACCTGGCCGACATCGCGAACGCGCCGACCGTGGCGGAAGCGGCGGAGCGCGCGAAGGAGATGGCCGAGAACGAAGCCGACGCCGAGCGCAACTACAAGGACGAGGCGAAGTGCGCGCGCATCTGGCGTGACTCGATCGCATCGTTCCTCCGGTCGGTCGGCGTGAACCCGGGACCGATCACCATCGGCCTCGACAAGGACGAGTCCAACAGCCTCGGCGACGCGCTCGGCAGGGTGGCCGAGGAGCTCAACACGCTTCGTTCCACGCCTCGTGTCATCGCGTCGGAGCTGCCTGGCTGCAAGGACGCCGACATCGTGGCGGTCATCTCCGAGATCCGCCGTCTTCGCGACGAGTCGACCACGGCCTACCGCGAGAAGACCGACAAGCACAACGAGCTCGTCGGCCTTCGCCGGTTCGTCGCCGACAAGATCGGCCTCAAGGTCTACGTGAGCGAGGACGATTTCAACCGCCGCCTCGTCACGTTCGTCGAACACGCACGCGCCGCGGCCAAGGCCGAGCAGCTGTTCCGCGAGACGTTCATCGGTTTGGTCGGCGTGGGATTCTCGGGCAACGAGGCACTGATCGCCGAGGTCCAGCGGCGCCTCCAGGCAGGCGTGGACGCGGCGAACAAGCTGGCGGCCGAGCAGGCGCACCGCGAGACCCTCGAGCGTCGCCTCGCCGACCTCGTGAACACCGCGCCGTCGCTACCGCTCGAGGCGGTGATGTCGATACCCGCCGGCGCAGTCGTCGCCACGACGGCGGCCGAGTCGGATGACCTGTACGAGGGTGCTCGCATCTACCACCGGCGCGCCGACCTGTTCGGCATCGTCAAGGCGATCGACGGTGACGCGGCCACTGTGAGCTACGAGCCGCCGCACAACGGCGAGCCGGTGTCGGTTCCCAGGAAGGAGCTGATGTTCGCGATGGACCTCGAGCAAGGCTGACCACCATGCGCCTCATCGTCGAGCTCGTCATCGATACCGGCCAGCGCTACCGCGCCGAGCTGGGGCCGCACGGCGGCAACGTGAAGTACGCCCGGCTCGAGGTCGCGCAACACGCCAGCCTGCTCCGCGCCTACCACGTCGCTGCGATCGACCTCGACACCGGCGAGGTGCTGCTCTGGCGGATCGGTGTCAACGTCGCCGAGGACGACCTCATGCGTTCCGTCCTGGGGCCGAACCCGACGGCGGCCAACGGTCGCGCGGTCGGCTACGAGGCGTTCCACATCCGCGAGGAGGACGCGTTCGCAGCGTGGGGCCGGTGGTGGACCATCGTGCGCGGCGCAGACGGCCGCCCGGAGCGCATGGAGTCGTGATCGATGCCTGGCGCGCCGGCGGGAGCCGAGGTCAAGCTCCACTACGACACCGATCGCGAGGTCGACGTCGGGCACGTGCTCTACACCCGCACGGGCCGCGGCTACCTCGTGGTCGGAGCCCGCCAGCAGCGCCGCGGTAAGCACGCCGGCCGGTGGCACCTGACGGCCATCGTCCTCACGAACACCGAGCTGCTCGCCTGGTACACCGAGCACGGCGACGAGAACGGAACGTCGCATCCCCTGTACTGGTACAAGCGAGGGTAACGTGACCGACCAAGAACAAGCCGCCATCGTCGACGAGGTCAACGAGCGCATCGCCGAGCTCCTCGACGTCGACATCCCCGTGGAGGCGATGTGTCTCCAGCACGCCGTCCTGACGGTGGAGGCTATCCGCGCTCGAGGTCACCGCGCCATCCTCCAAGCCGGTTCCGCGGGCTGGCGCTTCAAGGCGCCC
>CAADGB010000022.1 GCA_900696455.1 uncultured delta proteobacterium
GCACCGAGGACATCAATGCCGAGATGGCGCGCATCAAGGAGGAGGAGGAAGCCGCGATGCAGCAGGCGCAGGACGCGTTCGCTGCGCAGGCCGAGACCGAGGCCATGTTCGCGCAGCCCAAGCCCGGCGCGGGCGGCGGATCGGACGAGTAACCCGTGGGCGTCGGGCTCGCCGACGTCCGCGACATCATCGCGGGCACGCTGCGCGACGTCGAGACGATCGGCACGTCGCCGGTGATCATGCGCGGCCTGCTCGACGACCTCCGCAACGCCGAGCGCATCCTCGGCAAGAAGCTGCGCGACCACGCCATCAAGCACGGCACGCTCGACGGCCGCTTCACCGGCGCGCAGTCGCTCGCCATGCAGCAGCAGGTGCTCCAGACCATTGACTACGTGCAGGACCGGATCCGCGGTCACACGAAGGAGCAGGCCGCCAACGCCATCAACGCGGGCGTGCAGCGCACCATCACCACGCTCGAAGGGCTCGAGAAGCGCTTCACCGGCATCGCGCAGCCGCTCCGTCTGCGCCAGGCCGAACAGCTACGCCATGTGAAGGGCACGGCATCGGGTGCGTGGGCGCGGCAATTCCCGACGAGCGTTGACCGCTACGGCGACAAGATGCTCGGCGAGTTCGAGGAGATCATCCGCGCGGGCCTCATCGCCGGCTCGTCGATGGATGAAATGATCGCCGCGATCACCGGGCACGGCGGCCCCACCGGCAAGGTGTCGATGGCCGCGAAAGTCACGCCGGCCGGTGTGCTGCGTGTCCGGGAATCGGACATTCCCGAAGGGTTGTTCGTCCGACACAAGTATTGGGCCGAGCGGCTCGTGCGCACCGAAGTGCTCAAGGCGTACAACGGCGCGCGCCAGGCCGCGCTGGAACACGAGCACGACACGCAGTTCCCGGGCATGAAGCGGAAGATCCTCGCCGTGCTCGACAAGCGCACCGCGGCCGACTCGATCGCGGTGCATGGTCAGATCCGCGGCATCCGCGAGAACTTCGTCGACGGTGCCGGCCGTTCGTACCTGTACCCGCCCGCCCGCCCCAACGACCGCGAGACCGTCATCCCGTGGCGCACCGAATGGGAAGACAGCGCCGACAACCTCTCCGATTGGGAGAAGGTGTGCATCGGCGAGGGCGACGCGGAGACCGAGGCGAAGCTCGAAGCGACCATGAAGGCGATCGCGGCCGGCGCTACCGGCCCGGCGGCCAAGGCGCCGACCACGCCGATGCAGAAGCCGAAGAAGCCGACGTACCAAGAGAAGGTCGAGGGTGAGCTGCGCGGTCGCGTCTCGTACAACAAGTACGCGGGCGCGACGTGGGGCGGTGAACCCATGGGTGACGTCATGCCCGAGCACGGGACGTGGCGCGCGTACTCGTCGCTGCGCGGCACGCGCAACCTCATCTCGACGCACAACACCGAAGACGAAGCGCGCGACGCGTTGCTCGCGCACGTCAACGCGCGCCTGTCGAACGCCGCGAAGTCGATCCAGAAGTACAACGAGAAAGGCTACAAGGAAGCCGTCGCCAAGCAGGACACGACCACGATGCGGCGCATGGTGCGCGGCCTGCTGTACGACGCCGGTGCGTTGCCGCGCGACGCGATCTTCTCCGACTTTGCCGACCACATGGCCATCTTGCCCAACAGCCGGATGCCTGACGCGCGTGCGTGGCACGAATGGGATGGTCGCACCGCGATGCGCCGCGACGTGTTCGAGGAGGCGTCGTCGACGGACCGCGCGAAGTATCACAGCCACCTCCGCACCATGATCCACGAGGAGCTGCACGGCTCCACCAACTTCCAGAGCAGCGCCTTCTACCGCGGCTACGGCGCCACCGTCGAGGAAGTGACCGTCGAGATGGCCGCGCGCAAGATCTCCTCAAAGGCGACGGGTGTGCCCGTCGACTGGTATTGGGGCTCGTACCAGCCGCAGATCGAAGCCGTCACGAAGGTCGTGCAAGAGGAGGTCGCGCGCGTCAAGGGCACGCACCGCGGCACCAAGGACCGCGTGGCCATCGCCGACGCAGGGATCGGGATGCGTTCGCGCAAGACGACCCGTCGCCCGATGTACGACGCCGATGGTATACTCGACCAGTTCATCGACAACTTGAAGGTGCCCACCAAGGCGAAGCGCCGCATCCGCGAGCGCATCGTCGCCGAGGTGAAGGCACCGCGGTGAACGGCAAGGAGACCGACCATGGCGAAGATCCCCGACGAGCTCGAACGTCGCCTTGACGACGTAGAGCGCAACGAACCTGACGAGGCGGAGGCCATCATCCGCGACTGCATCTTCGCGATGGGCTACTGCCCGTCGTCGGTGGCGCACTACCTCGTGATGCTCCAGGACGACGGCGCCGCGTTCCGCGCGCGCATCGCCGGCCTCGACATCCGCCCGGCACCGAAGACCGCCGAGGTGCAGTGATGGCGCGCGGGCTCGAGGTCCGCTGTTGGGCCTGCGATCCGACATCGACGGATTACACGCGCGGCCCGGTGATGGCCAATAACGACGTCACCGGGAGCGGCATGACGCTCTCGGTGAGCAACGGCAAGCAGCTCAAGGCCGAGACGATCAAATGGGAACACATCCCGTGGCGCGTTGCCGTCGACGCGGGCAGTGGCGTGCTGTACGTCCTGTGTCCCGACCGCAACACCGTCGAATCGCACCGCGCAGCTCTCGAACGCCTCGCCGTGGTCGTGTACCAGTACGGCGGGCTCGACAACGTGCGCAAAGAGCAGGCGAAGACGATCGCCGGCACCGTCACGCCGCGCATGGAGACGAAGGCGAACGCACCGCGCCCGAGCGACAAACGCCTCGCGCTCAACGGTATCACCACCGCGGTGCAGGACGCTCTTGCCCTCGGTGCCTCCATGCAGGACATCCGGCTCGCCGTGTATTCCGCGATGGGACTGGACTCGGACGCGGCGTAGTAGTAGCCTCACCGGCATGGCCACCACCAAGCCC
>CAADGB010000023.1 GCA_900696455.1 uncultured delta proteobacterium
TCACCTACCGCACGCGCAGCAAGGAGGTCGTGATCGACCCGGTGACGAAGAAGCCGTCGCGCCCGATGGTGTACGGCATCGCCACCACCGGCCCCGACCACATGAAGACGAAGCCGTACCCGCCGCTGCGCGATGCCGAGGTCACCGACTTCACGTCGTGGATCGACCGCATCAACGGCATCGACGACGGCAAGGACGCTCCTCCGCCGATGGATGCGTCGGCCGTCGTGACCGCCGAGGACGCCGCGCAGGCGGCGAAGGCGGCCGAGGAGACGAAGCCCGAGCCCAAGACCGAGGCGAAGGCCGCGTCGAAGAAGAACACCACCAAGCCCGAGGCCGCCGCGTCGGCCGCAACGCCCAACAGCTAAGCACGGAAGGAACACACGACCATGGCTACCTTCGACCCCAAGAACCCGCCCGGCGGTGGAGCCGGCAACAACAACGACGGTGTGCCCGCGAGCGACTACCTGCTCATCGTCAAGAACTTCAAGCGCCAGGAAGGCAAGACGTCGCGCAAGCCGTACCTCCGCGCGTGCTTCGAGGTCATCCACGGTCCGGCGAAGGGCCGCACGTTCTTCGACTCGCTCTCGCTCGACATGAGCAACTCGGGGGCGATGTTCCGCCTCTCGATGCTCTGCGAGCAGGTGCAGTCGGGCGCGTTCGACCTCGACGACGACCAGGCGATCAAAGACGCTATCCTCCGCAAGCCGTTCAAGGCGCGCGTGAGCCGCGAGGTCAACGGCCAATACGTCAACAACGGCATCGCCCGGTACCTCAACAAGGAGGTCTCCGACTTCGATCGCCGCATCATGGAGACGTGGGCCTTCGACGACGCGGAGCGCCAGCAGCACGGCGGTGGTGGCGGCTACGGCGTCGACGGTGACGGGCTGCCCGACGACGACGTGCCTCACAGCGCGAGCGGCGGTGGCGGCTACAACGACGACATCCCGTTCTGATGTCCAGCCCGTCGATCGGGTGACACCATCGACGGGCACCGGCCCCAAACCGGGCCAAGGCGAGAGCCAGGTTAGCGACCGCGCAGTAGTGGGCGGATGCGAACGCGGGCAACAACGATGCGTGACAGCCCGGAGAGCCGGGCCTCGACTATGATCGAGGAGCAAGAATGACCGACCAGCGCAGCACCATCATCAACGCGCTGGCCCGAGCCATCGGGCACGTCGCTTCGGGCAACGACACCGAGGCGCACGACATCATCCGCACGCTCGCCAAGAACATCGACACGCAACGGACGTTGCCCGGCATGGAGCCGCCGGCCGTCAAGGTGCCCGTCGACGAGTCGCGCAAGCTGACGGCCATGGAGCTGTTCCGCTACTGGCAACGCGAGTGCGAGCACACCGCGGCGCGGCCGACGCCCGAGCGGTTGTCGAAGGTCGTGGCGCGACTCCGCGACGGGTACAGCGCGGCCGAGATTCGCAAGGCCATCGACGGCGCCAAGCACAGCGCGTTCGAGAACGACGACGGCAAGCGGTTCGACGACCTGGAGCTCATCTGTCGCAACGGCACCAAGCTCGAGCAATTCATCGAGCGCGGCCTCAAATCGACCGGAGACATCGTCGTCGAGCAGGCGTCGACGGGAGGCATCGAAGAACAGATCGCCGCGCTGCGCCGCACCATGGCGCAGCTCCGCAAGGACGGCCGCACCACCGAGTACGAGGCGCACGCCCGCGACCTCGCCGCTCTCATGGCAAAGCGAGGTAGCAAATGACCGACGAACGCGACGACGCCGACCCCCCCCGCGTGCGCGACGACAACGCGCGGCATCCGATCGAGGTCGCGGCGCACGCCGCGCGCAAGGTCGGCCCCGACTTCTTCCGCGCGTTCAAGGACGCCAACAGCGGCGACCCGGTGCGCGAGACACGCGGGCTCATCGAGATGCTCGTGCTCAACATCCGCGACGGCGAGTTCCCGAGCCGCGAATTCGTCTCGCCACCGATCCATTTCCCCGACGACGAGGCCGGGTTGCGCCGGCTGTCGCTGTCGAAGGTTGCGGCCGACGCCGACCTCAAGGCCGAAGTGTTGTCGTGGGCGCGTGGCAACCGCGACCTCCGCGAGAAGGCCGCGCGGTCGCTCGCCACGGCGATCGGCGCGTACCGCAAGGCCGACGCGGTGCTCGCCGACGAGAGCTGCACCGACGAGGAGCTCGGCGAATGGTGTACGGAGATCGTCGACTGGATCATGCGCACGTGGAAGGTCAACATCCGCATGGCGCCGCTCGATGCGAAAGAGATCGAGGCGTGGGCGGCCGAGGCCGTCGGGCGCCTCGACGTCACGCCGCGCTTCCTCACCGGCGAGGAAGCGAAGCCGGCTACGTTCTTCGACCCGTCCGCGCACCGCGGCGGCCCCGCACGAAACCCCATGAGCAACCCGATGCGCCCATTCCGCGCGCACGTGAGCGACGATGACTAAGCGACGCGACTTCGATTTCTACCCGACGGCAGGCGGCCGGCCGGCAATCGTCAACGGCAAGCCGACCGCGGTGTGGGCTGCGCAGTCGCTCTACCGCCGGCTGCCGGTGATCGCGCGCGTCGCCGAGCCGTGCGTCGGCACCGGCGACCTCATCGCCGGCCGCACCGACGTCGAGTGGACTAACGACGTCGACGAGCGACGCGACGCGACCTACCACCTCAACGCTGCGAGCCCGGCCGCGTGGAACACGTTCCCTCGTGTGCCGTGGATCGTCACCAACCCGCCCTTCGACGTCGCCGCGCTCATCCTCGCGTGCGCGCTCGACCACGCCATCGACGGTGTCGCGATGTTCCTCCGGCTCTCGTTCCTCGAGCCGACCGAAGGCCGCGCGCACCTCCTCAGCCGTCGCCCGCCGACGCGCCAGCTCGTGCTGCCGCGCATCTCGTTCACCGGCGACGGCAAGACCGACAACGTCACGTGTGCCTGGTTCGTGTGGAGCAAGCTCGTGGAGCCAGGCATCGAGGTCGCATCGCCGATCGAGCGCGACCTGTCACGACGCGAGCAACGCAAGCTGCCGTGGGCATGAGCCCACAAGAAAGGACCGACCATGCCCTATGCTGTGAAATACGACGGCCGCTACTTGTACCGCTCCGGGAACGCGGCGTACTCGTCGCGCAAGCGCAACCTCGTCGCCAACATCAACGACGCCACGACCTGGGCGAAGCCCGGCTTCGCGAAGCTGGCCGCGCACCAGGCGCTCACTGTCGGCGTGCTGCCCGCGCGCGCGGTCATCGAGATCGTGCAGGTCAACTACGTCGAGGGGCCGGTGGCCGCGAAGGTGAAGCGCGGCTTCAACCGCTACGGCAACGTCACCACGAAGGACGTGGTGTGATGGAGGCCGATCAGCCGATGATGGTGTGCCCGCGGTGCGGCGTCGAGGAGCCCGACTACGACGGCTTCGGGATGCTTGCGCACATCAAGCCGGCCTTCGAGAAGGGCTGCGGGTATTGCTCTCACCCGACGCGCACCGATGGCATCTGCGGCATCTGCGGTGACGATGCGCGCCTCGGGACGTGCGCCGTGGGTTCGTGCGTCAACCCGGCGACGCGTCTCGTCGACATTCGCGGCCTGCGCGTGCGCATGTGCGACGCGTGCGCAGCGCCCAAGGTCGAGCACGCCGCGTGGGTGGTCATGTACGTCGACACGTCGACGATGCCGGCCACCGTCCTCGGTGCTGGCATCTTCAGCGAGCCGCGGCCGACGACGACCGGACACCGCCGCGTCGTGCCGCTGTGGAAATGCACCGGCGAGAGCTACGAGGCCGCGTCGATGGTGGCGTGGCAGATGCTCAAGTCTGAGCCGTTCGCGTGGCTCGGCGAGCTGGTGCCCGGTCGCCGATCGCGGGTGTCGCGATGAGCCTCGTGCTCGCGATCGACCCGGGCACCGTCGAATCGGCGTACTGCGCCTACGAACCGATCACGCAGCGCATCGCGTTCGCGGCGACGGTGCCCAACGGCGACATGCTCAACGTGCTCGACGGCTGGGCGCGGCCGATCACCGGACCGCGTCCGACGTGCGCGATCGAGATGATCGCGTCCTACGGGATGGCGGTGGGCGCCGAGGTCTTCGACACGTGCGTCTGGATCGGGCGCTTCTCGGAGCGATGGAGCTCGCGCTCCGGTGGCGCCGAGGCGCATCGCGTGTTCCGCCGCGAGGTCAAGCTGCACCTGTGCGGCA
>CAADGB010000024.1 GCA_900696455.1 uncultured delta proteobacterium
GCCGCCGTACGCCGGCGCGCCGGCGCCGTACGCTCCGGCGAGCGCGCCGCCGGGGCAGGGCGGCTACGCGCCGCCGCCCGGGCACGTCGGGCCGGCGCCGACGCCCGCCGCGTACGTGGCGCATGCCCCGGCGGCCTCGTCGTCGAGGGCGCCGATCATCATCGCGGTGCTGGTGGTGCTGGCGGCCGCCGGCGGGGTGGCCGCGTTCTTCGTCTTCGATCTGGGCGGCAAGAAGAAGAGCGGCGACCGCGTCGAGGATCCCGGGGGCCCCGGCGACGACCCGTGGGGCACGGGCGGCGGCACCACGCCCGACGACGACGACGACGAGCCCGACGAGCCCGACGAGCCCGCGCCGCGGCCGCCGCCGTCCGCCGGCGCGTGGGCCGCGTACCGCGATCCGACCCTGGGCTGGGGCCTGCGCCTGCCGCCCGGCGTGTCGACCACGCCCGTCTTCAACACCGGCGCCTACAACTTCGCCGGCATGCAGCGCGGGGTCACGATCAACGTCGGCGCCTTCGCGGTGCCCAACCAGGGCAACACCCCGTCGACCGCCGAGCTCGACCTGTTCGCCAACCAGCTCGCGTCGAGCCTGGGGGCGCAGGTGACCGAGGCCGGCTACGTCGCGACCCGCGGCGTCAACCGCTACCGCGTGGTGATGGACGCCTCGGGCGAGCGCGCCGAGGCGCGCTTCTACATCGAGCCGCACGTGATCCTGATGGCCTACTACACGCGCGACCGCGACTGGGACGGCAGCGCCGGCGAGCGGCGCGAGTTCTTCGAGGGCGTGACCCTCCCCGGAGGTATGTGATGGGGTATGTGATGGGGCATGTGACGAGGCCTGTGATGAGGCCTGTGATGCGCGAGCGCGCCGCCCTGGTGGCGGTCGGGCTCGTCGCCGCCCTGGCGATGGCGGCGCCCGCCGCGGCCTGTCCCGCCGACGCCGCCGAGCGCGCCAGCGCCCTGCGCGATCGCCTCGAGCGCGAGCGCACCAAGGCCTTCCGCTGGCGCCTGGGCTGGGCGCTCGGCTTCGGCGCCGCGACCGCCGGCCAGCTCGCGCTCTACGCGACGGAGACGGCGCCGCTGGGGGAGTACGACGACGCCGCGGAGGCGAGCCTGCTGGTGGGCGCCGCCAAGTCGTTCGTGGGGATGTCGGCGCGCATCGTGCTCCCGCTCAAGGTGCCGCGGCCGTCGACGAGCGGCGACGGCTGCGCGGACCTGGCCGCGGCCGAGGCGGCGCTGGCGCGCGCGGCGCGGAGCGAGCAGCGCAGCTTCTGGCTCAACCACCTGGGCGGGCTCGCGCTGCAGCTCGCGGGCACGCTCTACATCGGGCTGTCGGTGGAGGACGCCTGGGGCGACGCGGCGATCTCGTTCGGCCTCGGCTACGCCGTCGGCCTCGCGAGCACGTACACGCAGCCGCGGGGCGCGTGGCACCTGCACCGCCGCGGCGGCCTCGGCGGCGCGGCCGGCGGCGCGTCGTGGCAGGTCGTGCCGCTGGCGACGCCGCGGGCGCACGGCCTCGCGATCGTCGGCGAGTTCTGAGCGGCGCGGCCGGGCGAGGGCGGGTCTGAGTCCGGGCCCGAGCCCGAGTCCGAACCCGAGCCCGAGGCCGAGTCCGAGTCCGAGCCCGAGTCCCGATGGCGCGTCGGCATGGGGCACCAGCGCTCCTGATCGAGCGCCTCAGGAGGGGGTGAGCCGAGCCGCGAGGAATTCACCCCTCCGGGAGGATGCGAACCATGCTGAGCGGCGGCTACGCTCCGGCGGTGGGGAAGCAGGGGCCGCTCGCTCGCCTGATCGCGCTGGTTCACGCGCTGACGACGAGCCGACGAGGGATCGTCGTGCGGCAGTACGCCGAGCGAACCGGCGTCGCGGTGCGCACGATCTACCGGGACCTGGGCCGGCTGGAGGAGGCCGGCTTCCCGCTCGGGAGTGAGGATGGGCGGTGCTTCCTGCCGGCGAGCTTCACGCGCCTGCGTACGCCTGGCCTCGAGCCCGACGAGCTGCTCGCCCTCTACCTGGCGCGCCAGACCGCGCGCGTGCTGCGCGGCACCAGCGCCGGCGCCGCGCTCGACCGGCTGTGGGCCAAGCTGACCAGCGACCCCTCCGGCCAGGTCAGCCTCGGGCCGCTCGGCGCGAGCCCGCTCACCGTCGGCGCCGGTCCGGCGATCGACTACCGGCCGCACCTGCGGACCATCGCCGCGCTCGAGGACGCGATCGCGCGCCGCCGCGTGGTGCGGGCCCGCTACCGCAGCCCTCGGGCCGCCGGCCCGAGCGAGCGCGAGCTCGAGCCCGGCGACCTGCACGTCGACGCTCCGACCGGCACGCTGTACGCGATCTGCTGGTGCCGCCTGCGCGCCGCCGTGCGCGTCTTCGCGGTCCACCGCTTCCTCGAGGTCTCGGTCCTGGACGAGGTCGTGCCACCGCGGCCGGAGACTCGCTCCCAGCACGCGCTTCGCCACGCCTTCCGCGTCTGGCACGCCGAGACCAGCTACCGGGTGCGGCTCCGCTTCGCGCCGGCGGTGGCCGAGGAGATCCGCGAGCGCCGCTGGCACCGCAGCCAGCGCCTCACCCCGCTGGTCGCCGGCGGCGTCGTCCTCGAGCTGACCATCGCCGAGCCCCTCGAGCTCGAGCGCTGGTTGCTCGGCTTCGGCCCCGACGTCGAGGTCCTGGAGCCGCGGTCGCTGGCCGAGCGCCTCCGCGCCCGCCACCTGGAGGCCATCGGACCGGGCCCTGGAGATCGTGTGCCGGTAGATGACACTGCCACGTGGCATGCTTCAGGTCATCTCGCAGAGAACACCAAGATGCTAGAATCACACAGAAAATAGATTGAGTGGAAATTCGTCTTCGCCATAATTGCAGAGAAGAGCTTGACAGGGGCCTCCGCGGATCCATCTTCCCCCCCTATGCACCGCCTCCTCCGGAAACTGAGCCAGCTCGTCGCCGACGATGCCGACGTAGTCGACCACATCGCCATCTCACGTCGCGCGCGTGGTGGCGTCACGGTGCGGATCGGGATGCGAGACAGGCCCGCACCGAGCAAGGGGAGGGGGGCCATCGATACCCCGATCAACTAAGGCATGATGCCTGGCGAGTCGTTGCTCGCCACGTTGCAGCGCCATCATTGCTGACTGCCCGCTGCGAGTTCAGCAACCGGGCAACGACTCACCTTTTTCGCGGTGTGGACGGAGTTCCGTCAAGCATCGCGCTTTTGACCGCTGCCTGGGAGCACAACGCTTCACAGGGCACCGAGGAGACCTCATGTCCACGCTCACGCTCGATGACCTCCGCAACGCCCTCGCCGGCAGCGCCGTCGCCTTCCGCGCGGTCAACCGCCTGATGCCGGCCGGCGGGCCCCACGACAAGGTGTTCCCGCCGACGTACATGAAGGAGCGCGGCGCGACCACCAAGTACGCGGTCGAGGCGCGCGTGGTCGACGGTACGGTCAAGGAGACCGTGCTGCTCGACTCGGTCGCCTCCCAGGCCAACCGCATGGAGGAGGCGCTGCTCGAGGCGTGGAACCGGCAGGAGCTCGCGTTCCCGCTGGTCCGCGTCGACTTCCGCGCGACCGAGGACCTCGAGGATCTCGACACGCTGTCGGCGCTGCAGGCGCCGCACCGCGTCGCCGACGCCCTGTTGCGCGACTCGCTCCTCGATGGCGTGCCGTTCCGCGCGTCGCCGGTGGGCAAGGCGATCACCGACGCCCGCCCCGATCACGCGACCCCGATGTACGCCTACTGCCCGACCGCGCTGGTGTTCGGGGTCTGGGACTCGACCGGGCCCAAGGGCGGGCTCGGGGCCAAGTTCCAGCGGGCCATGGTCTCGGAGATCGTCGGCATCGGCGCCCAGCCCGGCGTCAAGACCGCGAGCCGCCTCGACCCCGCCGCCATCCAGAAGGGGGTCGAGGTCTACCACGATCCGGCGAACCCCGACGAGTGGGTCGCCGACCGCGAGGCGGCGGGCGGCAAGAAGGCCAAGCTGTTCACGCGCGGCAAGGGCGCCAAGAAGGACGCCGGTCGCCCGGCGTCGATCAACCACGGCAACATCCCGCCCACGATCGACAGCACGGCCGGCGGCGTCCCCATCGAGTACGCGCTGCACACCGTCGTCCTGTCGCTGCCCGCGCTCCGCCGCCTGCGCTTCTCGACGACCACGGCCGGGGCGCGCCTGGAGGACCGGGCGGCGCGCGACGCCGCCGAGCTCGCGGCGCGCACCGCGCTCGCAGCCCTGGGCCTGGCCGCCATCATCCACCAGCACGAGCGCGGGTACGATCTGCGGTCGCGCTCGCTCCTCGTCGGCACCGGGCCGCTCTCGCTGGAGGTGGTGGACCGCGACGGCGCCGTCCGTCCGGTCGCGCTCGATCGGGACGGCGCGAACCAGCTCGTCCGCGACGCCGCCGCCGCGGCCGCCGCGCACGGCCTGGTGTGGGACGCGACGCCCATCGATCTGACGCCCGCGCCCAAGCTGGCCCACATCATCCGCGAGAGCCGCAAGCTGGCGTCCGCCGAGGGCGACGGCGAGGGCGAGGCCGACGCCGACGCGGGGTCGTGATGCTCGCGCTCCGCATCCAGCTCCTGACCGGCCGCTACGTGGCGACGGCGTACAACGACCGCCGGCGCGCCGAGTGGCCGCCGCACCCGGCGCGGGTCTTCTCCGCGCTGGTGGCGACCCACTGCGAGGCCGAGCCGCCGGATCCCGCGGAGCGCGCGGCGCTGGCGTGGCTCGAGTCCCAGCCGCCGCCGGAGATCGTCGCTACCGACGCCGCGCCACGAGACGTGGTCGACGTGTTCGTGCCCGTCAACGACGCCGCCGTGCTCGACGACCTGGCACCCCGCCTGAACGCGGTCGACGACGCCGAGGCGGCGCTCGCCGGTCTCGCCTCCGGGGACAAGCAGATCAAGCGGGCGACCACGGCGCTGGACAAGGCCCGGGCCGCCCTGGCGGCCGCGATCGCCCGCGCGGTCGCGCCCGTCGACGGCAAGGTGCCCGCCGACCGCGCGCGCCTCGCCCTGTCGCTCCTGCCCGATCGCCGCGTGCGCCAGGCGCGCACGTTCCCGTCGGTGACCCCGGAGGAGCCGGTGGTGACGCTGGTCTGGCGCGCGGCCGAGCCCGCGGGCGCGCTGCGTGACGCCCTGGATCGACTGGCGGGGCGCGTGGTCCGCGTCGGGCACTCGTCGTCGCTGGTGAGCGTGCGGGTGCTCCCCGCCGACGCCGACGTCGGCCGGGCGCGCTGGGTCCCTGACCCCGACGGCGTCGACGTGCTGCGCGTGGTCGCTCCCGGGCAGCTCGATCGTCTCGACGAGGCGTACGCTCGGCACCGCGGGGTCGCGCCCCGGGTCATGCCCGCGGCCTTCCAGGCCTACGCGGCGCCGCGCCCAGCCGCCCCGGCCCTGGCTCACTCGTCGTGGGGCGACGACTGGATCGTCCTGGGCCGCGACGCCGAGGACGACGAGGACGACGCCGGCAACCCGCGCCTGCCGGCGTGGCGCGCGGTCGACGTCGCGCGCGCGGTCCGCGACGCGCTGATGAAGTACGCCGACCCGCAGCCGGCGCCGGAGCTCTTGACCGGCCACGGCGCGGACGGCGCGCCGAGCGAGCGGGGGCACCTGGCCATCGTCGGCTTGCCGTTCGTCGGCCACCCGCACGCCGATGGCCTGCTCCGCGGCGTCGCGCTGGTGCTCCCTCGCGACGCGACCGCCGACGAGCGCCGCCTCGTGCTGCGCGCGGTGGGGCGCTGGGAAGCCGCGGCCGGGCTCGGCGAGCACGTGCTGGGCGAGCCTCGCCCGGTCCCGGTCCTGCTCGGCGCCGCCGGGGTGCTCCGGCTCCGCCGCGTGACCGGGGGCGGGCTGGCGGCGCTGGAGCCGCGGACGTGGTCGGCCCCGGCCACGCTGTGGGCCTCGGTCACGCCGCTCGCCCTCGATCGTCACCCCGGCGACCTGTGGCGTCGCGACGCCGGCGGCGCCGACGCCGTCGCGCGCGCGCGGGAGCTCGTCGCCGACGCCTGCGTCCGTCTCGGGCTGCCGCGCCCCGCGGTCGAGGTGATGCCGTACGCACCGGTCGTTGCCGGCGAGAAGATCCGCCGCTTCCCACCGTTCCCGCCGGTCGCGGGGCGGCCGCGGCGCGTCCTCACCCACGCCACCCTGCGCTTCGACGAGCCGGTCGCCGGACCGATCCTCGTCGGCGCGGGTCGCTACCACGGCCTCGGCCTGATGCGGCCGCTCCCGGGAGACCGCTCGTGACCGCCCCCTTCGTGACCAGCGCCGACTTCGCGGCGTTCTTCGAGGAGATCCACGGCGTGCCACCGTTCCCCTGGCAGCAGCGGCTGGCCGCGCAGGTCACCAGCGCGGGGCGCTGGCCGGCGGCGCTCGACCTGCCGACCGGCACCGGCAAGACCGCGGTGCTCGACGTCGCGGTGTTCGCGATGGCCTGCGAGGCCCACCTCGCCCCCGGCGAGCGCCAGGCGCCGCGCCGGGTCTTCCTGGTCGTGGACCGGCGGACCATCGTCGACCAGGCCCACGAGCGCGCCTGCCATCTCCGCGATGGCCTGAAGCGCGCAAGCGCGACCTCGGTGGCCGGCCGGGTGGCCCGCGGGCTCGCCGCCCTCGCGGCCGGGACCCAGCCCGGCGGACCGCCGCTCGAGGTCGCGCGCCTCCGCGGCGCGGTCCCCCGCGACGACACCTGGGTCCGCAACCCGACGATGCCGCTCCTGGGCGTCTCGACCGTCGACCAGATCGGCTCGCGCCTGCTGTTTCGCGGCTACGGCGTCTCGCCGACCATGCGCTCGCTCCACGCCGGCATGCTCGGCAACGACGCGCTGTACTTCCTGGACGAGGTCCACCTCGCCCGCCCGTTCGCTGGCACGCTGGAGGCGCTGCGCCGGTGTCAGCGCGGCTGCGAGCGCGAGCTGCCGCGGCGCCTCACCGTCGTCGAGATGTCCGCCACGCGTACGCCGAGCGCAAGCCCGACGGATGGCCGCGAGCCCGCCGGGGGCGACGTCTTCTCCCTCGATCCGAGCGATCGCGCCGACCCGCGGCTCGCCGAGCGGCTGACCACGTCCAAGCCGCTCGACCTGCCCGAGCCGATCAAGGTCTCGGGCGACGAGCCCCGCCGCCGCGCGCAGCTCGCGAAGCAGCCCGCCGCCATGGCCGCCGACGCCGTCGACGAGCGCCACCGGCGCGTCGCCGTGGTGGTCAACCGCGTCGAGACCGCCCGCGCCGTGGCCGACGAGCTGCGCGCGCTGCGCCCCGGCGACCGCCGCCTCCTCGTCACCGGGCGCATGCGACCGATCGACCGCGACCAGCTCGAGCGTGAGCTTCGCGAGCTTGTCGGCGCTGGCAACCGCCGCCTGGATACGGACACGCCCGAGCCCCCGGTCTTCGTCGTGGCGACCCAGTGCATCGAGGCCGGCGCCGATCTCGACTTCGACGTGATGATCACCGAGTGCGCCAGCCTCGACGCGCTGGTCCAGCGCTTCGGGCGCCTCGACCGCCTCGGCCAGCACCGCGAGGCGCGCGGCGTGGTGGCGATCCGCAGCGACCAGGTCGGCGACAAGGCGGACGACCCGATCTATGGCCGCGCGCTGACCCTGACGTGGGAGCATCTCGTGCGCCTGCGGCCCGCCGGCGTCGACGCCGGGCTGGGCGGCAACCTGGTCCCGTCCGAGCGCGAGCGCGCCGAGCTGGTGCCGCCCGCGCGCGAGGCGCCGCTCCTCCTCCCCGGCTATCTCGATCTGTGGAGTCAGACCGCGCCGGAGCCGGGCCTCGAGCCCGAGCTGGCGCGCTGGCTCCATGGCGCGGAGGACGAGCGCGCCGAGGTGACCCTGATCTGGCGCGCGGACCTCGCGCCCGACGAGCTGGGCCGGCTGGCCGACGGCCGGGCGCCGGATGCCCCCGAGCATCAGGCGCTCGCCGCCCGGCTGGTCGCGTGCCCGCCGTCGCAGCTCGAGGCCGTCTCGGTGCCGATCGGCGCCGCCCGGCGCTGGCTCCGCCAGCAGGCGATCGCGGCGGTGTCCGACATCGAGGGCGCGGACCACGAGCGGCTCGACGAGCGCGACGAGCGCGGTGAGGCGGTCGCGGCGCGCCCGTTCGTCGTCTGGCGCGGCGCGAGCGAGCCGCCCCGGGTACACACCGAGCTGTCGGCGCTGCGGCCCGGCGCGACCGTCGTCGTGCCATCGGTCTACGGCGGGCTGCACGAAGGGACCTGGGCCCCGGAGCGGGGCGAGCCGGTGACCGACCTCGGCGACCTCGCGCAGCTCGTCCACCGCCGCCGCGTCGTGGTCCGCCTGGCCGCGGCCGTCCACGGCGCCGAGGCCGCCGCCGCCGATCCCGAGCGCGCGGCCTGGAACGCGCGCGTCGCGACCCTCGCGCGCGAGGCGCGCCAGACCCGGAACGACGAGGGCGCGCGCGCCGCCGATCGCCGCCTGTGGGCGGGCCTGGGCGAGCTCGTGCGCTCGCCCGAGCGTGGTCCGGCCGGCTTCGCGCGGCTCGCGGGGGCGCTCTCCTCGAAGCTCGCCGACCGTCCGCCGCGCTCCCGGACGATCGAGCCCGCCGGGCGGGCCGCGGACGATCCCGACGCGCACGCCGAGGCGCCGATCCTCACCGCCGACCTGCCCCGCGACGCACGGCCCGCCGTACCCGACCGCGCCGCGCCCGATCGCGTCGAGGACGACGCCGGCGACGAGAGCTCGACCGAGGACGACGGCGCGTCGCTCCTCGGCGCGGCGGTGTCGCTGCCCGACCACCTCGCCCACGTCGAGGCCAAGGCGCGCGCCTTCGCCGACGCCGTCGGCCTCCCCGCGGACGTCGCGACCACCGTGATCCTGGCGGCGGCGTGGCACGACGCCGGCAAGGCCGACCCTCGGTTCCAGCGCTGGCTCGTCGGCGGCGACGAGGTCTCGGCGGCGGCCCTGCCGGTGCCGCTGGCCAAGTCGGCCGACACCCGGTGGAACGCCCGCGCCCAGGCGCTCGCCCGCGAGCGCGCCGGTTACCCGCGAGGCGCGCGGCACGAGGTCCTGTCGGTGGCGCTGCTCGCGCAGGCCCCCGCGGTCCTCGCGCAGGTCCCCGACGCGGAGCTCTTCCTGCACCTGGTCGGCTCGCACCACGGCTGGTGCCGGCCCCTGGTCCCGGTGGAGGACGCGGCGCCCGCCCTCGACGTCGTCCTCGACCACGGCGGCGTCCGGCTCACCGCCTCGACCGATCACGGCCTGGCCGGCCTGGCGAGCGGCGTCGCCGACCGCTTCTGGTGCCTGACCGCGCGCTACGGCTGGTACGGCCTGGCCTGGCTGGAGGCCATCGTGCGCCTGGCCGATCACCGCGCCAGCGAGGACGCGCGCGCGCGCGCCAGCGCCGGAGGAGCCCGATGAGCCCGACGATCGTGACGAGCCCGACGACCACCGACGTTCACGACCACCAGCTCGACGGCCTCGACGGGACCAACCCGCTGGCCTTCCTCGCCGCGCTCGGCGCCCTGGCCGCCGCGGACGCCGCCGCGCCTGGCGCGCGCCTGGCCTGGCGCAACCTCGGCCGCTGGCGGCCGGTGCTGTCGACGGCGCTCGATCGGGCCGCGCTCGTGGCCGCGCTGGCCGCCGACCTCCGCACCTGGGACGGCGATCCCGCGATCGGGCTGTCGTACAGCAAGCGCGACGACGACGGCGAGGCCGACGGCGCGAGCCCGCCCAGGAAGGCGAAGCAGAAGCCGGGCGGCGACGAGAAGGTCGCGCGCGACCTGAAGCCGTCGCCGGCGCGCTTCCGCGCGTACCTGGGCGAGCTGCTCACCGGCGCTGGCGGCGACCTCGCGGCCGGGTTCCTGGTCGGCCGGCGCCGCCCCCTCGACTACGCCGCCGCCTTCGGCTCCGAGCTGGTCACCGACAACAACGGCAACGTGAAGCCCACGGCGTTGCACTTCACGGCCGGCCAGCAGGAGTTCCTCAAGGCCGTGCTGGCGCTGGTCGAGGGCGTCACCGCCGCCGATCTCGAGGAGGCGCTGTTCGGCCCCTGGCGCTACGAGCGCCAGCTCCCGGTGATGGGGTGGGACGCGACCGCGTCGCGCGACTACGCCCTGCGCGCCGACGATCCGTCCAAGGACAAGAAGGTCGGCGTCCCGGGCGCCGACTGGCTCGCCTTCCGCGGCCTGGCGTTCGTGCCGGTCGCGCCCCGCGACGAGCTGGTCACCGCCGGTTGTGGCGGCGGCTGGAAGACCGGCCACTTCACCTGGTGCCTGTGGACGCCGGCGCTCTCGCCGCTCGCCGTCCGGACCGCGCTCGTCCTCGACCGTCCCGACCAGCTCCCCGCCCACGAGCGCCGCGCCCGCGGCCTCGAGCTGGTGCTGCGCTCCGGCATCCGCCGCAGCGATCAGGGCGGCTACGGCTCCTTCCTCCCCGCCGACGTGCGCCCGCCGCCGCGGCGCTGACCTCACACTTCCGGAGCTGCCATGACCGACGCGCCGACCGTCGGAGCGGACGAGCTGCGTCCAGCGCCCGCGCTGGTCCCGGCCCGCATGCTCAACGAGCACACCTACTGCCCGCGCCTGGCCTACCTCGAGTGGGTGCAGGGCGAGTTCGCCGACAGCGCCGACACCGTCGAGGGCCGCTTCCAGCACCGCAACGTCGACCGCGAGAGCGGCGCGCTGCCCGACGCCGCCGACCTGAGCGAGCACCGCTTCCACGCCCGGTCGCTCCTGCTGTCGGCCCCCATCGTCGGGCTCGTCGCCCGGATCGACCTGGTGGAGGCCGACGGCCAGCGCGTCACGCCGGTCGACTACAAGCGCGGGCGCGCGCCCGACCTCCCCGAGGGGGCGTGGGAGCCTGAGCGCGTCCAGCTCTGCGCTCAGGCCCTCATCCTCGAAGAGAACGGCTACCAGGTCGACGAGGGCGTCCTTTACTTCGTGGCCTCGCGCCAGCGCGTGACGATCGCCATCGACCCCGCGTTGCGCGCCCGCACCCGCGAGCTCCTGGCCGAGCTGCGGGCGAGCGCGGCCCGGCCCAAGCCACCGCCTCCGCTGATCGATAGCCCCAAGTGCCCCCGGTGCTCGCTGGTGGGCATCTGCCTCCCCGACGAGGTCCACCTGCTCCAGGCCGACGGCGACCGGCCGTCCGTGCGCCGCCTCACCCCGGCCCGCGACGACGCGCTGCCGCTCTACGTCCACACCGCCGGCACCCGGGTCGGGCGCCGCGGCGACGAGCTCCGCGTCGAGACCCGCGACGGCGAGGAGCACACCGCGCGCCTGGCCGACACCTCGCAGGTCGTGCTCTTCGGCGCGGTCCAGATCTCGACCCAGGCCGTCCAGGCCCTGTGCGACCGCGGCGTCACCACCACCTACCTGTCGAGCGGCGGCTGGCTCTACGGCCACACCCGCGGCATGGACCACAAGCACGTCGAGCTGCGCCGCCGCCAGTTCGCGGCGGCGGCCGACCCGGCGGCGGCGCTGGCGCTGGCCCGCCGGCTGGTGACCGTGAAGATCCAGAACCAGCGCACCCTCATCCGGCGCAACGCCGATCCCGCGCCGCGCGAGACGCTCACCGCGCTGCGGGAGCACGTCGACCGGGTCGCGGCGGCGCCGTCGCTCGAGGCCTTGCTCGGCGTCGAGGGCAGCGCCGCCCGGCTCTACTTCCAGGCCTTCGCGTCGCTCGTGCGTCCGCCGTCCGCCGCCGACGGCGACCTGCGCTTCGACTTCGACGGCCGCAACCGCCGCCCGCCCCTCGATCCCGTCAACGCCATGCTGTCCTTCGGCTACGCGCTCCTGACCAAGGACCTGCTCATCACCCTGGCCGGCGTCGGGTTCGATCCGTACCTCGGCTTCTACCACCAGCCGCGCTACGGGCGCCCCGCGCTGGCGCTCGACGTCATGGAGGAGTTCCGCCCGCTCGTCGTCGACTCGCTCGTCTTGACCGCGATCAACACCGGCGCGCTGCAGGCCAGCGACTTCCTGCGCCGGGGCGGCGCGGTCGCGATGACCCCGACGGGCCGGACCAAGTTCCTGCGCGCCTACGAGCGGCGCATGGACGAGGAGATCACGCACCCGATCTTCGGCTACCGCATCAGCTACCGGCGGGTGCTCGAGGTCCAGGCGCGCCTGCTCGCCCGCCACCTCACCGGCGAGCTCGACGCCTACCCGCCGTTCACGACGCGATGAGCGCGTCCGGCGCGATGGGCGCGACGGGCGAGCCAAGCGAGGTGGGAAGCGAGAGCCGACGCCGCGGGCGAGGCGCGGACGACAGGGAGCGCGCGCGATGAAGACCCGCTACCTGGTGACCTACGACATCACGAGCGACGACCGCCGGACCCAGGTCTACAAGGCGCTCCGCGGGTTCGGCGATCACCTCCAGTACTCGGTCTTCCGGTGCGACCTGTCCGCGCGCGGGCGCGTCGAGCTGGTGGCGGCGCTGCACGTGCTGATCGAGCACGACGAGGATCAGGTGCTCGTCATCGATCTCGGGCCGGTGGACGGGCGAGCGAGCACCTGCGTCGAGTCGATCGGACGGCCGTACCGGAACCCGGAGCGGCGGGTGATCATCGTGTAGCGCCGCGGCGGATGGAGGGCGGCGCGCGGGCCGTGGCGGGGCGTCGTGGGGCCGAGATGGGCGTGCGCGACGGCGACGACGGTGCGCCGGGGCGTGGCCGGTGCCGCGGCGTTGCGGCGACAGCGCCGCGCCGGGCAGCCCTTGGGTCGACCTCTGGATCGCGGGAAGCTCATCTCTCCGGTCGGCCTGAGCCCTTCACCGACCGCGGTCGGAGACTGCGGGAAACGAACCGCGAGCCCCATCGCTCCGGTCGGCCTGAGCCCCTCACCGACCGCGGTCGGAGATGGCGGGAAACGAACGGCGAGCCCATCTCTCCGGTCGGCCTGAGCCGCCCGAGCGCCAGCGAGGGCGTGTCGAAGGCCGACAGCCGACACGCCGCGGCCGTCGCGCGAGGGATGTCGGGCGCATGCCGGCGCCGTTCGTCAGGAGCCGCCCGAGCGCCAGCGAGGGTGTGTCGAAGGCCGACAAGCTGCGGCCCCGCGCGAGCGATGTAGGGCGCTTGCCCGGCGCCGTTCGCCAGAAGCCGCCCGAGCGCCAGCGAGGGCATCGAAGGCCGACAAGCCGCGGCCGTCGCGCGAATGATGTCGGCCGGGAGCTCGGCGCCGCCGCTCGTTGGGAGCCAGGACGCGCAGCCCATGTAGGCCGCGGGCGGGCCGGCGACCGAACGCCTCGCTCGGCGCGGCGGGCCGGCTTGTCGGCGGCGCCTTCTCCTCATGGTGGATCGCGATCCTCGACCTCGCGTACACTGATCGAGCGGTGCCCTGCTCCGACCTGCTCCCTGACAATCACAGAGTCGCCCACGTCGGATCGGCCCTGCCGGCCGCTGCGATCTGCCGACCTCGATCGAGCAGCGAGGTGCGCTCCTGGAGCGCGACCCCGCTCGCGCGGTGGAGCGCGGCGCGATCGCACGCACTTTCCCGCCGGACCGGCCCACGACCCGAACGCACGAGCACCCACCGGAGCGGCTGCTCGGAAAGGAGGTTCGAAGCAGTGAGAATTGCGAGGCATTCGAGGCGAGCCGGTCTCCGCCGACGACGGTCGGCGGCCACGTTGAAGCCGATCCGACGCCTCCCCCGAGGCACGGCAGCCCGCACGGGTCTCCGCCGACGACGGTCGGCGGCCACGTTGAAGCATGTCGGCCGCGCCATCATCAGGCTCGACCTCGCTCGGGTCTCCGCCGACGACGGTCGGCGGCCACGTTGAAGCCTCGAGCCGGCGCGCGAGACCGCCCAGGTGGCGCCGGGGTCTCCGCCGACGACGGTCGGCGGCCACGTTGCAGCACGACTTGCGATCGCCCTCGCCGGTCGCGTTCAGGGGTCTCCGCCGACGACGGTCGGCGGCCACGTTGAAGCGCGAGCACGGCCGCGATGTCCTGCTCGGTGAAGTCGCGGGGTCTCCGCCGACGACGGTCGGCGGCCACGTTGAAGCGGTCATCCGCAGCGGTCCCTCGATGTCGGCGTTGCAGTAGGTCTCCGCCGACGACGGTCGGCGGCCACGTTGAAGCATAGAGGCACTGTCGCCCGCGTACACAAGGCTTCCAGTCTCCGCCGACGACGGTCGGCGGCCACGTTGAAGCACAGATCTACAATCACTTCCCCCTTAACGACGCCAAGTCTCCGCCGACGACGGTCGGCGGCCACGTTGAAGCACGCTAACGCCCTGCAGGGCGTTGTTCTCGAGGTTGCAGGTCTCCGCCGACGACGGTCGGCGGCCACGTTGAAGCGATCCGCGTACTTCGGTGGGCGAGTAACCGTCGCCCGTCTCCGCCGACGACGGTCGGCGGCCACGTTGAAGCACCACGCCCGTGCCCTTCTTCGCGGCGCTCTTGAACGGTCTCCGCCGACGACGGTCGGCGGCCACGTTGAAGCAGAGTTTCCCGCGATGGCTCGTTCAACGCCGAACAGCGGGTCTCCGCCGACGACGGTCGGCGGCCACGTTGAAGCATCTTGAGTTCGAAGCCGGCGCGGATCTCATGCTTGTCTCCGCCGACGACGGTCGGCGGCCACGTTGAAGCTCGAAGATGGGTGAGGCGTTGAAGCGCGGCATTGACGTCTCCGCCGACGACGGTCGGCGGCCACGTTGAAGCCGCTTGCAGCGCGTGCGGGCCGAGCACGCTGCGCCCGGTCTCCGCCGACGACGGTCGGCGGCCACGTTGAAGCTCGTGAAACGGATGGGGCGGAACCGCCGCCCCGGTCGTCTCCGCCGACGACGGTCGGCGGCCACGTTGAAGCGACAGCCCGGCAGCCCGGAGCTTCTCGAACAGCGCCAGTCGTCTCCGCCGACGACGGTCGGCGGCCACGTTGAAGCCCGTAGCGGCGCGCCGACGGGGCATGGCGCTCGGCGCAGGTCTCCGCCGACGACGGTCGGCGGCCACGTTGAAGCATCCGCTCGTCTTCCGCGCCGCGCTCCGTGGCGTGGAGTCTCCGCCGACGACGGTCGGCGGCCACGTTGAAGCGAGCACTCGACCGGCCCGGTTGCTCGAGCTCCGATCGAAGTCTCCGCCGACGACGGTCGGCGGCCACGTTGAAGCTTTTTTGCGGCCTCCTCGATCGCCGCCCACTCGGCGGGTCTCCGCCGACGACGGTCGGCGGCCACGTTGAAGCACCGAGTTCTGGGACGACAAGGCCAAGCCGATCGCGAGTCTCCGCCGACGACGGTCGGCGGCCACGTTGAAGCAGAGGGAAAACCCACCACCCGCGGGCGGCGTAGGACAGTCTCCGCCGACGACGGTCGGCGGCCACGTTGAAGCTCGATCTCCTTCCCCTCCTTGTTGCGGTGCCCGCGGGCGTCTCCGCCGACGACGGTCGGCGGCCACGTTGAAGCACGCTCGGCCACTTCCGCTTCACGCTCGGCGGTCGGTCGGTCTCCGCCGACGACGGTCGGCGGCCACGTTGAAGCCCGATGCCGCGTATCCATCGTAGATGATCCGGTACTTGTCTCCGCCGACGACGGTCGGCGGCCACGTTGAAGCTGGAGTTTGTTCGAGCGGACAATTGGCGTAGCTCGGTCTCCGCCGACGACGGTCGGCGGCCACGTTGAAGCCGCCGAGCACGTTGTTCGTGCCGGTGTGCGTGATGGCGCGTCTCCGCCGACGACGGTCGGCGGCCACGTTGAAGCACCGACCAGGACCATGCGCTCGTTCGCACGTCGCCGTGGTCTCCGCCGACGACGGTCGGCGGCCACGTTGAAGCGCGTCCTCAGCGACACCGGTAAGCCGCTCATGGAGAAGAGTCTCCGCCGACGACGGTCGGCGGCCACGTTGAAGCAACACCGCCGGCCGCCCTGCTCCTGGCGCTGGAGGAACGTCTCCGCCGACGACGGTCGGCGGCCACGTTGAAGCTACGTCTGGGGCGCGCAGGTCCGGGTGGGCGACTACCGTCTCCGCCGACGACGGTCGGCGGCCACGTTGAAGCGCCTCGAAGCTCGCGCCCCACGTCGCGCGCAGCTCGTCGGTCTCCGCCGACGACGGTCGGCGGCCACGTTGAAGCAGCACGCTGGTGTAGGCCGGCACCGGCGGCGCCACGGTGTCTCCGCCGACGACGGTCGGCGGCCACGTTGAAGCCATGAGCAGGCTCGCGAGCGTCTTGCCAGCTCCCACGTCTCCGCCGACGACGGTCGGCGGCCACGTTGAAGCACCGGCCTTCGTGGCGCGGTCAACACGGTGTACCAGGGGTCTCCGCCGACGACGGTCGGCGGCCACGTTGAAGCGTCCTCATGTCCTCACCTGCATCGCGCGCAGTTCGTGTCTCCGCCGACGACGGTCGGCGGCCACGTTGAAGCCTCAACCCGCCCGGCGCCGACGAGGAAGCCGGCAGCAGCGTCTCCGCCGACGACGGTCGGCGGCCACGTTGAAGCCCGACCATTCGACGGGCGTTCGCGATGGTGCCGCCGCCCGTCTCCGCCGACGACGGTCGGCGGCCACGTTGAAGCTTGAGCGAGGCGATGCCGACCGCGACGCCGGCCGTGAGTCTCCGCCGACGACGGTCGGCGGCCACGTTGAAGCGTCTTGACAATTCTGTCGTGACACTTCAGAGTTTCCCGGTCTCCGCCGACGACGGTCGGCGGCCACGTTGAAGCACCTTGACGCCGCCCGACAGGATGCAGGCGAGCAGGTTCGTCTCCGCCGACGACGGTCGGCGGCCACGTTGAAGCACCCAGTCGGCGACCGTGCCGCCCCGATTGTAGCCGGTCTCCGCCGACGACGGTCGGCGGCCACGTTGAAGCGAGCTGTCCGGAGCCGTCACGGCCGGCGGCGGTGGGTCTCCGCCGACGACGGTCGGCGGCCACGTTGAAGCGTTCCTACGCTGATTCATGCGACGTGGCTTGACATGTCTCCGCCGACGACGGTCGGCGGCCACGTTGAAGCACCCAGTCCACGACCGAGCCGCCCCGATTGTAGCCGGGGGTCTCCGCCGACGACGGTCGGCGGCCACGTTGAAGCGACTTCGTGTCGGGCGCGCAGGGCCTGGTGCCGGCGGGTCTCCGCCGACGACGGTCGGCGGCCACGTTGAAGCGGCTTGCGCGGCCCCTTGGGACCGCGCTTGGCCTGGTCTCCGCCGACGACGGTCGGCGGCCACGTTGAAGCAAGAAAGACCAGAGCGCTCCGAAGACGGGCAAGCTCGGTCTCCGCCGACGACGGTCGGCGGCCACGTTGAAGCAAAACCGTCGGCGACTCGGCGGCCCTCGGTGTCGACTTGTCTCCGCCGACGACGGTCGGCGGCCACGTTGAAGCCTCGCCGAACTCGCGCGCTGGAACCTGACGAGCGATGGTCTCCGCCGACGACGGTCGGCGGCCACGTTGAAGCCCGATGAGGTCTGCGACCTCGCATGACAGGACCGTCGGTCTCCGCCGACGACGGTCGGCGGCCACGTTGAAGCCTCGAGCGAGAGCGGCGTGGACGCCGTCCAGTCGGGCTGTCTCCGCCGACGACGGTCGGCGGCCACGTTGAAGCGCGCTCGCGCCTGGCGTCGCGCTCATCCCCTGCGCCTGTCTCCGCCGACGACGGTCGGCGGCCACGTTGAAGCCGGCGCACGGTCTCGGCGGCGCGCGCAGCACGCTCGCCGTCTCCGCCGACGACGGTCGGCGGCCACGTTGAAGCCCGGTCTCCTGCTCGTACGCGAGCAGGTCGAGCTCGAGGTCTCCGCCGACGACGGTCGGCGGCCACGTTGAAGCCGAGCTCAACGCCTACACCGACGCTCTCGCGCTCGCCGAGTCTCCGCCGACGACGGTCGGCGGCCACGTTGAAGCCACACCGGGCCCGCTGCCTTGCCGGCGAGGCCGTTGTAGTCTCCGCCGACGACGGTCGGCGGCCACGTTGAAGCGGCACGTCCGGCACCCTCACCCGCGTCATGGTGCGCGCGTCTCCGCCGACGACGGTCGGCGGCCACGTGGAAGCACGCCCGGCGAGCGCCGCGGCCTCGAGCGCGTCGATCGTCTCCGCCGACGACGGTCGGCGGCCACGTTGAAGCACCTTACGTTCGTAATCGCCTAACGGTTGTCGCGTGGACCGTCTCCGCCGACGACGGTCGGCGGCCACGTTGAAGCAAGAATCTTGTACGAGCCGAAGAAGCAAGGCGATTACCGCGTCTCCGCCGACGACGGTCGGCGGCCACGTTGAAGCCTCTTCCGCGACGCCGGCCAGGGCGAGGTCTTCGCCGAGTCTCCGCCGACGACGGTCGGCGGCCACGTTGAAGCACATAGTCAACGACCGTGCCGCCCCGATTGTAGCCGGTCTCCGCCGACGACGGTCGGCGGCCACGTTGAAGCGCTCGTCGGTTTCGGCGTGTCGCGCGCCGTGCAGGGGAGTCTCCGCCGACGACGGTCGGCGGCCACGTTGAAGCCGCAAGCCGCTCGAAGGCACCGTCGCCGAGAACGTGCGTCTCCGCCGACGACGGTCGGCGGCCACGTTGAAGCCTCGCGGTCGGCCTCGGCGAAGACGTGGTCGTCGACGTCTCCGCCGACGACGGTCGGCGGCCACGTTGAAGCCCGGGGCCGGGGTCGAGGTGGACGGTCCCGCGGTAGGTCTCCGCCGACGACGGTCGGCGGCCACGTTGAAGCGACGCCAGCGGCCGGTGCGTCGACTTCGTCAGGCTGTCTCCGCCGACGACGGTCGGCGGCCACGTTGAAGCACGACCTTGAGGAAGATCTTTCGCATCGCGGTAGCGGTCTCCGCCGACGACGGTCGGCGGCCACGTTGAAGCGCTCGTCGCGGCTGCCGCGCGTCGGCTCGGGCAAGTAGTCTCCGCCGACGACGGTCGGCGGCCACGTTGAAGCTCCTCGAGCTTAGAGTCAGTGCTGGAAGTCAGCGCTGGTCTCCGCCGACGACGGTCGGCGGCCACGTTGAAGCCTCGTGCCACGACGCCCCGGAGAGAGCCTTGACGAAGTCTCCGCCGACGACGGTCGGCGGCCACGTTGAAGCGCAGCACCACGGAGTCCGTTCCCGCCAGCGATTCGATCGACGTCTCCGCCGACGACGGTCGGCGGCCACGTTGAAGCGACTCCTGGGCGAACGGCGCCCACGGGTGCTCGCGGTCGTCTCCGCCGACGACGGTCGGCGGCCACGTTGAAGCGCGTTCACGAGGCGCGTCGCGTGGTCGCCGAGGATGGCGTCTCCGCCGACGACGGTCGGCGGCCACGTTGAAGCACCGTCGGACACATGCCCGTGGTGACGACCGGCGAGCGTCTCCGCCGACGACGGTCGGCGGCCACGTTGAAGCGTCGAGCCCTTGTCGTAGCTGGTGGCGATCACGAGCTGGTCTCCGCCGACGACGGTCGGCGGCCACGTTGAAGCCTCTTCCGCGACGCCGGCCAGGGCGAGGTCTTCGCCGAGGTCTCCGCCGACGACGGTCGGCGGCCACGTTGAAGCACCTCGCCCACGGCGGGCACGGCGGGCGACGGCCGCGGAGTCTCCGCCGACGACGGTCGGCGGCCACGTTGAAGCTCTTGCCAGCGCCCGCCACGGGGCCGCGACTGGCTGGAGTCTCCGCCGACGACGGTCGGCGGCCACGTTGAAGCCGGATAGGTCTCCCGTCGGGCCCGAGGACGACGTTGCGTCTCCGCCGACGACGGTCGGCGGCCACGTTGAAGCTCGCGGACGCTGGCCTATCGGGCGACCCAGTACGACGTCGTCTCCGCCGACCACGTTGAAGCATTAGCGCGCGCGATAACGCCATAGTGAGTCTCACCAGTCTCCGCCGACGACGGTCGGCGGCCACGTTGAAGCCCGCTCTTCTTCTTCGCCGCGCCGTGGATCGCGCAGCGGTCTCCGCCGACGACGGTCGGCGGCCACGTTGAAGCGATCCCCAGCGGCGGACGAGGTAGAACGTGCGGGTGAGGGTCTCCGCCGACGACGGTCGGCGGCCACGTTGAAGCGAGAGACCCCGACAGGGGTCTTGCTCTCTCCAGTCTGGAGTCTCCGCCGACGACGGTCGGCGGCCACGTTGAAGCAGGTCGAACTCGCCGCGCTTGATCTCGCGGTCCTCGAGGTCTCCGCCGACGACGGTCGGCGGCCACGTTGAAGCCTGGTGTTGCCTCGATGCACGCTTTGGCAGACTCGAAGTCTCCGCCGACGACGGTCGGCGGCCACGTTGAAGCACGCGCTCGGTGATCTCCGGGTTGCGGTCGCTGTCCTTCGTCTCCGCCGACGACGGTCGGCGGCCACGGTGAAGCACGTTTCGCTGCGGCTGTGACTCGTGCTGGGAGTTCCGGGTCTCCGCCGACGACGGTCGGCGGCCACGTTGAAGCGGGATCTCCGGCCGCACCGGCGCGTCGGCCACGTCCGGTCTCCGCCGACGACGGTCGGCGGCCACGTTGAAGCGCGCGCCACGCCTTGACAGCGCGGCCTCGGCTGGTGTTGTCTCCGCCGACGACGGTCGGCGGCCACGTTGAAGCGCCGCGCCAATACCAGCCCTCCGGAGGATTCCGGCGTCTCCGCCGACGACGGTCGGCGGCCACGTTGAAGCTCCTCCTCCCGCGCCCTGGCCTCGAGCGCGCGCAGGCGCGTCTCCGCCGACGACGGTCGGCGGCCACGTTGAAGCATCGCGTGGGCGAGGCGCCCGCTCGTCGGGGCCGTCAGTCTCCGCCGACGACGGTCGGCGGCCACGTTGAAGCGCCAGTACACCGATGCAGGTACACGGCACAGGGGGCGTTCGTCTCCGCCGACGACGGTCGGCGGCCACGTTGAAGCGGATCCCACTCGAACGGGTGCGGCGCGGTGATGTCCGTCTCCGCCGACGACGGTCGGCGGCCACGGTGAAGCGCGCGTCGGCGGTGAGTCGTCCTGGGGCAACTCGCGTCTCCGCCGACGACGGTCGGCGGCCACGTTGAAGCACGGACTGCGAGGATCCTGCGCTGGTGTTTGGTGCGTCTCCGCCGACGACGGTCGGCGGCCACGTTGAAGCTCCCTCTTCCTCGGCGGCCGCCGGTCGGGCAAGAGCTGGGTCTCCGCCGACGACGGTCGGCGGCCACGTTGAAGCGAACGTAGGGCATGATCTCGTCCTGCGCCATAACGTGTCTCCGCCGACGACGGTCGGCGGCCACGTTGAAGCCCGTTGGCTCATGGGGCTGCCGCGCGCGTGGGACGGTCTCCGCCGACGACGGTCGGCGGCCACGTTGAAGCGAGATCCCGTCGGCGATCTGCCCGAGCGCGAACGCCGGTCTCCGCCGACGACGGTCGGCGGCCACGTTGAAGCGGCGTCGGGACGCCGATCTTGCGCGTCGGCGCGGCGTCGTCTCCGCCGACGACGGTCGGCGGCCACGTTGAAGCGGCGTCTACAACATTCCGAACATGGCGACCTACGCCAGTCTCCGCCGACGACGGTCGGCGGCCACGTTGAAGCTGCATGTGGTGGACGTGGCGTTCGAGGCGGTCGAGGTCTCCGCCGACGACGGTCGGCGGCCACGTTGAAGCATGCCGAGGTCGGCGAGCAGGCGCTTCACGAGCGCGGCGGTCTCCGCCGACGACGGTCGGCGGCCACGTTGAAGCGCCTCCTCGGCCGGCGCACCGCTGGCGATCTCGTCGGGTCTCCGCCGACGACGGTCGGCGGCCACGTTGAAGCCTCGGTTGCACGAGTGTCGCGTCGCCGCCGTCGGGCGTCTCCGCCGACGACGGTCGGCGGCCACGTTGAAGCGCGTCGCGCGCCGGTCGCCACGACGTGGCGCCGAGCGTCTCCGCCGACGACGGTCGGCGGCCACGTTGAAGCAGATCAAGCGCCCGACCGTGCGCACGTCCTGGCATGTCTCCGCCGACGACGGTCGGCGGCCACGTTGAAGCTCTCGACGTATCGAGCAACGATCGACTCCGCGAGTCGGGTCTCCGCCGACGACGGTCGGCGGCCACGTTGAAGCGCCACCGACCACGAGCCGATCACGAGCGGCGCGTCGAGTCTCCGCCGACGACGGTCGGCGGCCACGTTGAAGCTTGGCGACCGCGTAGCGCGGGTCGGTCTTGCGGACGACGGACGTCTCCGCCGACGACGGTCGGCGGCCACGTTGAAGCCCCTGCTACTGCGACGTCCGCATTTCGCACACCGGCAGTCTCCGCCGACGACGGTCGGCGGCCACGTTGAAGCGCGCATCCGTCGGCACGAGAGGCACCACCGGCACGTGTCTCCGCCGACGACGGTCGGCGGCCACGTTGAAGCGCGTCAACTCGCTCTACACGACGATCCGGGGCACGACCTGTCTCCGCCGACGACGGTCGGCGGCCACGTTGAAGCATGGCCGAGCGCGCGCGCCGCCAGGGCGCCGCCGGGATGTCTCCGCCGACGACGGTCGGCGGCCACGTTGAAGCATCGGTTGGTCATCGGTCATGTGCGGCGATGGACGGGTCTCCGCCGACGACGGTCGGCGGCCACGTTGAAGCTGGAAGATCGCCATGCGTCAGGGCTCCGGGTTCAGACGTCTCCGCCGACGACGGTCGGCGGCCACGTTGAAGCGGAAGCGCAACGCTTCGCTCCGTGTCGTCGGTCAGCACGTCTCCGCCGACGACGGTCGGCGGCCACGTTGAAGCCGAGGAATGCGGCGAGCGAGGACGCCGGCGCGCGACGTCTCCGCCGACGACGGTCGGCGGCCACGTTGAAGCGGCAGCGTGTCCGGGTGGAGGACCAGTTGCTCGCCGGGTCTCCGCCGACGACGGTCGGCGGCCACGTTGAAGCCTCTTCGGCTTCCCGCCGCGCGCGCGAGAGTTGTGGGTGGTCTCCGCCGACGACGGTCGGCGGCCACGTTGAAGCCTGTCCTTGACGTGAGGGCGTGGCCCGCCCCCGTTGGGTCTCCGCCGACGACGGTCGGCGGCCACGTTGAAGCTCCTCGGGGTTGAACTCGAAGAGCACGCCGTCCCTGGCGCGTCTCCGCCGACGACGGTCGGCGGCCACGTTGAAGCTCCTCGGCGTACTGTCCGCTCTTCCAGGCGCTCCACGTCTCCGCCGACGACGGTCGGCGGCCACGTTGAAGCGTCGGCACCCTGACCTGGTACGCGGTCATGTTCGACGGCCGTCTCCGCCGACGACGGTCGGCGGCCACGTTGACGCGCCTCATCACGCGGCACTCCTAGCGGCGCGACGCGCCGGTCTCCGCCGACGACGGTCGGCGGCCACGTTGAAGCGCGCGCGCGAGGTCGGCGCCCGCGAGGTTGGCGTCCGCGTCTCCGCCGACGACGGTCGGCGGCCACGTTGAAGCGCGATCGCTGGCGAGCTCGAGAGAGCGTCGCCGACGGTCTCCGCCGACGACGGTCGGCGGCCACGTTGAAGCAGCAGTCGCTTGGCGCGACCGCGGCCAACGGATCGATGGTCTCCGCCGACGACGGTCGGCGGCCACGTTGAAGCGGTGGGCGATCGTCAGGGTCGCGGCGGGATCCGTGTTGGTCTCCGCCGACGACGGTCGGCGGCCACGTTGAAGCGGACGCGGAGGTGTACAGCACGTCGCGCTTGTGGACGTCTCCGCCGACGACGGTCGGCGGCCACGTTGAAGCGATAGCGGCCTGGAGGGGCTGGAAGGCTACTCCGACGAGTCTCCGCCGACGACGGTCGGCGGCCACGTTGAAGCGCCGTCCCCGCGGCGCCGCCGGCGACGAACACGCGCGTCTCCGCCGACGACGGTCGGCGGCCACGTTGAAGCTGCAGCTTGGCCGACTCGGCGACCTTCGCCTCGGCGGGTCTCCGCCGACGACGGTCGGCGGCCACGTTGAAGCCACGGCGCGGAGTGTGCGGAACGGTCTGCGCGGCGCGCGTCTCCGCCGACGACGGTCGGCGGCCACGTTGAAGCCTGCGCATGCGGAGGTCGCGGGGGTACGCGACGACCGGTCTCCGCCGACGACGGTCGGCGGCCACGTTGAAGCCTCATCCCTGCCGGCTCCCTTCCGGCGCGTCGTAGTGTCTCCGCCGACGACGGTCGGCGGCCACGTTGAAGCTGGCAGGCCGCCGTCGCCGCCCGCGCCGCCGCCCGCGCCGTCTCCGCCGACGACGGTCGGCGGCCACGTTGAAGCAGGTGGTCGATGCCGATGCGCTTGCCCGCGGCGGCGAAGTCTCGGCCGACGACGGTCGGCGGCCACGTTCAAGCACCACCGCCACGCGCAGCACGGACCCGGCCCCGCCCATCCCCGCCGACGACGGCCGGCAGCCACGTTGAAGCAGCCGGACTTGACCCTGGAGACCTTCGAGGAGCGTTGCGTCTCCGCCGACGACGGTCGGCGGCCGTCGGAACCTGCTCGGCGTCCATGTCACTTCCAGCTCTCCGCCACGTTGGCGAGACACTCCTCCGCGCTCGCGCCCACGCGGAGCGGCAGGGCGCGGCGGAGCAGCTCCTGGCGGACCGCCGCGTCGATCGGCGGGCCGCGTTCGTCGAGGAGCACGCACGCTGGCGTGACGCTCGCGATCAGGATCCGGAGGTCGGCGGCCGAGTCGGCGCGGACGACCACGAGGCCGAGCCCGCGGCCGAGCTGACGCGCCTGCTCCACCAGCGAGTCGTCGACCGTGACCACGACGACGATGCGGCGGCGGGGGACGAGCGGCGGTGCGCCAGGTCCCGGGTCGGGTTCGGGCGCGTCGGGCCGTGGCCCGGATCCCGTCCCTGGTCGCGGCCCCGCCCCCGGCGGTCCCGCCACGCCTGCGGGCCTACCGGGGCCCGGGCCCGGGCCCCCGGCGGGCTCGACGCGCCACGCGAGGCGGTGGCGGACCGCGCGGAGCCGCGAGCGCAGCTCGTCCGCGGTCGACGCGCGGACGGAGCTCGCGGTGAGCGGCGCCTCGCCGAGGCGGGCGTAGAGCGACGCCAGGATCGCGCTCAGCTCGTGGTGGCCGAGGCGCGCGAGCGCGGCGTCATCGAGATCGGGGTCCGGGGTGGGCATGCCGCCTCACTCCGCCTCACTCGGCCGGGGTGTCCATCATCCGTCGCGCGGCCTTGCGGCAGGCGTGGTCGCAGAGGGCGCCGGCCGTCGCGAGCGCGCGCGGATCGAGGCCGCGCACCCTGCCGGCCAGCTCGCCGGCCAGGTGGAACGTGGCGTCGAGCGCGCGGGTGTCCACGGCCGGGGGCGGCGGCGCGCCGCGCTCGCGCGCCACGATCGCCGCGTCGAGGGACGACCGCAGCACGGCGAGGCTGGTCTCGGCGCGGATCACCTCGCGGAGGTGCGCGCCGAACGAGGGGGCGGCCCAGTGCCAGGCTGGCTTGCCAGGCCCGAGCACGACGTCGATGGCGGTCCGGACGAGGTCGGTGGGCGCGCGCCGCCGGCCGTCCACGCGGGCCACCATGACCGCGCGGAGCTCGGCGTAGGCCAGGGTTCGAGCCATCTCGTGCACGTCGCCGTACGCCTGCAGATCTTCGATCGTCGTGCGGTTCTCCGCCGTGATCATCGCCGTCCTCCTCGTCTCCGGTCGTCGCTCGTGGTGCCGTCGTCGCTCGCGCTGCCACCGCCGCGGCTCGCGCCACCCCCGCCGCCCGGCCGCGGCTGGGGCTCGTCCTGGTCGGCGAAGTAGTCGCGGCCGAGCAGGCGCTCGAGGTACTTGGTGAACGCCTGCCGGCTCGTCCCGACGCGGCGCGCGCCCTCGCTGCGGTTCCGGGTCTCGAGCCACGCGCGGACGCGCTCGGCCGCCTCGCGCACCTCGCCCAGGGTCGCGAACGGGTGGCTCGCGAGGCGAGCGGCCCACGGCTCGCCCAGGTCGCGGACGCGGACGGCGGAGCCGGCCTCGCGCATCAGGCGGTCGCACAGGCGCACGATCTCGTCGTGGCGCGCGGTCAGGCCCGGCAGCTCCAGGGCGTGGCCCTGGCCGAGCTGGTAGAAGGCGCGATGGCTCGTCGCGTGGTCGACCGCGGCCACGATCGGCCGGCGGGCGAGCACGGTCCCGTCGCCCTCGAAGAGCTTGCTCGCGAAGCGCGCCGTCACCTTGCCGGCCGCCGCCAGGTCGACGAAGACCGTGCCGAAGCCCGCGCCGTCGAGCTCGGCCTCGGCGTCCTTGCCGAGCCGGTGCGTGATCGCGGTGAAGGGCTGGTCGCGCCGGGGCGACGCGGCGTGGATCCGGCGCGCGAGCCACTCCTGGTCGCTGTCGCGCGGCCCCAGGAGGAGGAGCGGGCCCTCCTTCTGGAGCAGGGTGAGCGCGCGGTCGACGCGGTCGTGGGCGTCGAGGCCCAGGCACCAGGCCAGGGGCTCGACCAGCTCGGCGAGGCGCCAGTCCATGGCGAGGACCGAGGTGTCGCCGAGGTCGAGGCGCATCCCGCTCGTGATCGTGAACCAGTCGTGGCGCGCGACGTGATCGGCGTGGGTGCCGTTGGTCGAGCCGGCGTCCTGACACCAGAGCAGATCCTTGCGCCACTCGAGGCGTGCGTGGACGAGCGACATGCCGGTGCGCGGGCTCGGCAGGCGGACGTCGGCGCGCGGCGCGGGCGGATCGCCGGGCGCCGGCTCGCGGCCGAGGGTGTAGGCGGCCACGGCGGGGAGCTCGACGTGCAGCCCGGTGCCGCGGATCCGAAGGTGCGTGATGCGCGACGGCGCCGCGGCGCGGTACCGCGATGCGCCGGTGAGCGCGTTCGTGCCGTGTGGGCCGCTCGGCGCGCGCGCACCGCTCGCCCCGCGCGGGGCTCGAGCTCGAGATGACCTCGTCATCGTTCGACCAGCATACGGCCGGCGCCTCGCGTCCCTCCCCGACCTGCAACCAGGCGCGATCGATCCGGCCCTCAGGTTGCGGGGGCACCGCCCCCCAGCCCGGCCGCGGCCAGGGCGGCGCGCCAGGTGCCGAAGTGCGCGAGCGCGGCCTTGACCACCCGCAGCTCGTCGCGACGGGTCGCCGCCATCGTGAGGGCGTCGCCGCGGGCGCGGCGGAGCCGGAGCAGGCGCACGACGTCATCGCGCCCGGGCAGCGGCCGGTGCAGCCGGCGAGGCCAGCGCGCGAGCTTGGCCTGGCCGAGGGCCCGGGCGAGCGAGCCGAAGCGGCTGGCCGCGGCGGCGCCGA
>CAADGB010000025.1 GCA_900696455.1 uncultured delta proteobacterium
CTCGCCGGGCCTGCGGCGGAGGCGTCGCCGCCGGTCGCGCGCGCCGGGCCCGCGCCGGCCGCGCCTGGGCCGCCCGCGCCCGCCGGCATCAGAGACCGAGGAGCCCGCGGTACCAGGCGACGGCGCGGGGCAGCGCCTCCTTCATGCCGAAGCGCGGCTTCCAGCCGCCGAGGAGGCGGTGGGCCTTGGCGCTCGACAGGAACTGCTCGGGGATCTCGTTGGAGGCCTCGCCCAGGATCACGGGCTCGAGGTCCTTGCGGCCGCAGGCGTCGAGGATGACGTCGACCATCTGCAGCACCGACAGCGGCTTGTCGTCGCTGAAGTTGAACGCCTCGCCGGCGATCTCGGGGCGGTCCATGTTCTCGGCCAGCTCGAGGTACGCCGCCACCGCGTCCTCGACGTAGAAGTAGTCGCGGACGAACGTGCCGTCGCTGCGGACCAGCGGCCGCTCGCCGCGCAGGGCCGAGCGGATCGTGCCCGGCACCAGGCGGTTCCAGTTGAGGTCGCCGGCGCCGTACAGGTTGCCGCAGCGGGTGACGCAGACCGGCACCTGGTAGGCGTGGAAGTAGCTCTGGGCGATGAGGTCGGTGCAGCTCTTGGAGCAGTCGTAGGGGAAGCGGCCGGTGAGCGGCGAGTCCTCGTCGTACGGCAGCCGGGGCTGGGCGCCGTAGGCCTTGTCGGAGCTGGCCACCACCACCCGCTTGACCTTCTTGCCGTTGCGGCGGCAGGCCTCGAGCAGGTTGTACGAGCCGCGGACGTTGGCCTCGAACGTGGCCAGCGGGTTGCGGTTGGCGGTGCCGACGATGGTCTGGGCGCCGAGGTGGAAGACCGCCTCGCACTCGTACTCGTTGATCGCGCGCTCGAGGAGCGGGTAGTCCTCGAGCTGGCCGCGCACCATCGCCACCTTGCGGTCGAGGCCGAGGTTGTAGAAGTGGCTGCGCGCCACCGAGTCGCGCACCAGGCACACGACGTCGGCGCCGCGCTCGACCAGCTCGCGGGTGAGGTGCGAGCCCAAAAGGCCGGTGGCGCCGGTGACGAAGACGGATCGGTCGGTCCAGAAGCCCATCTACCAGGTCCTCCACGGCGGGTTGCCGTCGTTCCAGTGCTCCTCGAGACGGACGAGGTCGCGGTACGTGTCCATGCACTGCCAGAAGCCCTGGTGCGGGTACACCATGAGCTCGCCGTCGGCGGCGCAGCGCTCGAGCGGCTCGCGCTCGAGCATCATCGTCGGGTCGTCCTTCACGTAGCGCAGGAAGTCGCGCGAGAACACGAAGAAGCCGCCGTTGATGTAGCCGCCCTCGACCTGCGGCTTCTCGCTGAACTTCTGCACCCGCTGGCCGTCGAGCACCAGCTCGCCGAAGCGGCTGGGCGGGCTGACGCCGGTGACCGTCGCCGCCTTGCCGTGGGCGCGGTGGAAGGCGAGCGTCGCCGGCACGTCGACGTCGGACAGGCCGTCGCCGTAGGTGAGCAGGAAGTGGTCACCCTCGAGGAAGCGCTCGACCCGCTTGAGGCGGGCGCCGGTCATGGTCTCGAGGCCGGTGTCGACGCAGGTGACCCGCCAGTCGCGGGTCGAGGCGCCGTGGTACTGCACCCGGCCCGGCGCCGACAGGTCGACGGTGAAGTCCGACTCCATCGCCGCGAAGTCGAGGAAGTAGCGCTTGACCGCCTCGGCCTTGTAGCCCAGGCACAGGACGAAGTCCTTGAAGCCGTGGCCGGCGTAGAACGACATGATGTGCCAGAGGATGGGCCGACCGACGACCTCGATCATCGGCTTGGGCTTGTTCTCCGTCTGCTCGCGGAAGCGCGTGCCGTGCCCGCCGCACAGGATGACGACCGGGATGCTCATGCGTGGACCTCTCGTGGACAGGGCTTCATAGCAGCTCCCGGTACACCGCGGAAAGGTCGCGGACGTGGGCGGCGACCGAGTACTCGGCGTGCATCTTGGCCCGGCCGGCGGCGCCCATCGCGGCGCGCTCGTCGGGGTGGGCGGCCAGCCGCGCCAGGTGGGCGGCCAGGCCGTCGACGTCGCGCTCGTCGGCGAGGAGCCCGGTGCCCGCGTGCTCGACCTGCTCGGGGATGCCGGCGTGGCGGGTCGCCACCACCGGCAGGGCGGCGGCCGAGCCCTCGCAGATGACCGTGGGCGTGCCCTCCTGATCGCCGTTGCGCGCGGTGCGGCTGGGGACCAGGAGCACGTCGGCCTCGGCCATGGCCGCCGCCACCCGCGTCGCCGGATCGGGCCACGCCACGTCGAGCGACAGCTCGGCGGCCAGGCGCTGCAGGGCCGGCAGGCCGGCGTCGCCGGTGCCGAGGACGACCACGCGCAGGTCGGCGCCGAGGGCGCGCGCCGCCGCGCACGCGCGCAGGCCGTCGTCGAAGCCCTTCTTCTCGACCTCGCGGCCGACCATGAGCACGGTCGTCGGGCCGCCGCCGCGCGGCGCGCGCTCGCCGGCGAAGCGCGACAGGTCGACGCCGAGCCGCACCACCCGCAGCTTGGCCTCGGGGCAGCCCTGCTCGACCAGCGCCGCGCGCATGTGGGCCGACAGCACGCAGAAGCGGTCGCCGCGGGCGAACAGCGCGCGCCGGCGCAGCGCGTAGTGCCAGTAGGTCGGATCGAGGCGCTTCCACGAGCGGTGGAGCGTGCCGTCCTGGCCGTAGAAGCTGGTCACCAGCGGCTTGCCGAGCCGCCGCGCCGCGTACAGGCCGTGGACGCCGGTGTAGCCCATGTGCGCGTGCAGGAGATGCACGTCGCGTGCCCAGGCGAAGAAGCGCGGCGACCACGTCGTGGCGCGGTACAGCGCCGCGCTCAGCGCGCCGCCGCGCACCGCGTCGAGCGAGGTCACCCGCTCGCTCGGGAACTTCGCGGCGCTGCGGCGGCGCAGCGCGAACGCGGTCACGTCGAAGCCGGCGTCGGCCAGCGCGTTCATGCTCGTGTAGATGAACGTCTCCGACGGCGGCAGGAAGTTGTGGCGGATGAAGCCGACGCGGGCGCGCTCGCTCATGTCAGCTTCCCGTCGCCTGTCAGCTTCCGGTCACCCGCGGCCACGCCCGCGGGCCCCGTCATCCCTGTCGCCCGCACCGCGTCACGTGCGCGTCAGCGCGTCCACCATGCGCGTCAGCCCGTCCTCCAGCCCGATCTCGGCGGTGAAGCCGAGCTGCGCGCGCGCCTTCGCGACGTCGATCGCCACCCGGAACGCCTCGCCCTCGCGGTACGGCCGCGCCCCCACGTCGAGCAACGCGATCGCGTCGGGCCGCACGCGGCGGGCGATGCCCAGCGCCATGTCGAGCACGCTGGTCTCGACGCCGGTGCCGATGTTGTACGCGCCGGGCGGCGCGTCGTCGGCCAGCGCCCGCGTCACCGCGCGCACCACGTCGTCGACGTACACCAGGTCGCGGGTCTGCTGGCCGGGCGTCATCGCGTAGCGCCGCCGCTTGTGCAGGCTGGCCACCAGCGTCGGCAGGAACGTCGACGGCGCCAGGCCCGGCCCGTAGACCCAGCACGGCCGCAGGATCACGACGCGCGCCTCGGGCGCCGCCGCCGCGATCGCGTGCTCGCCAGCGACCTTGGCCTGGCCCAGGGGCGACGCGCCCAGGAGCGGCGCGTCCTCGCGGAACGGCACGTCCTGCAGCCCGTAGACCTCGGCCGACGACAGGTACACGACCCGGCGCAGCCCGGGCATCGCCCGCGCGGTCTTCGCCGCGGCGTGGGCGTGATCGGCCACGCACTGCTCGGCCGACACCGGCCGGCCGCCCGCGGCCCACACCAGGGCGTCCCAGCCCGGCTGCGCGGCCAGGGTCGCGGTGTCGCCGCGCCCGCTCGCCACCGCCTCGTGGCCGGCCGCGCCCAGCGCCGCCACCACCTCGCGACCGATGAACCCGCGCCCGCCGGCGACCAGGACCTTCACGGCTTCGCCTCGCAGCTCGCGCGCATCGTTCCGGCTCGTACCACGCCCGCCCCCCGGGCGGCAACCGGCGGTCGCCCGGGGGCCGGCGCTCAGGGCTCGATCCGCCGCGGCTTCTCCCACGCGCCGTCGGCCTGCACGACGTTGCCGGGGAAGGCGAGCGCGATCGCCCCCTCGCCGTGGCCCTGCACCGTCTGGGACCATCGGGGCCGACCGTCGAGCTCGAAGCAGTCGACGTACCGGCCCTTCGCGCACACGATGCAGTCCGACTCGACGACGATCGTCGCCCGCCCGGCGCCGGTGGTCGGCGCCTTCCAGATCACCGCGCCGGTCGCGTAGTCGAGGCGGGTGAGCTCGTGGAGGCTGGCGCTCACCACCAGCACGTCGTGCCGGAAGCCGATCGACACCGGGCCGCGGCTGTCGAGGTCGACGCCCCAGCGGAAGGCGCCGGTGGCGCGATCGAGCCCGTAGACGCACCCGCTGATGCAGGTCACGAGGATCGACCGGTCGATCTCCGGCGGCAGGTGGGCGTTCTCGCGGTAGGTCATGCGCTCGCTCCTCGCGGTGCGGTGGGGGCGGAGGGGGCGCCGCGCCCGGCGGTCGCCAGCGCCTCGCCCGAGCCGGGCCGGCGGCCGAACGGCGCCTTCAGGAGGTGGCGCGTGGCGTGGTACGGCAGCGTCACCGTGAACGCCGCGGCGCCGGCCAGCCGCCGCCACCAGGTGTCGTGGGCGTGCGAGTCGACGAAGATCCACGCGCACGTCCACCACCAGCCGGCCAGCACGTACAGCGGGTAGAGCGCGCGCACCCGCGTCGGGTGGTAACGGCCGAGGATGTTGTGCACGAACGTCATGAACCGGCGGTAGAAGCCGGCGGCGCCGGCCTTGCGCTTGGCCAGGCCGCCGCCGAGGTCCATGCGCCGGCGCAGGCGCGGGGTCGGGTCGAAGCACAGGTACTCGCCGGCGGCGAGCCCGCGCGACACCCGGATGCCGAGCGAGGTCTCGTCCTCGATCGGCGTGTCCTCGTCCCAGCCGCCGAAACGCTCGAACACCGCCCGCCGGTACGCGCCGCCGGTGCCGTGGACGTAGTCGACGCGGTCGACCGCGTGGTCGTAGCGGGGGTAGGTCGTGGGCAGGCGCAGGAGCCGCGAGAACCGCATGCAGCGGCTGCGCGCCAGCCAGCGGTAGGTGCCGCTGATCGTCTCCTCGTCGCCCCAGTAGTGGCGGCAGGTCAGCCCCAGGCAGCGCGGGTCGGCGATGAAGCGCGCCTCGACCTTGGTCAGGAAGTCGCGCCCCACCGGCACGTCGTCGTCGTCGACGAACACCACGACCTCGCCCCGCGCCGCCTGCATGCCGGTGTTGCGCGCCCGCGGCCCGCCCAGCGGGCCCGAGCGGATGACCCGCAGCCGCCGGTCGGCCTCGAGCGCCGCCAGCCGCGCGCCGGCCTCGGCCGGCACGTCGGTCGACTGCTCGACCACGATGACCTCGAATCCGTCGTGCGCCTGCGCCAGCAGCACGTCGAGGAGCTCGCACAGCGCCGGCAGCCGGTTGTACGAGCGCACCACCACCGAGACGCGCGGGGCCGGGTCCGGGTCCGGGTCGCTCATGAGCCGACCGTCGATAGCGCGCCGCCCCGGTCCGCGCAACGCCACGCGCCAGGAGCTTCCGGCGCCGGTGGCCGCGGCCCACCGGCGCGACCGCCGCGAGGACCCTCATGATATCGGGCCAGTCCAGGCCGTTCCGGGGCGCCGCCGCTCGAGGAGCGAGTCAGGCACATGGGCTGCATCGACCGGCGCCCCTCCCACCCTGAAGAGACCTGCCGTCGCAATCGATCCGTCCCCTGACCTTGCGTGACAGTGCGACGTTTTCGTAAGGTCCCGGCGTCTCGTTCACGCCGAACAGTCGCCCGTCGCATCCATGCCCGAAGAGATCCTCCGCTTCTCTGTCGTCCGCAGTCCACGCCCCCTTCCTCCCGATGCCGTTGACCACAGCGTCATCCGGATCTTGCCCGACGATCCCGGTGAGGCTCATCCGCACTATCGAGCTCTCCTCGAGCTCCGCCGACAAGGTGCATCCCGCGCGGCATTCCTCCACTACGCGAGACGCGTGGGCGGGAGTGCGTCATTTCCTGCGGAGCTCGACCGTCTTGCCACACGGATGGGCGCGTTCGTCGCCCGGCTCGCCGCCTCGCCCGATGTCGACGAGCCCAGCAGCCGCCAGGTCGTCCGCGAGGTGCTGGGCCGCGATGCCTCCGAGGTGGTCGCGGATCCGGCGTTCGTCGCTGACGAAGCGCTCGTGTCGGATGCGCTTGCGGTCGCGGCGATCGCGACGCCGCGATCGCCGAGCGGGCGCGGTCGACTCGTGCGAGCGAGGCGCGCATTCGCGCTCGTGCGGCGACTGGCCGAAGTGCCCCCGGGGAAGCTGGGCCGCCATGGCGTTCGCCGCTCGCTCACCGCCACGCTCCTCCTGCCCGGTGCGGTGTTCCCTATCCCCGACGGCAACGGCCCTGCCATCGAGGCCGAGCGGTCGACGTATCGCAAGCGGATCGACGCGCTCGCCAAGGAAGCGGAGCGAGCTCAGACGATCTTGACGGAGATCGAGCGAACCAAGGGCGCCGCGCTCGAGCTCACGCGCGCGCTGACCGATCACCTCGCGCTCAGCCGGCACGAGAAGGCGGGCGGAGCGCTTGGACACGAGCCCGCGGTCTTGCCCGCGGCTCGATTCAGCAAGCTGACCGAACAGACTCGCCGTGTCGTGCTCGGCGACCTGCAACTGCCCGTCGATGCGGTCGACGTCACCGTCGCTGTTGCGGCGCTCGAGCGAAGGCTCCTCGCGCTCGCACAAACGCTTGCAACCGGTTTCGACGATCGCGTGGTCGACCACGTCCGAGCGCAATTCCCGGCGCGCTGCGGCGCATGCGAGTCGATCGAGGTCCAAGAACCGAAGGCCGAGAACGACTTCGACCCCAGCACTCGCGGCCGGGTCGAGCTCGCCGGGACGCAGGACCTCTTGCTGGTGCGCCAAGAACTGCTCGGCTATCGCAAGGGCGAGATCGCGCACGTCGAGAACGCCTTGCGCGGGGAGCGGAAGGCGCGCAAGCACCGGAAGCTGCACCGCACGGAGGTCAGCGTCACGGAGGAGCGCGAGCGGGAAGAGGAAGTAGAGGATGACCTCCAGACCACCGACAAGTACGAACTGCAGACCGAGACCGCACGCGTGATCTCAGAGGACAAGGCCGCCGAGGCCGGCGTCACGGTCACTGCTTCGTACGGCCCGGTAGATGTCGAGGCGCACGGCTCGTTCGCCGTGCGCACCAGCGCCGAGGAGTCGCGCAGCGCTGCTTCGACCTTCGCCCGCGACGTGATCAGCCGCTCGCTCCGGCGCATCCGCGAGCGTGTGCTCACGCGGCGTTCCCGCACCGACATCGCCGAAGTCGAGATCATCAACGATCACGAGCTCGACAACACGAGTGCGCAAGAACACGTGACGGGCGTCTATCGCTGGCTCGACAAGCGATACCGGGTTCAGATCATGAACTACGGCCGCAGGGCGATGCTGGAGTTCATGGTCCCCGAGCCGGCGGCCTTCCACGTCTTCGCGCTCACGCGCACCGCCGCGGCAATGGCGACGGCGCCCACGCCACCAGGGTTCTGCCGCGATGGAGTCTTCCAGCCCCTGCGCCCCGGGGACCTCGGCCCCGACAACTACGGCTGCTTCGTCGCCAGGTACAACGTCAAGAACGTCACGCCGCCGCCGGTGCGCTACACGCGGGTCTGCGACGTGCTCAAGCACAAGATCGACAGCACGAGCGGGGCGCCCGTCGTGTTCGTCGAATCGAACGACAGCTTCAAGGTCCCTGCGGGTTACCGTCCGATCGCGGTGAGCTACAACATCGCCGGTGGCAACTCGCACAGCGGGACCACGTCGGGAGTGCGCCACGACGACCTGATCCTCGCGCTCGTCACGGTCGCGGATCGGAAGGTGTTTCGCTACTACAAGAACGAGATCGGTCGCGCACAGGGCGAAGAGTCCTGGCCCGATCTCGAACAGGTCATCGAATGGGGCAACCCGCTCTCCCCGCGCGAGCTCGCCTTCAAGAGCTACTCGATCGGTGGTCTCGCGGGCTCCCTTGCTGTCGATGGCACCAGCGACACCATCAAGATCTCCGTGGCCGGACACTCGACCTTGCCGATGAGCGTCGCCGTCCACTACTCGGTGCTCTGCGAGCGCACTCCCGCCCGATACGAACAGTGGCAACTCGACACGTTCAACGCGATCCACGAGGCGTACGCCGCCGCGCGGCAAGAGCACGAGGCCGCGCGTGACAACCAAGGGGTCGCCGACATCCTCGCCGTCCGCGGACAGAACCCGGAACGGAACCGATCGATCGAGCGGCGCGAGCTGAAGAAGTACGCGATCTCGATCCTCACGGGACAGCAGTTCGACGCGTTCGACGCCATGGGGGCAGATCATCGTCTGCACGTCCCCCAGATCGACCTCGTCGATGCCGCTGCCGAGGGCGCGTTCGTGCGCTTCTTCGAGCAGGCGCTCGAGTGGCGCCACATGACGTACCTGTTCTACCCGTACTTCTGGGGAAGGAAGCCGCGCTGGGCCGAGGCCGTCGAGCGGCGCGACGAGGATCCGCGGTTCGAGCAGTTCCTGCAAGCCGGCTACGCGCGCGTGTGGGTGCCGATTCGTCCGGGATTCGAGACGGTGGTCGCGAGCTACATCCAGTGTGGCGGCGAGCCCTGGACCGAGCGAGACGCGCCACTCTGCGACGAACCGGGCGGTGACCTGCCCATCGTCTCGCTCATCGAGGAGATGACGGAGCAACTGGGCGCCGACTTCGAGCCGCGCGCCGGTACGCTCACGGTCCGCGCGGGTGATGCGCGTGTCGACGGCGTCGGCACCGACTTCATCGCCTCCGATGTCGACCGCGAGATCCTCATCGACCTCGAGCGGTACCGCATCGTCGCCGTGGATGAGGTCGCGCAGCAGGTCCGACTCCAGGATCCCTACCGCGGCATCGACCGTGACGGCATCGGCTACGCGATCGGCGCGCGACTCGTGGGCGAGCCCTGGGTCGTGGAGGTCCCCACCAACCTCGTGTACCTCGAAGCCGATCCCCCCCTCATCGACGGATGATGCCGCGTCGCTCCGTGCTCACGATCGCGTTCGCGATCGTCTTGGCGAGTTGCTCGTCCAGGAAGCCTACCCAAGCCGCGCCACGCGACGGCTCTGCAACGGATAGTGGTTCATCGTGCCCTCCAGGTATGGTCCTGATCGACGGCGGGACGTTCGCGATGGGACTACCACCGGGAGTCGATGGCGGGTCTGATGAGTACGCCGTGTCCGAGAACTGGCGGCCCACCGAGCGACGCGTGAGCCTTTCGCCATACTGCATCGACCGGACCGAGGTGACCGTATCATCGTATGCAGCTTGCACGAGTTGTGAGCCGGCAGTGACGTTCGAGGACTCGAGCCGGGCAGAGCTCACGAGCCGAGACCGCGAGCGCTTCACCGAGCTATGCAACAGCAATCACCCCGGGCGCACCGCCCATCCCGTCAACTGCGTCAGCTTCGCCCAGGCCGTCGCGTACTGCAGGGCCGTTGGGAAGTCACTACCCACCGAAGCGCAGTGGGAGTATGCCGCGCGGGGGGCTGACGGACGCCTGTACCCGTGGGGGAACGACGAGCCCTCATCGTCGCGACTGAACGCGTGCGACAGCGAGTGCCGAGCGCTCAAGGAACGCTTGGAGTTCGATGTGCCCGAGACGCTGTTCGACGACAGCGATGGCTACGCCGCTACGGCGCCGGTGGGTGCCTTCCCAGGAGGCGCGAGTCCCTTCGGCGTCCTCGACATGGCGGGCAATGTCGAGGAGTGGGTCGCCGACTCGTATGGGCTCTATGAAGCCGGAAGCTTCCTGGATCCCGTGGCTCCATCGGTACGTCGTGACCCTGACCCCAGGGGAAAGGTCGTGCGCGGCGGCAGTTGGGGATCCCTGGGGCCGTCGACGATTCGAGCAACTCATCGCATGGGCTTTCTGGTCAGCAACCCTCCCTCCTGGTACCTCGGCTTTCGGTGCGCGCTCCTGATCTGAACGAGCTCCACGCACGATGAAGCAGATCGTCCAGAGAGACGTTGCGCTTGTTTCGTTCCGGAGACAGCTCCATCGTTCGGCGCTGGGGTCGATCTACGCGCGGTTCGAGGGCATGGCCCGCTTCGAGCTCGAGACCGAGACCCAGGACCTGCAGGCGTTCCGTCTGACGTTGGACACCAAGACGAAGCAAGTCCAGCTCCAGGTTGACGATCTGCTCTTCGGCGCGCACGGCAAGGTGACGGCGTCGAAGAACAAGCTCTCGTTCACCCTCGGCCTGGATCATGTGGCCATCGAGTTCGAGCCTTTCAGTCTCAATCCCGTCGCGGTCCACCTGCCGTCGATCAAACTGCCCGCCGCTGGACAGCGCTTCCGCGTCGAGCAGGAGCTGCCCGCGCTTGGCCTCACTGGCGCCGCCACGCTCGAGATCGAACTCTTCGTGGAGTTCGTCCCCGACTACCGAAATCTCGCCAAGCACTTCAACGCGACGACCGCGAAGAAGGCGGTCCAGATGACCAAGTCGGCGCTCTACAAGGTCACGGGTCACACGGGAACGGTGGGGAGGCTCGTCGTTCGAGCCGGCCGAGCCGCGGTCGTCGCGCCGTTCAAGCTCATCGGCAACTCCATCGGTCGGCAGCTCGCGATGGACGCGATGAAGCTTGGAAGCAAGACCAAGGCGCTTCAGAACCTCATCGTGCGCGCGAGCAAGATCCTGAGCGCCGGCACGGTCGTCGTCGACACGTGGTTGTCGGTGAAGGCGGCGCTTCCAGGCGTCATCGGCCGGTATCACAAGAACGTCCTCGGCGTCGTGAATCCCGAGTTCGCGCAGGGCTACACGCTGTTCATGACCGCGATGACGGCCGAAGGCGTGCGACCCGGCGACACGTTCCTCGACTGGACGACGAAGCTCACCCGGATGGCGTCGACGCCCCCAGACATGCTCGGCGTCGTCGAGAAGCTCGCCGTATCCGGCACCGTATCGGGCCCCGACAAACATGCCAAGGACTGGGTCACGGCGCAGATGCGGAGCGGTCCCAGGACGCGCAACGTCGACGTCATCGCCGCGGAGACGAGCTGGGAGGAACTCTATCGCGAGGGATACAACCTCTACTACCTCTTCATGGACCTCGCGCAGAACGCCAGCGGCTCGGGCCGCGTCGCGTCGGCGTTTCGCTTCCTCCCGCTCGCCCAGAAGCTCGTCAATGCCGCAGGCATGATCGCGGCATATCAGGACGTGGTGACCTTCGTGATCGCGTCGTCGCTCTTTGAGGACGCGCGAACAGGCAGCCAGCCGACCGATCTGTGGGAAGGGTGGCGGGACGTCGCGGCGTTCCACCGCTCGGTCTTCGGCGCGGACGCGGCCATGCGCCAGGCGAACTTCCTGTCGCTCGTGGACGTGACGAACCTGCGTGTCTCGATCCCGCCGTTCGCCGACTTCCAGTGATGGCGCTCAGGTGCCCGCGCTCCGCACCGCAGGCGACACCAGCGGCGGCGCTTGCCTGGCCGGCTTCTCATCGCCCCGAGGCGCAGCTCGACCTCGCGTACCCGCTCCCGACGCGGCTCTCGACGCGCCTCTGACGTCACGGCGTCCCCGCGCAGCGCAGGAACGCCTCGAGGCGGCGGGACGCGCTCCGCCACTCGACGACGAGCTGGTGGCGGCAGGTGTCGCTGCCGGAGGCGCCGGGCGTGACGCGATAGCAGGGGAGCGGGGTGTCGACGGCGGGGCGGTCGGGGGTGACCATCGTGCACGGCGGGATGGTGCGGTCCTCGCCGACGCAGGTGAGCTGGTAGCCGGGGGCGGGATCGCCGTCGGGCAGGTGGTCCTCGTCGATGCAGCCGCGCAGCTCGAGGGGGGTGCGGACCACGAGGGGGGCGAGGGCTTCGCGCCAGTCGCCGGCGGCGATGTCGACCCGATCGCTGAGGGGGGGGAGGGCGGCGAGGACGGCGTCGAGGCGGGGGCTGGCGTCGCCGGTGATCGCGACCACGGAGACCGGGGTGGTGGCGGCGCCGAGGGCGGCGAGGCGGGCGGCGAGCTCGGCGGGGGCCGCGGGCGAGGCGTCGTCGTCTGCGCTGACGACGATCACGACCAGCGGCACGCCGGGGCGGCGGAAGGTCGGCGTGGCGTCGAGGGCGTCGAGGGCGCGCGCCAGCAGCGGCGGCTGCGCCGCGCCGGTCGGGGGCAGGGCGCCGACGCACGCGACCGCCTCGCCCAGCGTGCCGGGGTAGCTCGCGCGGTAGCAGGGCACCTCGTCGGGGTCGCAGACGAACCAGGGCAGGCCGATGACCGAGTGGAACGGCTCGGTCGGCGCCGCGCAGCCGCTGACCACCGGCGTGATCGCGAAGCCGCCGTCGCCGGGGCCGACGACCCCGACGTGCAGGCTGGGCATCCAGCCCACGACCGTGTCGAGCGAGGCGTCGAGGTCGCCGAGGAAGCCGACGAGCGCGTCGTGGTGCGGCGCCATCGACGGCGCGTCGGAGATGACGAAGATCAGATCGGCGGCGTAGGGCGGGGAGCTGGACTCGGCGAAGACGCGCGTGTCGATGCCGATGGCGTCGGGCGCGCCGTCTCCGGGATCGCTGCAGGAGCTGGCAAAGGTCAGGACGGCGGCGAGGACAGCGGCGAGGCGGTGGGGCACGGATGGCCAGGAAGCAAGCGGCGGGCCGACGCGGGTCGTCGTCCTCGCGCGGGGTTGGCCGTCGCCGCCGCGCCAACGCCGTTGGCAGGCGGGCCTTCTGGGTCCGCGCGGGCCGGCGACGCCGCCGCCGCGCCGCGCGGGGAGAGCAGGCGAGGTGAAGCGCGAACGGAGCCGCCATCGGCTCCTCGTCGCGGCGCACGCCAGGGTGATCGACTTGACACCGCCCTCGGGCGTGGGCTGGCGCACGCCGGTGACGGTGGGCGACCGAGCGTGGCCAGGAACTTCTCGCGGGTGCGGGCGCGGGCGTATGCTGATCGTCCGCGGGGAGCAGCGTCACGCACGGTGGTGCGGCCTGCCGCGCAAGGAGAACCCATGAAGAAGCTCGCCTGGCTTGGACTCGGACTCGGACTCGCGCTGGCCGCTGCGTGCGGCGATGACGACGGCAACACGCCCATCGACGCCTCGCCGATCGACGGCGACCCCACGGACGCGACGGAGATCGACGCCGTCCCCGTCACCTACGCGGGCACGATCTCGCTGCTCGAGGCCCAGGTGCTCAACCCGGGCACCAGCGGCACCCTGTTCGGCCAGGGCATCCAGGCCAGCGTCGTGTTCACGGCCAGCGATCAGGTGCCGGCGCCGATGATGGAGGAGCAGCCCGGGCTGCCGTTCGGTTGCAAGGCGTGGGAGTACACGCCGGCGCAGGCCGCCGCCGCCACCGTCGGCGTCGACGAGGGCACCGTCACCTTCACGCTCACCGGCGGTCAGGCCCAGCACAACATCCCGACCTGTGCCCACCAGGCCGGCGTCGGCTACGTCTGCCCGCACACCAACACCGCCGGCACCGGCGGCACGGTCGTCGTCGGGGGTGGCGGCACCGCCACGCTGACGGTGGGCGGCTCCGGCCCGTACAACGCCAACAACACGGCGGGCAAGTACCTCTCGATCGCCGGCGCGACCAACGCCACCAACAACGGCGTCTTCCCGATCGTGGCCTCCACCAGCCCCAACACCGTCACCTATGTCAACCCGGGCGCCGTCGCCGAGACCCTGCCCGGGACCGCGACCCGCGTGAACCTGGCCGGCGTCGGCCCCATCCCCAACGCGACCGATCCCGGCTTCCTCGACAACGACAACGCCGCCAGCTTCGCGCTGGCGATGGGCGGCGGCGGTCACTTCGCCGACTTCACGATGACCACCGGGGTCGGCACCGTCGGCGACGACCCCACGGTCGAGGCCGCCGAGGCGAGCAAGCTCAACAACATCCCGCTCGACGGCTCGGAGCTCAGCGTCGCGTGCAGCGCCACCGGCTGCCCGGCAGGGAGCGCCAGCGGCACGATCCTGAACATCGTGACCACCGACGGCACGATCCCCGGCAGCGCCCAGCTCTTCTTCGTCATGCCGCCACCGGCGACCAAGCGGGTGCAGGTGCGCTGCGCCGCGCTGCAGGGCGCGGGCGCGGGTCAGACCATCACCGTGCCGGCCGCGTACATGGCGCTCATCCAGAGCTCGGGCGCGACCCGCATCCAGGCCACGCTCATCCGGCCGACGCTGATGGGCAGCGATCCGGTGACCGCGATCGCCGGTCACGCCCTGGTCGGCTTCACGACGCCGTAGGGCGGGGCGGGGCCCGACCCGGGGGCCGGGGGCCGGGGGCCCTTCGACACGCGCTCGCTGGTGCTCGCGCGGCTCCTGACGAACGGCGCCGGCAAGCGCCCGACATCACTCGCGCGACGGCCGCGGCTTGTCGGCCTTCGACACGCCCTCGCTCACGCTCGGGCGGCTCAGGCCGACCGGAGAGATGCAGCTCGC
>CAADGB010000026.1 GCA_900696455.1 uncultured delta proteobacterium
CACCTTTCCGGTCGGCCTGAGCCGCCCGAGCGCAAGCGAGGGCGTGTCGAAGGCCGACAAGCCGCGGCTTCTTCCCGTTCGTTTCCCGCGATCTCCGACCGCGGTCGGTGAGGAGCTCAGGGTGAGCAGGTCGTTCAGCCCCGAGCCCGACTCCGATCTGACCGCTCGGCCCGACGCGGCCGGGTCGCGCCGCTCGACGCGGCGACCCGTCCGGTCAGCGACGCAGGCGCGCGACGATCGCGTCGGCGACGCGGCGGTCGGTGAGCAGCATCAGGTGACCGAGGTCGTCGTAGACCAGCTCCTCGACGCCCTCGACCCGGGCGTGGCGCGCGCCCGGCACCAGGGCGTCGGCCCGCGACCACACCACCGTCATGCGGGTGCGGGTCGGCGGCGGCGCCGCCGCCAGGCGCTGCAGCAGCGAGCTGCCGAGGAACAGCTCCTTGGCCGGGCGGCCGAAGCCGACGGCGCTGATGTCGGTGCCGGCGTGGGGCGAGCCCAGCGTGATCAGGTTGGCGACCACGCCGTCGCCGCCGAGCAGGGTCACGAAGTAGCGGGCGACCACGCCGCCCATCGAGTGGCCGATGACGTCGACCTGATCGGCCTCGGTGCGGGCCCGCACCTCCTCGACGAACTCGGCCAGGCGCTTGGCGGCGGTGGCGGTCTTGCCCAGGGTCCAGTACTCGAAGCCGACCACCGGGCCCAGGCCGGCCCGGGCCAGGCGCTTGCCCAGGGGCCGGAAGTTGGCGCGGGCCATGGCGTAGCCGTGGAGCACGATGATCGGGCGCGGGCCGCGGCTGCGCTCGCCGGGGAGCGGCAGGAAGCCGAGCGGGCGGGTCGCCGACATCGCCACCGCCACCCGCCACTCGCGCAGCGCGACCCGGAGCTGCCCGGGTGGCGCCTCGCGCTGGCCCCGCCACCGCGCCAGGGCGAGGCCGGCGGCGGGCACCAGCGGGTACAGGCCGCTGACCATCGCCGCGTCGGAGAGGGCCGCGATCACGCCGCGCCAGGCCAGCGCGCGCGGCGAGTGACGTCGCTGTCGCACGGGGACGACCGCGGCTACGAGATGGTCACGCCGGGGACGCTGGCCTCGATCTCGCGGGCGGCGTCGAGGCCGAGCCCGAGCGTGTCGCGGAGGCGGACCAGCAGGGTGCGCTCGCTCTGCGCCACGTCGCGATCGATGGCCGCGACCCGGCACGCGGCGCGGTAGATGCCGGCGCGGGCCTCGCTCGACAGCGCGGCGAGATCGACGCCGTCCAGCGTCACCGCGGCGTCGAGGAAGCCGCGGGCGGTGGCCGCCTCCGCCTCGTCGAGCTGGGCCCCGGCGATGAGCCGGCCGAGCGCGCTGGCCTCGGCCTCGGCCAGCGTGCCGTCGGCCCAGGCCATGGCGGCCCAGATCCGGATGACGGTCAGGAACTGCGATTCAGCCATGCCGTGACCATACACCACCGGGCGGCCGGGTCGCCGCCCACCTCGGCGCGCCGCCGCTCGCCGCCGATCACAGCGCGACGTCGACGCCGGCGCGCTCGCGGATCAGGCGGGCCAGGGTCGATCGCAGCTCCTCGCCGGAGCGCGACGCCAGCCAGCGGCCGTCGGCCAGCGGGTCGAAGTGCCAGGCGGTGGCGATGGCCGCCATCCAGATCTGGCCGGCGGCGCGGTGGCTGTTGATCACGATCCGGGTGCCGTCGCGGAGGTCGACGCGGAGCACGCCGGCCGACACCGTGAGCTCGACGTCGTCGGGATCGAGGGCGCCCAGCCGGTCCTCGAGGTAGGCCAGCTCGTCGTGGGCGCGGGCGTCGAAGGCGTGATCGTCCACCTCCCGTTCCTACCCCGGCCGCCCCGCGCCGCCAAGGTGATCCGGGGGCCGGCTCCGGGGTAGTATCGAGCCGGCATGAGCGATCTCGACCCGGGCCCCGGCGGCGACGAGGATCTCGCGGAGGACGCCCCCCGCGACGTCCACGAGACGCTCCTGCCCTCGCTCACCCTGAGCGTGCTCGGCCGCGGCGAGACGCCGCTGCCCGGCGCCCTCGGGCTCGGCGTGGCGCCGGCGGTGCCGCTCCTGACGCCGGCGGTGGGCAGCGACGCCGCCGCCACCGGCGAGCCGCTGGGGGTCGACGCCGCCCTCGAGAGCACCGGCGCGACCCAGGCCCCGCCGGCGGCCGAGTCGGAGCGCCGCGGCGCCCGCCAGGGCGACATGGTCGGGGGCCGCTACGTGGTCGAGGGGCAGCTCGGCCGCGGCGGCATGGGCCGCGTGCTGCGCGTGCGCCACCAGGTGCTGGGCAAGGCCTTCGCCCTCAAGCTGATCAAGGCGCCGATCGCCACCAACCCGCGCATCCGCGAGATGTTCTACCGCGAGGCGCGGCTGGCCTCGGCCTGCACCCACGACCACATCTGCTCGATCGTCGACTTCGGGCAGGACCCGCAGTTCGGCCTGTTCATGGTCATGGAGCTGCGCGACGGCCAGACCCTGCACTCCAAGCTGCGCCAGGGCGGCCGCATGGCCCCCAAGGTCGCCTGCGACATCATGTGGCAGGTCTGCGACGCCGTCCGCTACATCCACGGCCGCGCCATCATCCACGGCGACGTCAAGAGCGAGAACGTCTTCCTGGTGCGCGGCGCCGCCCAGCGCCGGGTGGTCAAGCTGCTCGACTTCGGCCTGTCGCGCCCCGACCTCGGCCGCGGCGTGGGCGAGGTCGACGGCACGCCCGAGTACCTGGCGCCCGAGCGCATCCAGGGCGGCCCGGCCAACGTCGCCAGCGACGTCTACGCCCTGGGCATCCTGCTCTTCGAGCTCCTGACCGGACGCCTGCCCTTCACCGGCAAGCTGGAGTCGGTGTTCCAGCAGCAGCTCGAGGCCGAGATGCCGGTGGCCAGCAAGATGATCGACGAGCCGCTCGACGAGCGCGCCGACGAGATCATCGCCCGCGCCACCGCCAAGAACCCGGCCGACCGCCACGCCGACGTCGCCGCGTTCATGTACGAGCTGCGCACGCTCATGAACATGCTGGGCATGGAGACCGCGCGCCGGCGCTCGGCGACCGCCGAGGGCGCCCGCGAGCGGCGCGACGTCGACCACCGCGCCCGCGCCGCGTGCGAGGTCTTCCTGTCGGCGCCCCTGCCCATGGCCTCGTGCGACCCCAGCGGCAAGGTCCGCGTCGCCAACCCCGCCTTCCTTGAGTTCCTGGGCTGCGCCGGCGACGTCGGCGGCATCGAGCTCAAGGACTCGGGGCTGCTCGAGATCTACCCCCAGCTCCTCCACGACCTCGAGAGCGTGGCGGTGAAGCGCAAGGCCATCAAGCGCGTGCTCTACCTCGCCGAGGGCGGCGGCAGCACGGTCGAGGTCGCGGTCGTGCTCACCGCGTCGCCGTCGACCAGCCAGGTCACCGCCGGCGAGATCCACCTCGCGCTCCACCCCCTGCGCCACATCCGCGGCTGACACGCGCGCGGCCCGACCCGCCCGGGCCTGGCCCCCGGCGCGGCGCGACCCGGTCGTGCCCGGCCGCGCGCCCGCAGGTCAGAAGCCGATGTGCAGGCCGAGGTTGAAGTCGAGCTGGACGCCGAAGTTGAGGTTCGAGTTGCCGAGCTTGTCGACCACCGGGATGCCGGCGACGGCGTTGAGCTCGGCCACCAGCGCCAGCCCGCCGCCCAGCGCGGCGAGGTAGCCGGCGCCGCCGCTCACGAACAGCGGCCCGAGCGCGACCACGTCGGTGTCCATGCCGGCGGGCGCGCCGTCGAGCTTGATCGTGTTGCGGATGACGCCGCCGCCGACACCGCCCGACACCACCAGCCCGCTGCCGCCGGTCGAGAGCGCCTTGCGGATCTTGAGCAGGCCGCCGGGCGCCATCGTGGCGTGGCCCGGGATGTTGGCGCCGATGGGGAAGCCGAGGCGAGCGACGAGCGAGACCGTCGTGGTCGGGTTCAGGTAGTAGCCGATCTCGGGCTGGAGGTGGACGAGCTGGGGCGCGAAGCAGCACTTGACCTTGTTGGTCTCCTGCTCGGTCTCGCCGGTGACGTAGCCGCCGCCCGAGCCGCCGGCCACCGCGATGAAGATGGTCTTCTTGCCGCTGCTGGGGCGGTACGTGCCGCCGATGTCGCGGCCGCCGCCGCCACCGCCGCCGCCGCCGAGGGGATCCTCCTCGTCGAGCGCGCGGCCGCCGCCGCCGCCGCCGCCGCCCGTGACCTCGATGATGTTGGGCGAGCCGGCCGAGCCCTTGGAGGCGATGACGCGGCCCTGGGCGTTGTACGCGGCCACGTAGTAGTGGACCAGATCGCCGACCAGCGCCGCCTTGGGGATGACGCCGCGGTAGGCGCAGCCCGAGCCGGTCATCTTGGCCTCGCTGAAGTCGGTGGCGCCGCGGCTGCGGTACATGATCGAGACCTTGGCCGGCGCGACGTCGCCGCCGACCGCCGCGTCGAGGGTGAGGTCGGCGCCGCCGCGGGCGGTGTCGACGATCGTGTGCTGGAGGCCGGTGACGGTCGCGCAGTCGACGGTCGGGGCGCCGACGTCAGCCCCGCCGCCGCCGCCGCCGCCGCCGCCGGCTCCGCCGCCGGTGCTCCCGGCCTCGGCCCGCGCCTCGTCGAGCAGCTTGATCATCTCCGGCGTCGAGTACGCCTTGTCGAGCTGGATGCTCTTGTCGATCTCCGCGGCGTTGAGGAACGACAGCTTCGCGCTCTCGGCGTCCTGCAGGCCGGCGAAGTAGACGATGCCGAGCCGCAGGTGCACGCGCGCGGTCACCGGATCGGCCTCGAGCTTGGCCTTCTTGGCGATGGTCAGCGCCTGGTTGAGGATCTTCCGCGCCTCCTCGTACTCGAGGAGGTCGTAGTTCTCCATCGCCTCCTTCATCTTGGTCTCGATCTCCTTCTTCGCCTTGGCGTCGGCGAACGCCGGCGTCGACGAGACGAGGCCGAGCACGAAGATCACGACCGCGGCGAGGGCGGCGACAGACCAGACCCGATGTGCGTACGCGCGCATGCGGGTGGTGTTAGCACAGCACGGGTCCGGATTGTCCAGATTGCCGCTAGCGCTCGGTGATGAAGAACTCGACGCGCCGGTTCTGGGCCCGCCCGGCCGCGGTGCGGTTGTCGGCGATGGGCACCCCCTCGCCGAACCCCTGCGGATCCATGCGATCGGCGGAAACGCCCTTTCCGATCAGGTACTTGCGAACCGAGGCCGCGCGATCCTTGCTCAGCTTCAGGTTGAACTTGTCCGAGCCCTGGCTGTCGGTGTGGCCCTCGATCCGGACCTTGATCGTCGGGTTGTCCGAGAGCGCCTGCGCGACCTCGTCGAGCAGCGCGAAGCTGACCCGCTTGATCGTGGCCTTGCGGGTGTCGAAGTAGACCGTCTGCTTGAGCTCGATCTTGTCCTGGGTGACGACGATCATCGTGTACTTGGGCGGGCAGCCGTCGGGCGGGACCCCAGGCACGCCCGGACACTTGTCGAGCGCCACCGGGCACTCGGCCACGCCGTCCCGGTCGTCGTCGCAGTCGGGGCAGCCGTCGTCGTCCTCGAAGCCGTCCTTGTCCTCGGCCTCGTCCGGGCACTGGTCGATGCGGTCGGCGATGCCGTCGCCGTCGTTGTCGAGGTCGGGGCAGCCGTCCTGATCCTGGAAGCCGTCGCGATCCTCGGGCTCGTTGGGGCAGTCGTCGACCTTGTCGGCGATGCCGTCACCGTCGTTGTCGTCGTCGGGACAGCCGTCCTGGTCCTCGAAGCCGTCCTTGTCCTCGGCCAGGCGCGGGCACTCGTCGACGTCGTCGAAGATGCCGTCGCCGTCGGTGTCGACCGGGCGCACGTCCGGCGGCCGGCCCTCGGGGTTGCACAGGTGCCGCGGCGACCGCTCGACCGCGGCCCGGGCGTTGGCCTCGGCCACCGCCAGCTCGCGCTGCGCGGGGTAGTAGTTGCCCTCCGACAGCTCCTGCTTGGCGAAGTCGTTGTGGGCCTCGGCCATGGCCAGCTCGACCGGCGCGCAGCGCAGGGCGCCGTTGGCGCGGGCGGTGGAGACCAGCTCGTCGACGGTGCGGGTGCGGGCGCGCAGGCCCGAGCCGGCGCAGGCCGCGACCAGCGCCACCACCGCGGCCAGCGCGGCCGACCGCACCCGCGGGACGACGCGTCCCGTCACCGCGGCTCCAGGTCGGACGGGGTCTCGTCGTCGGCGGCGCCGGCCTCGACCGCCGGCGCCAGCCCGCGCGGGCCCTGCTTCGGCGTCGCGCCGGCGCCGGGCGGCGCGGTGATCTCGTCCATCAGCCGGGGATCGGCGGCGCGCCGGATCGCGTCGGCCCGGGCCTTGGTGGCGGCCTCGGCGGACAGCCGGCCGAAGCGGTTGGCGGCCTGGAAGTCGGCCATCGCCGCCTCGGCCCGGGCCTGCCGCAGGTAGGCCACGGCGCGCGTCCACTCGTAGGGCGCGTACTTGGCCGCGTTGACCGCGCGCGCCTCCTCGACGGAGGGCGAGGCGTCGCGGACCGTCGTGACGTAGCCGATCGGCCCGCAGGCCGCGACGAGGACGGCGGCGGCGAGGATCGCGGCTTGCTTCCGCACACCCATGCGTCCTCCGTTGGTATCACAGCGTCTCAAGGATTCCAACGCGTTATCCCGAGCTTCGCGATCGACGCTCACCGCGCGCGCACCCGCCGGCTGTCGCGCAGGAGCTCGACGATCACGTAGGCCGCCGCCGCCGCGCTGGCCGCGAACGAGACCAGGAGCGCCCAGCCCAGCTCGACGCTCATGAGGTCACCGCGCTGGCCCGCGAGGTGGCCGGCGTAGCTGGTGGCGCTCGAGAGCCGCGGCAGGGCGACGACGGCCCCGACGAGGAACGCCGCCATCACGCCCAGGAGGGGGTAGAGGAGCGCGTTGCCGCGCTCGCCGCGCACCAGCCAGCCGCCCAGGTACCAGCCGCCGACGACGACGAGGCCGTGGACCACCACCAGCGGCACCACCGCCAGCCCGGGCACCCGCACCGGATCGACGAGGTAGAGCCAGGCCCACGCCGCGTGGGCGGCGTAGAAGTAGAGCGTGACCGGCGCGGTCACCAGCCCGACGTGGAGCAGCACCAGCAGGAACGCCGGCGGCGCGGACGGCCCGTCGGCGCGGATGCGGTCGCGGCCGGCGAACGCGAAGGCGAGCCCGGTCGCGAGCTGGAGGAAGACCGCGAGGAGCACGCGCGCCTTCCTTATATCAGAGCCGGCCGCGGGCCGCGCGCGCCACCACCGCTCATGGCTCCTTGGGGCCGAGCAGGCGGCTGGCGGCGGTGAAGCCGCCGTCGTCCTCGACGACCAGCTCCGGGGTGGGGGTGGGGACGTCGATCTCGCCGGCGACGAACCCGCCGGTGTCGACCGGCGACGGCGGCGGCGCCGGCACCACGTCGAGCGGCGTGCCCTCGTCGTCGTCGCGGGTGCGGTCGGGGAGCCGCTCGCGCGCGGTGTGGACGACGATCCACGGATCGCGGCCGCGCTCCTCGGGGACGTCGAACGGCGACGGCCGCGGCGCCCGGCGCGCGCGCGGCAGCTCGATGAGCCGGGCCGAGCCCGAGCCGTCGCCGTCGCGGCTGCCGTCGGCGCCGATCAGGCGCTCCTGGGTCTCGTCGTCGCGGGTGCGGTAGTCGTCGCCGGTGCCGAGGGTGGCCGGCAGCTCGCGCTCGTCGGTGTACGGCCCGTCGCCCCGCAGGTCGCTGTCGAGCGTGGCCAGCGCGGCGTCGAGCGACGACAGGGACGACTCGAGGGCGCCATCGAGCGCGACCTCGAGCGGCTCGCCGGGCTCGGCGGTGGGCGCCGCCTCGTAGACCGTGGCCTCGAAGTCGTCGTCGCCGCCCTCGGTGGTGAGGGCGGCGGCGGCCCCGGCGGCGGCCGGCACCAGGTCGTGGCTGCCGGTGCCGGCCTCGGCGAAGCGCGCCCGCCACTCCGGCTGCTCGGCGAGCAGCGCGTAGGCGCGCTTGATGGCCCGCCGCGCCGCCGAGGCGGTGAACTCGCGGCGGACCCGCTCGTAGCCGTTGCCGGCGAGGCGGTCGCGCAGGCTGGCGTCCTCGAGCAGGCGGCGCAGCTTGCGGCCGAGATCGGCGGGGTCGCCGGGCTGGAAGAGCAGCCCCTCGCGGCCGTGATCGATGAGCATGGCCACCGTGCCGCGACGCGGCGCCACCACCGCGCGCCGGCACGCCATGTACTCGAGCAGCTTGGTCGGGTAGAGCGCGTGCGGCCGCGGCGTCAGATCGGCGGCGGCCGGCGCCACGCACACCGCCGCGGTGGCGATGAGCGCCGGCATCAGGTCGTGGTCGAGGGCCGGCCGCACCTCGACCCGCGCGCCGAGGCCGAGCTCGCTGATGCCGCCGCGCAGGGTCTCGGCGAAGCCGGGGGCGACCGGGCCGACCAGGAGCAGGCGGGCCGCGGTCGCGCGCACGACGTCGACCATCGCCCGCAGGAGCACGCGCACGCCGTGGCCGGGCGCGATGGGCCCGGCGTACAGGATGACCGGGGGGCCGCCGTCGTCGCTCGCCTCGTCCCAGTCGAAGCGGTCGACGTCGACGCCGGGCGGCGACAGCACGATGCGCTCGGGCCGGCCGCGGCTCGTGGCGTACCGGCGCGCCGGCTCCGACGGCACCAGGATGAGATCGGCGCCGAGCAGGCAGGCCTCCTCGTCGCGGTCGAGCCCGGCCACCAGCTCGGGCTCGTACAGGCCGCGCTCGGTCATGGGCGCCCGGGTCAGGTCGTAGACCATGGCGTACCCGAAGCGCTCCTTGCCCTCGAGCACCGGCACGCCGCTCCAGCCGTCGCGGCAGTGGACGACGTCGTAGTCGGCGCCCTCGAGCTGCCGGCGGAGCGCGCGCTGGAAGGCCTGGACCTGCGCGCCCAGGTCGGCGTCGTGGGTCGGCACCCGCAGGAGCCGGCCGTTGCCCTGGCGCTCGACGTAGGCCTGGTCGCCGTCGCGCACCACCAGGAGGTCGACGGTGTGGCCGGGGGCGAGCGCGCGCACGACGTGGCGGAGCTGGACGCCGGCGCGGGTCGGCCCGGGGACCGCGCAGAAGCCGGTGATGAGGATCCGGGCCATCCCCTGCATGCTCGACCAGCCGCGCCCGCGCATCAAGGGGGCGCGGACCACCGTCGAAGCTCGGACCCACGGCTTGAATTCGAGATCTCGCTGCGGTACATCGGCTCGACGATGAACCGGCTCGTGGCTTACCTTCGCGATCACGTCTTCGTCGACTTCCAGGGCGACCTCACCCTGGAGAAGGTCCGCGAGCTCCTCGCCGGCGACGAGAGCCGCGACGCCAAGGTCCTCCTCGCCCGGCTGACGCGTGACGGCGGCACCAACGACATGATGGTCGCCCTCGCCGACTGCCTGCTCGAGGTCGTGCAGCGCGCGCTGACCGACGAGATCATGAAGGAGCAGGTCCGGGCCTACATCGAGGCCTGAGCCGAGCGCAGCGAGGCGGCGCTGGTCCGGATGAGATCGGACGAGCCGGTCAGCGGGCGAGGTCGATCGATCGAAGGAGAGCCTGGCATCGATTCGATGACAGGCTCCGAGGCCCGACCGCGAGGCCCGACCGCGAGGCCCGACCGCGACCCCGACCGGGACGCCTGACCGCGCGGGTGGTCCCGCGGTCCCCGGCTGGCTCGCTGCCACGGACGCAGGCGAGGTGCTACGGTTGGGCCATGGCGCAACCGGTCCCTGATTCGAAGCTGCCCGTCGCCGTCGCGTTCGGGCTCATCGCCGTCGGCCTCGTCATCGGCCTGGCCGGCGGCTTCACCGAGGGCTCGATCGCTGGCGGCATCATCGCCGCGTGCGGCGTCATCCCGGCGATGTTCGGGATGTGGAAGGGCATCCAGCAGGAGTCGCAGGGCACGCTGGCGCTCTCGATCTTCGCGCTCCTGGCCGCGCTCGGCGTCGCCGGCTTGCTCATCCTCCTCCGCATCGTCGACTGGATCCGCTAGGAGCGCCGCGTGCCGGCGCCGGAGGGGATCGCTCGGATCGCCGGGATCGCTCGGTCCGCTCGGTCCGGGCTCGGGCCAGCCGGGCGGCCGCGGCGGGGCGCCCGCCGCCACGCGCGGGCGCTGCCCGCGCTCGCCGCGCTCGCCGCGCTGGCGCTCACCGGCACCGCCCCGGCTGCCGCGCAGCCGGTGGTCGCGCCGCCGCCCGCGCCGCGCAAGCTGGTCCACACCAGCAAGGCCATGGGCACCGCGGTCCAGATCACGATCTGGAGCGACGACGAGGACGCCGCGGCGCGCGGAGCCCAGGCCGCGTTCGCGGAGATGGACCGCCTCGACCACCTGATGACGACGTGGACGCCCGACAGCGAGGTGTCGCGGATCAACGCCGCCGCCGGCAAGGCCGCGGTCGCGGTCTCGCCCGAGACCTTCGCCGTCATCGCCCGCGCGGTCGAGACCTCGCGCACCTCGCGCGGCCTGTTCGACATCACGGTCGGCGTCTACGCCGGGCTGTGGAAGTTCGACGAGGACATGGACGGCACCCTGCCCGACCCCGCCGACGTCGAGGCCCGCCGCAAGCTCGTCAACTGGAGGGACATCGTCCTCGACAAGAAACGGCGCACGGTGAAGCTGCGCCGCAAGGGCATGAAGATCACGCTCGGCGGCATCGCCAAGGGCTACGCCGTCGATCGCGCCGCCCGCCTCCTGGTCGAGGCCGGCCTGTCCGACTTCATCCTCCAGGTCGGCGGCGACATGTACGTCTCGGGCAAGAAGGGCGCGACCCCGTGGGTGGTCGGCATCCGCGATCCACGGGGCGCGCGCGACCACAGCTTCGCGGTGGCGCCGGTCGAGGACCGCGCGTTCTCGACCTCCGGCGACTACGAGCGCGGCTTCGTCAAGGACGGCGTCCGCTACCACCACATCCTCGATCCGCGCACCGCCCAGCCGGCGCGCGCCACCCGCTCGGTGACGGTGCTGGCCCGCGACGCCTTCACCGCCGACGCCTGGTCCAAGGTCCTCTTCATCCTCGGCCCCGAGAAGGCCATGCCCCTGGTCGAGCGCACCCGCGACCTCGAGGCGGTGTTCGTCGACGCCGACAACAAGGTCCACGTCTCGAGCGGCCTCACCGGGACGCTCAGGATCCTGTCGCCGCCGACGCCCGGCCCGTGACCGGGCGCCCCGCTGGCGCCGAGGCCGTCCGTGCGGCCGAGGCCAGCGACGACGCCGGCGAGCGCGCCCGCGACATGCGAGCGACGGGCGCGGGCCGCGAGCACTCGAACCGGTGGGCTAGGGCCGGAAGGGTTGCTCGTCCTTGCCGCGGATCGGGGTGGCCAGGCGGCGGGCGACCGCCTCCTGCTCGTCCTTGGTCAGGCGGCGGACGTAGATGCCGGCGGCGTCGATCGACTTGGCGCCGAAGAAGCCGTCGCTGACCGCGTACTCGACCTCGATCACCATGTAGGGCTCGTCGCCCAGCCACAGGAGCTCGTGCTTGCGCGGCACGCCCACCCACGAGCTCATCATGAACTTGTCGCGGGTCCCGTCGTCGTTGAGGACCACCATCGTGATGCGTTCGGTGGCTGTCATGGGCTCCCCCGAGGTGTAGCGCGGATCGAGCGGGCGCGCGCCCCGCCGCCAGCGCGCGGGCCAGCGCGCGGGCCAGCGCGCGGGCCAGCGCGCCGGAAGGATCAGGCCAGGCCGAACAGCTCGCGGGCCTCGGGATCGGGTGGGCGCACGATCAGGCGGTCGACGCCGGCCATGCGGGCGTGGATGACGTCGCACACCGGCGTGTAGCTGGCCTTCTCGAAGGCGCGCATCGAGGGCTGGTTGTCGGGGCCGATCAGCGCCCACGACCGGTAGACGTCGAGGTCGCGCAGGCGGCGCGCCAGCTCCTCGAGCATCACCGGCGCCACCTTGCGCCCGCGCGCCGAGCCGGCGACGAAGACGTCGTGGATGTAGGCCTCGTACTTGGACAGGGACAGGGTGCGCCCGAGCTCGGGCACCTCGACCGGGCCGCGCGCCGCCCACGCGATGCCGGCCGGGCGATCGTGGAGGCGGGCGAGCAGCGCCAGATCGCCGCGCCGCCAGCTCGCGCGGGCCGCGGCCTCGTCGAGGGCGAGCTGCTCGGCGAGATCGGCCCGGCCGGCCGCCGGCAGGGCGTCGAAGTCGGCCTCGGTGAACGGCGCGAGCGTGAGGCCCGGCGCCGGCGCGATGCCGCGCGTCCAGAGCTGGCCGCGGTAGAGGTGGAGGCGCTGGTACTGCGCGACCTCCTGGGCTGCGGTGCGGATCCGGGTCCACGCCGCCCGCGCCTGCGACGCCGCCACGCCCGGCGTCTCGCGCACCGCGCGCGCCCGGCGCCGCACGCTGTCGACCCGGCGCGACACCGCCGCCGAGCGGGTGCCGTTCCACACCCGCACCGCCAGCGCCCCCTGCCGCGACACCGGCAGCGGCGGCAGCGGATACTCGACCACGCCGGTGACGACGTCGAGCGCGACCCGACCGCGGGCGGCGGCGGCCACCGCCTCCTCGGCCAGGAGCCGCTCGGCGGCGCCGCGGGCCCGGCTCTCCGGGTCGACCGCCATCGCCAGGACCACGGCGCGATCGCCGTCGTCGACCACCAGGGTCGCGGCCACCGCCTCGCCGGCGGCGTCGTCGAGCACCGCCAGCCGCGCCTTGCCCTCGCGGCCCTGGGTGAGCGCCACCTCCTCGAGCAGCGCCCCGGCCTCGGCGTCGGCGAGCGGGCTCTGCTCCTCGCGCTCGGCCCACTCCAGGCGCGACAGCCGGCGCAGCGCGCTCAGCCCCTTGCGCATGCCGGCGGCGTCGTCGGTGTGGACGACGATCGGCGCGCCGCCGACGTCGGCGGGCGTGGCCAGGCCCAGCGCCAGCCGGCGGGCGCCGCCGGCGGCCGGCGACGACTCGACCAGGAAGCCGGCCGAGCCCAGGCGGGCGATCAGGTTGGCGCGCAGCCGCGACGGATCGGCGAGCGGCTCGAGATCGATGACGTCCCAGGCCTTGCCCAGCTCGCCCAGCGCCCGGGCCAGCTCGGCGCCGGCGCGCTCCTCGAGGCCGGGCCGGACCAGGAGATCGAGCGCCGGCGGCCGCGGCCCCGCGTCGCCGAGCATGCGCAGCTCGTTGACGTCGACCAGGCCCTTGACCGTGCGCAGGTAGAGCGGCGCCAGGCACACCAGCTCGCCGTCCTCGCGCCCGACCAGCACGCACAGCTCGGCGGCGAGCATGCGCTGGTAGGCGTGCCACCAGGGCAGGACCCAGTCGGGGCCGCGAAACAGGGCGCCCGAACCACCCAGCCGGGCCAGCGCACGCCACGGCTCCGCGAGCTCGGTCAGGGCCTCGAGCTCCCTGACCACGGTGAAGTCGACCGACATCGAGGCGCGGACCTTACCACCGTGGCGCGCGACACGCGCGCGCCAGCCCGGCCGCGCGAGGGTGAACACGCTTCTGCTACCCTCGTCGGGTGCGGAGTCGTCCCTGGACCGGCGCCTCGAGCCCGAGCCCGAGCCCGGGCCCGAGCCCGAGCCCGGGCCCGAGCCCGAGCTTGATCCTGATCCTGGGCCTGGTCCTGGCGCTGGCCGGCTGCAACCTCGTGCTCGGGCTCGAGCCGCCGGCCGGCGGCGACGGCGGCGCGGGCGACGGCGGCGCGGGCGACGGCGGCGCGAGTGACGGCGGCGATGGCGACCGCGACGGCGACCAGATCCCCGACGACGTCGACGTCTGTCCCGACACCCCCGATCCCGCCCAGCACGACGAGGACGGCGACGGCCGCGGCGACGCCTGCGACCGCTGCCCGCACCTCTTCCAGGAGCCGACCCAGGAGGCCGACCTCGATCGCGACGGCGACGGCGTCCCCGACGTCTGCGACCCGCTGCCCGACACCCCCGGCGGCCGGCTGCGCTTCTGGGGCTTCAACGATCAGGCGGACGTCGGCGGGTGGCGGACGTTCGGGCAGGGGACGGCGATCGTCGCGAGCGGCGCGGTCGTGCTGACGCCGACGATCGACGGCGAGCTGCGGTTCTCCGCCATCGACGACGGTCGCCGCAGCACCCGGGTCGAGGCCCGCCTCACCCTCGGCGCCCACAGTCCCGGCGGCGGGAGCACCCGCCGCGCCGCCGGCGTCCTCAGCAACCTCGACACCTCGCCCGAGCAGAACCACTTCCGGTGTCAGCTCGAGGCCGACGTACCGGTGACGCAGAGCCGCCTGGCGCTCTCCCGCCAGTCCACCAGCGGCGAGAGCCTGCTGTCCGTGGCGGTCGTGCAACCCGACCTGCCGGTGGGCTCGGTGCGCCTCGCGCTGGAGGCCGGCATCGGCCCCAGCACCTACGGGGTCGCCTGCCGCCTCGACGTCGGCCAGGCCAGCGCCGAGCTGCCGCGCACCGGCTCGACCGAGCTCGCGGCCGGCGAGGCCGGGGTGCGCACCGTCGGCATCCCGCGGCGGATCGAGTGGCTCGCGATCGTCGACCACCCGTGACGTGCGTCGCCCACGGGCGCCGCGAGCCAGCAGCCCCCGCCGCCCCGCCGCGGCGGCTCACGCCGGGCGGCGCAGGAGCGCGGCGAAGAAGCCGTCGGTGCCGTGGCGGTCGGGGGTGACCGTGAACCAGCGCCCGTCGTCGGTGGCGAGCGCCGCGGCGCGCTCGCCCAGCGCCGCGGCCGGCGGCACGACCTCGAGGCCGCAGGCGTCGGCCACCGCCAGGGCCACGCCCTGGTTCTCGGCGGCGAGCACGGTGCAGGTGGCGTAGACCATCACGCCGCCGGGCGCGAGCAGGGTGGCGGCGCGGGTGGCGATGTCGCGCTGGCGCCCGACCAGCTCGTCGACGTCGGCCTCGCGCAGCCGCCAGCGCGCCTCGGGGTTGCGGCGCAGCGCGCCCATCCCCGAGCACGGGGCGTCGACCAGCACGCGCCCGATCGCGCCGCGCCGGTCCTCGCGCGCGTCGGGCCAGACGCCCTCGGGCAGATGGACGGTGTCGACGGTGGTGACGCCGGCGCGGCGGGCCCGGCGGCGCAGCTCGTCGAGCTTGGCCCGGTCCACGTCGCAGGCGACGATGCGGCCGCGGTTGGCCATGGCCGCCGCCAGCGCCAGGGTCTTGCCGCCGGCGCCCGCGCACAGGTCGACGACGACGTCGCGCCCACCCGCCGGCGGCGGCCCGGCGCCCGGCACCACCAGCTCGGCGAGGAGCTGGCTGCCCTCGTCCTGGGCCTCGAACAGGCCGGCCTTGAGCTCGGGCAGGGCGAACAGGTTGGTGCGGGTGTCGACGACGAGGGCGTCGCGCGCCCACCGCCCCGGCGTGGTGGCGAGGCCGTGCCCGGCCAGCGCCGCGGCCAGCGCCTCGCGGGTCGTGCGCAGGCGGTTGGCGCGGACGGTCATGGGCGCCCGCTGCCCGAGGGCGCGGGCGAGCGGCTCGGCGCGCGCGCCCCAGTCGGCGTGGAGGCGCGCCGCCAGCCAGTCGGGGAGCGAGCAGCCGAGCGCCAGCCGCACCACCGGGTCGCGCTCGCGGGCGATGGCCTCGTCGATCGCCGCCACCGCCGCCCAGTCGATGCCCGGCTCGGCCCGCGCCGCGTCGGCCACGCCGATCTGGCCCTCGAGCAGGAGGTACGCGATCAGGCGATCGGCGTCCCGTGGCGCACCGCGGCGCGAGCCACGGCTCACCGCGGCATCGACGCGCCGGAGTTGACGCACCATGCCATGGAGGGTCTCGGCGACGAACCTGCGTTCGTGCGAGCCCAGCCACGTTTCCCTGCGAAACGTTTGCGAAAGTCGGTCGCTGACGAAGCCCCAGTCGAGCCGGGTGCGCTGCCAGAGCTCGAGCAGGAGCGCGCGGACCCGGCCGCCCGAGATCGCGGTACCCGCGAGCTGCCGGTCGCGCGCTTGCGCTTTGTCCTCGTCCGTCATTGAATCCGGCTCGCACGTTGACGCGCGGCGTGGTTGCGGTTCATCGAAGCGTCGTATACATCGCCCCGCGCGGAAACGCTCTCCGTCGACAAGGAACCCTCCAGCATGAGTACCGACTCCAAGGCCAAGCCGGGCACCCCCGCGAGCCCGACCGAGGCCACCAGCCTGAAGGACCGCGGCAACCTCTTCGAGATCGCGACCAAGCAGGTCGAGAAGGCGATGAAGCTCATCAACCTCGAGCCCAACATCGCCGAGATCCTCGCCCAGCCCAAGAACGAGATCATCATCAACTTCCCGGTCCGCATGGACGACGGGTCGATCAAGATGTTCAAGGGCTACCGGGTCCAGCACAACAACGTGCTCGGCCCCTACAAGGGCGGCATCCGCTACCACCACGAGGCCAACCTCGACGAGATGAAGGCCCTCGCCGCGTGGATGACCTACAAGGGCGCGCTGCACGAGGTGCCCTTCGGCGGCGGCAAGGGCGGCGTCAAGGTCGACCCCCGCGCCCACTCCAAGGCCGAGCTCGAGCGCATCACCCGCCGCTTCACCTCGGCGCTCGGCAACAACATCGGCCCGGAGTGGGACATCCCGGCGCCCGACGTCGGCACCAACAGCCAGACCATGGTCTGGATGATGGACACCTACGTGAACATCGTCGGCCAGAACGAGCGCAACTCGGGCCGGGGCGTGGTCACCGGCAAGAGCATCGCCGCCGGCGGCAGCTACGGCCGCAGCGAGGCCACCGGCGCCGGCGTCGTCCACTGCATCACCGAGTGGGCGCGCGATCGCAACTTCAACCTCGACGGCTGCCACGTCATCATCCAGGGCTTCGGCAACGTCGGCAGCTTCACCGCCCGCCTGCTGTCCAAGCTGGGCGCGGTGGTGATCGGCGTCGGCGACGCCGGCGGCTACCTGGCCAACTCCGAGGGCATCAACCCCCACAAGCTGGGCGAGCACGTCGGCCGCACCGGCTCGGTCGCCGGCTACAAGGGCGCCAGCAAGATCACCCGCGACGAGTTCTTCGCGCTCGAGGCCGACGTCTTCGTGCCGGCGGCGCTCGAGCTCGAGCTCGGGGTCAAGGAGGCGCGCGCGCTCAAGGCCAAGGTCGTGGTCGAGGGCGCCAACGGCCCGACCTTCCCCGAGGCGGAGGAGATCCTGCTCGGCAAGGGCACCGACGTCATCCCCGACATCCTCTGCAACTCGGGCGGCGTCATCGTCAGCTACTACGAGTGGCTGCAGAACAAGCGCAGCGAGCAGTGGGAGCACGAGGACGTGCTCGACCGGCTCGAGAAGCGCATGGTCCACACCTACGCTCAGGTCCGTCACTACGCGGCGGCCAAGAAGTGCGACTGGCGGACCGCGTCCTACGCCATCGGCCTCGAGCGGCTGCGCACCTGCTACAACGAGCGCGGCATCTTCCCGTGATCTTCCCGTGATCGGGGCGAGGTAGGTCGGGGTCGGGAAGACCCGCTCACCGTGAACGAAGCCCCGAAGGGGCGGAGTCGAAGGGGCTCGGGGCTGAATGACCAGCTCACCCTGAGCGAAGCCCCGAAGGGGCGAAGTCGAAGGGGCTCGGGGCTGAATGACCCGCTCACCGTGAGCGAAGCCCCGAAGGGGCGAAGTCGAAGGGGTTCGGGTTCGGATTCGGAGCCCATCTCTCCGGTCGGCCTGAGCTCCTCACCGACCGCGGTCGGAGATCGCGGGAAACGAACGGCGAGCTGCATCTCTCCGGTCGGCCTGAGCCCTTCACCGACCGCGGTCGGAGATCGCGGGAAACGAACGGCGAGCTGCATCTCTCCGGTCG
>CAADGB010000027.1 GCA_900696455.1 uncultured delta proteobacterium
GGCACGTCGCCGCCGAGCGGCAGGCCGCGGCCCGCGCCCAGGACGCGCGCCAGGCGCTGGCGTCCGCCGAGGCGGCGCTGGCCCGACGCGAGGCACCGCTGCGGGCGGCGCGCGAGCGCTTCCTCGATCGCCTGGGCGAGCTGGCGAGCGGGGCCGGGGCCGGAGCCGGCGTCGCCGAGCTGACGCTCGACGTCGGCGGCGAGGCGGTGGCCGCTGACGTCGAGCTCCTCGAGCTCAACGGCTGGTCGCACGCGGCGGCGACCGTGGACGCGGTGGTGATCGCGCGCGATCAGCTCGTGCTGGCGCCGGGCGGGCGCGGCGGTGCGGCCCTGCCGCTGGGGACGCCCGACGAGGTCGGCGCCGCCCTGCCCGCGCTCCTGCGCGCGGCCCGCGCCCTGCGCCTGGCGCGGCGCGTGCGCGACCAGGGCCACCTCCTGCGCCAGGAGCTGGAGCTGGTGCTGGAGCGGGCCGCGATCGACTTCGCCGGGCGCATCGCCCGGCTCGAGGAGAAGCGCGTGCGCGACGTCCCGGCGCTGGTCGCGACGCAGCGCGCCGCCCTCGCCGCGCAGGTCAGCGCCAGCGTCACCGCCGTGCTCGAGCACGCCACCGCGCACCTCGACAGCGAGCTGGCCCTCCTGTGCGACGGCTGGCGGCGCGCCGTGGCCGCCGCCACCACCGTCGACGAGCTCAAGGCCGCGGTCGGCCGCGTCGACGGCGGCGGGCCGGAGCTGGCGCGCCTCGCCGACGACGTGCGCGTGCTGGTGATGGGCGGCCTGGGCGGCGGCACCCGCGACCTCTACCCCGAGCTGGTCGCGGTGCTGGTGCCGCTCGGGCTGCCGGCGGCCCACACCCGGCCGCCGCGCGCGGCCGCCGACGTCCCGCCGGTCGAGCTGCTGCCGTCGCTGACCCACGCCAGCTCGCCGCGCCTCGCCGACTCCGAGGGCTGGCTCACCGGCCTGGTGCGCTCGCTCGATCACCGCCGCGGTGAGCTCCTGCAGAAGGTCGACGCCCACGTCGCGCGGCTCGCCCGGGTCGCCCGCGCCGAGATGCTCGACGCCGAGCCGCGCCTCCACGCCGCCCTCGGCGACGCCCTCGCCGCCCAGCTCGAGACCGCCGTCGGCCACCAGCTCGCGTGGCTCGAGGCGGCGCTCGCCGCCGAGCGCGCCACGATCGATCGCGAGCGGGCCGCGCTCACGCCCATCGTCCAGCAGCGCAACGACGCCCGCCGCGAGCTCGCCGCCCTCGAGCACCTCCTCGCCGAGGTCGAGGCCGCCCACCCCGCCCTCGCCCAGGCCGCCGCCGCCACCCCCGCCATCGGCTCCGCCGCCACCTGACCCGAGCCCGAACCCGAACCCGAACCCGAATCCGAACCCGGATCCGAACCCGAACCCGAATCCGAACCCGAATCCGAATCCGAACCCGAATCCGAACCCGAATCCGAACCCGAATCCGAACCCGGATCCGAACTCGAGCTTGGATCCGAACCCGAACCCGAGTACGGACGTCGGGACGCAGGCGGTCCCCACTCTCCCGTTCGCCCTGAGCCAGGCGGAGGGAGCGCAGCGACCGACGCCGCCGTCGAAGGGCGCCGCCTCAGCCCGCCCGCGCCCGGCGCGCCACGTACAGCCAGCTCGCCGGCACCACCGACTCGACCCGCTCCACCTCCCACCCCGCCCCCTCCAGCAGCGCGCGCTGGTGCCGCGGCGAGCGGTGGACCATCGCGCCCAGGTGCACCTCGCGCCCCGCCGCGCCCGGCAACAGCCGCAGCGGGCCGTTGCCGAGGCGCGCCATCACCAGCGCCGCCCCCGGCGCAGCCACCCGCGCCAGCTCGCGCGCCGCCGCCGGGAAGTCGCGGTAGAAGTGCGACGAGATCGTGCTGGTGACCAGCTCGAAGCTACCGTCGGCGAACGGCAGCGCGTAGACGCTGCCCTCGACCAGCTCGACCGCGGCCGGGCCGTAGTCCTTGCCGCGGGCCAGCGCCAGCATCGCCGGCGACAGATCGAGCCCGACCAGGCGCGCCGCCGGATAGCGCCGCGCCAGCGCGAGCAGCAGCTCGCCGGTGCCGCACCCGACGTCGAGCGCCGCCACCACCCGGTCGGGCGCGGCGGCGAGCAGGCGGCGGTGGACGTGGCCGTAGAAGCGCTGGAACACCGGCGCGTCGTAGACGCGGCTCCACAGCGCGAACAGCGGTTCGACGACGCGGCTGGTCCGTCGGTCACGCGCCCGGGTCACGGCGCGACGATACCGCGGGGCCAGGCCGCGATCAGCCCTCCCGCCGCCGCCGCCGCCGCGTCGCCAGCGCCGCCGCCAGCCCGACCAGCACCAGGCCGAGCGCGCCCGCCGCGCCCCGCGACGCCGCGCACCCGCCCGGGACGCGCTCGACCACGCGCACGATCGCGGGTGCGCCGCGGTTGCCGTTCAGGTCCACCGCGCGCACCTCGAGCACGACGTCGAGCTCGTCGACGTCGGGATCGAAGAACAGGATGAGGTTGCCGGCGCCGCCGCCGGGCAGCACCGGGCCGGCGGGCAGCGTCAGCCCCCGCGGCAGCGCCCCGCCCACCAGCCGCAGCTCGAAGCCGAGGCGGTCGGCCGGCGCGCGGTCGTCGTCGGCCGCGACCGGCACGGAGAGCGACGCGATGTCGCCGCAGCTCGTGCCGGCACACCCGAGGTCGTCGCTGCGGTGGACGGTGACGTCGCCCACCACCACCTCGCCGGGCGGCGTCGTGTCGTCGGCGTACGCCGGGTCGAGGGTCAGGTCCTCGTTCCAGGCCAGCGAGCACGCCGCCGCCGATCGCGGCAGCGCGCCCAGCGTGGTGAGGGAGACGGCCATCAGGATCAGCGCGGGTCGCATGCTCCCATGCACTTGCATCGTACGGGCCAGCGCCCAGCGCCCGCCGCCGGGTCGCGAAGCCGCGGGGTTGCGCGCGGCCACCCTGACACGCATGTCAGGCCCGGCGGCTCACCGCGCCTACTCGCCGTCGCCCTCGTCGGTCACCACCCAGTCGCCGGCGTCCTCGTCCCACGCATGGACCGCCTCGGCCTCCTCGCCGAGGACCCGCTCCAGGTACGGGTACAGGTGGAGCAGACGACCGAGCGGGACCACCACGCTGTTGTCCGGGTCGTCGAGGTACGCCTGCGGCTCGTCGCCGACGAACACGCACCACCCGCTGTCGTCGTCGTGGCCCGCGGTCGGCGGCAGGCGCTGGGCGTGGCGCGGCGGCTCCTCGAGCGCGCGGCGGGTGACGATCGCGCGCAGCGTGGCCGCCGGGGCCTGACGATGGATGGGGCCGAGCCCCCGGGCCGCGGCGGCGACGATCGCGCGCGGCACGTCCTCCGCCGGCACGAACTCGAGCGACGGCTCGTCCCAGCGCCACCGCCCCACCCCGTCGGCCTCGACGACCGAGTCCAGCACCGCCCACGCCCGGAACAGGGTCGCGGCCGAGACCGCGCGGACACGCGGCGCGTCCTCCGCCTCTGCCTCCGCCGCCGAGAACACGCGCCACCCGCTGTCGTCGGCGGCGGTCGCCGCGACCCGCACCACCCACGCCGGCCACGCCCCGTGGCGCAGGACGTCGAGGCCGACGCCGACCCGCGGGCGCAGGGTCCCCTCGCCGTCGAGCCTCAGAGCGATGATGTGGCGCGGCTCGAACCCGACCCGATCGCCCGGCGCCAGGCCGGTGAGGTACCGCGGCTGGCTGTCGAGCACCCCGACGTAGCCCTCGGGCGTCCGCGCCTCGACGCGGCACCACATGCGCTCCGCGCCGCAGCCGTCGATCGGCTCGGGCAGCTCGAACACCAGCTTGGCGAGCGCGCCCACCGGCGCCGCGCGCCGCCGGTCACGCCGCGGGATCGAGTACGTGCGCGGGTGCTCGCGGTGGAGCGCCTCCCCGTCGGCGAGGCGGTAGCTCGAGGTCATCGGTCCTCCTGTCGCGCGCAGTCTCGCACGGGTGCGCGGGCGGCAGCTCCGGGCGCGGCTCAGCTCGCGGCCAGCTCGGCCCAGCAGTGGCCGCAGCGGGTCGCCGTCTGCATGCAGGTGGCGCCGCAGGCCGGGCACGCGCGCAGCTCGGGCTCGGGCCCCAGCGCGAGCTTGTCGACGAGCTCGCGCCAGGCGGCTCGCAGGGGCACCGACTCGTCGCGCTCGAGCGCGACCTCGACGGCGTTCACCAGCCCCCTCAGCTCGGCGCGCTTGCGATCCGGGTGGGTCAACTCTCGTCGCGTGGTCGTCATGGATCCGTGTACGCTCTCCGCGGCGCCGACGCCATCGAGAGTTTCGGGCCAACCCGGCGCCGCGTCCGATCCGGCGCGAGAATCGAGCCAGCCGCCGCCAGGCCCGCGCCCCGGGCCCGCCGAGCGCGTCGAGACGACGCCCCGGGCTCTCGTGATCCCAGCAGGAATCGAACCTGCGACCTACGGTTTAGGAAGGCATGTCGGCGGCGTCGATCCTTGCGGATGTTCACGCGTTTTCGCCCCGCCGTCCGGCGATGCGGGGGCACCGACGTGGCCGCAGGTGGATCCTCGTGATCGGTCACCTCACCAGGTCGGCGATTTCTTCGACCAGGTCTTGTTCAGGCTCCTCACCGCGCAGGCGGTTTGGCTGGCGAGCAAGGACCCTGCCGTGTTGAGGCGGGAGCTTGTCGCCCTCCTAGCGGTGCTGGGCTAGCACCTAGTCCTCAACGGCAAGATCGACGAGCGGCCCCCTTCCATCCCGCGGGGTCACCTGCCACACGACGAACGACCGACCGTCGATCGAGATGCGTACGCCAGGTGCCGCCGGCTCATCGAACGCGACGAGTTGCATGCCGGGAAACATGTCGCCGCACCGCACTTCGTAGAACATGTGGCCTCCACGATCGATGGTTCCGTGTACTTCGGTCCCCGTCAAGCGCGTCGTCAGCGCGCCGCGTCGTCCGCCCCGCTTGTTTGAGTCTCGCCACCGCGCCATCCCACGTGCTGCGTCGTCCCGCGGGCCAGTTGCACGCGCCGATCGAACTCGGCCTCGGTGAACGGCACCGCACTGGGCCTGCCCACGTGCGATCCCAGCCACTCGTCGAGAAGCGTTGCGAGCGATCCAACATTCTGCGCCCCCGCCGAGTCTGGGCTTCCGCCGTCGAAGACGTGCATGCCGATGCGATAGAAGCCGCCTGGTCGGCGGTCGCCGAGTTCTTCAATGGCATTGCAGAGCACGCGGCACCAGAAAGTGAAGTCAGCGATCGGCTTCGAGTAGCGCCTACCCCAATACGCTTCAGCCTCAAGTTCGAGCTTCCGCAGCTCCTCGATGTTCGAGGAGAGTTCACGGAACGGGCGGACTAGCACCGCAGCATCCGACGACCCCCCCTCGACTCGCGCCCACATCGCTATCGCCTCCGTGGCGTTGTTCCGTGTCTCAATCAACCGTGCGAGGCGCCGTGCAAGGTCGTGGTGCGTCTCGCCAGCGATCTGCTTTCGCCAGAGAGTGAACGCGAGGAGGGCGGCGCCAGCCATGATGATGTTCGCAGCGGTGCCGAGGAGCGCGGAAGCGAAGTCGTAGATTGGGAATCGCTCACCGGGCTTGAGGGGCTCCCACCGTTCCAGAACGCCCAGAACGACGAGAACGAAAAGCAGCGCAAGGCCGCCCACAACGCCGAATCGCACGCGCCATTGTCGCGACATCGCTTTGAGCGTAGCCCCCTGCCATGACATCGGTCTCGCTTGCTGGACGAGCACCGACGGGAGGTGCCCGTAACGAAGCGAGCGCGGCCCGTGGATGCCGCGCCGGGAGGAATCGTTCCGCTGCCGCTGGCGGAGGCTCTCTACCTTGAGAGATTGAAGCGCAGCGCGCGGTTATGGAGGCTGTCGGCAACGTAGAGGCTTGCACCCGTCGTTGCGATCCCGCTGCACCCCCCGAGTGTCGAGGCCGTGATGGGCTCCAGCGCCGAGGCGGGAGTCGTGAAGTCCGGCTTGCCGAGCACCGCGTCGGCGGGCGCCCCGTTCGTGGTCGGCGGGCTGGCGTGGACGACCAGCCGATCGTTGCCCGAGTCGCACACGTAGATCGCGCCGCACTCGTCCACGGTGACCCCCATCGGACCGCGAAGACCGATCGCGTTGGGCGCTGCCGATCCGCCGTTCATGCCGCCCAGGTCAAGCGCACCCTGGCCGAGCACCAGGGTGGCCGCAGCGCCGTTTGTCGTCGGGATGCCGGTCCAGACGAGCACGCGGTTGTTGCTCTCGTCCGCGACGTAGAGGCGCGAGCCGTCGAAGAACACGCCCATCGGGTTGCGCAGCGAGCTGGCGGTCGGCGGGCTCGCCGCTGGGCCACTCATGCCGAACGCCGGCCAGCCAAGCACCACATCGGCGGGCGCCTGGTTCGTCGTTGGAAACGCGTTCCAGATCAGCACGCGGTTGTTGAAGCGGTCGGCGACGACTAGCTTGGTTCCGTCGGACCAGACCCCGGTGGGTCCATAGAGGTTCGTCGCGGCAGCCGCGCCGCCGGTGTCACGCGTCGTGAAGTCCGGTTGACCGAGGACGACGTCAGCCGGCGCTCCGTTCGTCGTCGGGATGCTGTTCCAGATCAGCACGCGGTTGTTGGTCCCATCCGAGACGATGAGCTTGGAGCCGGTGCGGAAGACCCAGGGGCCGCCAATCCCGAGCCGGTCCTGTGCCGCGGCAGCCGTGTGCGCGGTGAGTTCAGCCTGCCCGATGACAACGTTGGCCGTCTGGCCGTTCACCACGGGGAGGCTGTTCCACTGGAGAACGCGTGCGTTCCCGGAGTCGCCGACCCACAGGCGCGACCCATCTGTGAAGACGCCGCGAGACGTGCTCATCGACGAGCCGCTCTCGAACGGCGAATTGGGATCGCCCGTCGTGAACGACGTCTGCCCCAGGACGAGATCCGCCGCCTGGCCGCTCTGCACCGGCGAGCCGGATGGGCAGATCGAGGGGCCGTCCGGGGGTGCATCGACGCCCGCGTCCGGCTCGTCGATGTCGACGCACATGCCGCTGATGCTGTCCTCAACGTCGAGATCGGACCACCGCATCCCATCGGGGCAGCTCATGTCCGGGTACGCGCAGAACTGGTGTCCTGTGTCCGCGTTGACGAGGCACTTCCCGCCCGCCTGGCGGCTGCAATTCGTGTCGTTCTCGCACTGGATGAAGTCGTTACGGGTGGGGCAACCCGACGCCAGGACCAGCATCGGGATCAGGAGGGGGCAAAGGCGGGCGGTGATCATCCTAGGCTCCGAGATAGCGTCCGAGGTCTCGCGTCGAAAGCCAAGCGCAAGCTGGCGGGGTGTGAGGGCGGTCATCTTAACGCAGGTGGGCGGGTGGTCACCGCGCGCGCCGAGCTTTCGCTGAGCGCCGGGCCTTGGCGTCCCTTGCCCGAGAGTGTTTCCGGGGACCTTGCCCCCCTTCCGGTGCGAGCACCTTGCCACCCGCCCGGGTCGCCTTCCATTCCAGAAACGCGACGTCGGCCCCGCCGACGTCGATCACGCGGCGCCCGTGAACCATCGCGCCAGCACCGTGCTCCTGGTCCCAATCGCATCCGAACTCGAAGCCTACGAACGCTCGGCCGGCCTTGGCGACGGCCAGGACATGAAGGACGCCCAGCCCCATGACGCCGCGCAGGTCACTGGCTCGTGTGACGTCGGGGAGCGCGGTTGACCGCCGGGGCGCGTCTTCCTCCTCCTCCTCGCCTGCCCACCAGCGATCAAAAGCCTCGTCCGAAAGGTCCAGCTCGACATCGTCATCGTCGCCGTCTTCGATGCGTTCCTTGCGGGCTCGGCGATAGATCCGAAGGAGCTTGGACAGGATCGCGTCTCGTATCGCGTCTTGGTTCGTCACGACGTAGGTGATCGCGGCTTCCTGCTCAGCGGCCGGTGCCGCGGACTTGATACCGCCTGGTGCCGCGACTGAGATGCGCACCTTGCCGGTCGATGGTCGCTTTCCAGATCGCGATGCGTACGCGCCCCCGCGCGGCTGAAAGCCTGACCACGCGGACAGAGTGATCGTCCCCTCCCACCCCCGGCCCTTCCAGACCAGTCGCGGAGCGCCAGCTCGGCGGGGCGCGGTCACGCAACCGGCTCCAGTGCTGCCATGAACGCGCGGAACGTGTCGGCAAGCTTCGTCATGTCGCGCCTGTCGTGCCAGAGCACGCGTGGGTTCGCGCCATCAGAGCGAGGATCGATCGTGTCGCGATACCAAACCTCTCCCGCATGCTCCCCCTTCACGCATAAGCAGACCGTCGCACCCCCATCATCCGCTCCGATCGCGATCAACTCGGGCGGCAGAGCGTCGCGGAGAATCTCGTTCGCCTCGCCCAGATCAAAGAGGTCGTCGGGGTGATCGAGGCTGTGTAGGCAGTTGATGACCGAGCGCCCGCGACCGATGACGAAAGCGCGGCGAGCCTTGACCGGGCGGCCGCCGTTGACCTCGGCGAGATACGCGCGGTAGTCGTCGGGCAGGCGAGCGCCGATCGTCGCCTCGAAGCGCGCGATCGCCGCCTCGTCTACAGCCGGGCCACGGTTCGGAGTCGAGGGCCAGCTAGTTTCCATAGTCCTCCACCCCGTGCATGTGCTTGTACGTCGCAACGCCGCCGGTGTGCTTCACCGCGTCGTGAAGGTCGCGGGGGATCAAGATCATCTCACCCATGCGTTGATGATGATGCCAGACGTAGCCGGCCGGGGTCTCGTCGAGCTTGGCCGCAGCATTCGCGGCGGCGAAGTCCGCTTCGCGGCCACCCGTGTATTCGATGCGGACCGACTTCTTTCCGTTGGGCAACGTCTTCGCGTAGGGCTCAAACTCGGGGAAGCCGTCGGCGTCGATGTGCAGGCCCTTGCTTCGATATCGCTTCGGCAGCCTCTTCGCAGGGAAGTCGCGGCCCGCGAAGCGATGACCAATCGGAAGGCGGCCCGCGATGGGCTGGACCTGGGCAGCCTCGGTGAGTCGATCCATGCGTTCGAGGCGGTGTGTCAGAGCCGACCGCCGCTTGAGATCCTTCGTCCGCTTGATCGCCTTGCGAAGCGCGCGCGCCTCCGACTTGGCCGACTTCAGCGCCGATTGGAAGTAGCGGCGTTGCAGCTCCCAAGCGGTCACCCGCATCGCGCGCTTTGCCTCGGCGGCGGTGAGGCTGCCCCACTCCTTGAGGAGCTGCCGCTGACGCTTGGATAGCTGCTTCTCGGGCAGCTTGCGCGCGGCCTGGATCTCCTTCCGGATCGCTCGCATGCTTCGGGCGGCTTCTTCCGCGGCAGCCCGCTTGAGCGAACGACGGAGCGCCGCCGTTCCGCCAGTCTTGACGAGCTTCTCCGTCGCCTCCGATGCGGCCCTGGTGACCATCCTCGGCCCGAAGCTGAGGATGTTCCCCTCGTCGATGATGAGCGCGACTTCGACCGCGCCGGAGAGCGCGGCGGGGACAGAAATCGAGAAGCCGAAGATCTCGAAGCCGCCACCGCCGCGAACCCCGCCCTTACGACCTCCCTCCTCGCCACCGACCCGGCCGTCTTCGGCGCCGTGGTCCTTGGCGCCGCCGAGCGCGTCGTCGTGCTCCGCGTCGACACCATCGAGATCGCGGGCGTACTTCGAGCGATGGACGCCGCCTCCGCGCTTCGCGCGGTCACCGCCCTTCCCGGTGCCATCGGCGGCCGTGTCGTCGCCGGTGCGACCGTCGGGAGAGCCGCCCGCGTGGTCGCCGTTACCCCCCTCACCGTCCTCGCCGTCCTCATCGGACAGACCCATCGCATCGAGAAATTGATCTGTCGCGGCGTCGAGCGCCGCGTCGTCGGCGTCGGCCTCCGCATCTTCGTCGGCGATCTCGGCGTCGAGGTTGGTTGCATCGTCCGACTCGGTGCCGTCGCGGTGCTTTTCGCCGCTGCCGTGGCCGGTCTCGGCGCCGGGCTCGGCATGGGGTCCGTCCGGACTCGAGGTAGCGTCCGGCGACCGGACAGTGGAGCTCTCGCGGCCGGCCTTGCCATCGCCGGGGTCGCGTAGTCGCGCCGTCGGCGACTTGCTCTCGGGCGTGACCTTGTCGATGGAGCCGTCGCCCGCGTGTTCCTCGGGGAGCGCGTGACCCAGGGCATCGGAGCGATGCTTGGCGAGGGCGCCGCGCTTCTTCGGGTCCTGGTAATCGAGCAGGTCGAGCGCGTCGAGCGAGGTCACGTCGTCAAGGCTCACGACGTTGATCGTCACCCGCACCGCACCGTGGCCGGTCGCCCAGGGCTCGACCCGCTCGCCACCGGCGCCGCTCTCGTTGGTGTTGACCTTGACGGACGCCGCGCCGCTGTTGTCCCAGGTCCATGCCTTGCCGGTGCGCGTGCCGCGGTACAGCACCGGTAGGGCACCAGCCCACCGCGCGCGCGACGTCCACTCGATCGCATCGCCCGCTTCGGTGTAGGCGGTCACCTTGATCGCTGCGTTGATGCCGGGGGCGGGTGCGCTTCGCCCGCGCTTGCGATCGAACGCGAGGGCCGCCGGCGTCGCGGTGATCGCGATCGGCGTGACCGCGTGACCTGCGCTGGCGGCGGCGAAGGTGTCGCCCGCCCGGTCGGCCTCGGCCTCGCTCGCGTCGCCGGCCGAGCTGGCGCGCAGCTTGGCGGCCGGCGCAAGGGCGTCGGCGCCGTGCTGCTGTGCGGTGTGCGCCAGCTCGTGGCCGAGTAGACGATCGCCGTCGGGCGTGCCGGGCGCGTACTCCCCCGCGCCGAAGTAGACATCGGCGCCGATCGTGAGCGCCCGGGCGTCGTGCGCATCGGCGACGGCGTGCGCCCGGGCGTCGTCGTGGAGGCGCACGTGCGAGACGTCGCCCAGGCCGGCGCGGGTGGCGGCGGCGGCAGCGCCCGGCGAGGGGCCTTGCGATGACCCGAGCAGGTGGAGCCCGAAGGGGTCGGCGCTGGGGTCGCCGGGCCGGGCCGCGTCGCCAGGCGGGTCCACGGGGCCGAACGGCGCCGCGCCGACGAGCGGCGCCGCCTGGCCGCGCCCGGCCGGAAGCGACTGCGTGAGCGTCCGGCGGCCTGGTGTGCCGCCGACAGGCGCGCCGTCCGCGCCGTTCACCCGCTCGCTCCCGCGTTGCTCTCGCTCGGTCATGGCTGGCCGGATCGGGTGACGATCGCCGATGGCGCCTCGGAAGCCAAGGCGGTTGCATTCACCCCGGAGGGATGAGATCGAGGCAGGTTTGGCGACGAGGTGAGCGACATCCTGCCCCGTTCTACGCCGGTGGCCTCGCAGGCGTGCCCAGGAACCCGCTGGTGTGCGGGGGGAGGCCGGGAAAGCGGGTTGTCCCCCCGCACACCCCGCGGGCGTCGGGGCCGCTCTGGAACCTCTCAGCGCAGCACGCCGTCCGGGTCGAAGTCCTGCCCGCTCGTCGGCGGCTTGCGGTCGCGGCGGCGGGTCGCTGCATCGATCGGCGGCGCCGCATCGACGACGGCGGACGCATCGACCGGGGGCCCCGCGTCGATGTGAGGTGCGAGCGTGAGCCGCACCGTGGCGGGGTCGGCGCCGATGGTGACTCGCTCGATCGCGTCGACGTGACCGGCGAGGCTGGCCCGCACCTCGATCGTCGTGCCGACCGGCGCGCCGACGTTGACGGGTGCCGGGCCGCGCGAGACGCCGTCGATCACGACGACGGCGCCCGGCGGATCGGTGATCACGGCAAGCGCCGAGCTGGCCGGCGCGGTCGGCGCGCCGATCGGGTCCGTCGCGGCGGGACGGTCGGAACCGCCGCCGCTCGTGAGTCCGACGATCGCCGCGCCGACGGCAACCGCCACGAGCGCGCCGCCCGCGACCAGTACGCCGGTGCGGCGGGAGCTGGACACCGGCGGCGAGCTGGCGATGCGCGCCTCGGACTGGCCGGCGGCGGCGCCGAGCGTGCTCACCCGCAACGCGGACACCTGCGGATCGACCGGCACGACGATCGGAACCTCGCCCGGCTGGCGATCAGGCGCCGTCGCTGGCGTGAGAGCGCGTGCGGCCGGTCGCTCGGGCATGGTGGCGGCGTCGCGCGCGGCCTGCGCGGGCGCAGGCGTCGTCGCGGCTGCGGCGGGAAGCGGCGCCGCGCCGTCCACGATCGCGCGCATCGGCGGCGCGGCGGCCCGCACCAGCTCGGCCGGCATCCGCACGCCCTCGGTGGCCGCGTCGCTGTCGGTGGTGATGTTCAGCTCGATCGCGTACCGCGTCACCAGCTCGATCCCGGCGTCGCTGCCCCACTCGGTGTCATTGAGCGTCGCCGCGAGCGCGAGGCCGAACGCCTGCGCACTCTTCCAGCGGTTGCGCGGATCGGGCGCGAGCCCGCGTGCCACCCCGGCCCCGATCGCGGCCGGTAGACCCGGAACGAACGCGCACGGGTTGAGGCGCTGCGTGTCGTCGAGCTGCGTGGAGATGATCTGCCCGATCGTCTCGCAGTCACCCCACAAGCGCCGGCCCACGATCATCTCCCACGTGACGGCGCTCAGCGCGTAGACGTCGGCGCGCCGGTCGATCGTCTTGGGGGACTTGAACTGCTCGGGCGGCATGTACAGCGGGGTGCCGAGCGCGGCGGCGGTGTTGGTGCGCACGCCGTTGGCCGGTTCCTCGAACTTGGCGCAGCCGAAGTCGAGGATCGTGACCTTGTGTTTGTTCCCGGGCACGGCGGTCACAAACACGTTCTCGGGCTTCATGTCGCGATGGATGATCTTGCTCTCGTGCGCCGCGTGCAGGCCGTTGGCGATCTGGATCGCGATCTGGACGACGGTCGGCAGGCCGAGCGGCCGGTGCGTGTCGATGAAGTCCGCGAGCGAGAGCCCGTCGAGCAACTCCATCCCGATGTAGCACTGGCCGTTGGGGCGTATTCCGCACTCGTGGACGGCGACGATGTTGCGATGCCGCAGGTTGGACGCGGCGGTGGCCTCGTTGATGAAGCGCTTCGAGATCTCCGGGTGCGCGCTGAACTGCGGGAGCAACACCTTCACCACCGCGGGCGTGCCCATGAGCGTATGGGTGGCGCGATAGACCGCGCCCATGCCGCCCTCGCCGAGCTGGCGCTCGATGCGGTAGCCGCCGACGATCTCGCCGGGCGTGAGCGCTTGGGGCGCCGCCGGCATGACGGCGGTCTTGGGTCGCTTCTTCGCCCAGGGGAGCCGCACTAGAACCACCCTTCGAGCGCGAGCCCGCCGCCCGTGAACCGCAGTGACGCGCCGCGCGTCGGGCGCCGTGGCGCGTCGGGTCGGAGCGCGAGCTTGACGATGCCGGCAACCAGGAGCGCGCCACCGACGACGGTCGTCGCGGTGCCCCAGGTCTGGCGTGTGTCGGCGCGCTCGCGCAACTCGATCCGCACGTCCTCGCGCGGCTCGTTCTCCGCGTCGGCCCGCGCGCTCCGCGCGTCGAGGAGCAAGTAGCCGCCGACCCCGACGATCGCGAGCCCGGTCCCACCGACGATCCAGCCGACGGTATCGGTCTGCCAGGGCTCACGGTCCGGACTCGAGGGGGACCGTCCGTCCACCGACGCGGGACCTGTCGGCGGCGCGGCGTCCGGCACCGACAACGCTGCCGCCCCGGTCGCCGGCTCGCTCACCGGAGTCGGCCGCGTCGGCTCCGGGCCGGTCGGCGGCGCGGTCGACGCGGCGCGCTCCAGCTCGGCCGCCATGCTCGTGATGTGGCACTCGATCAGGCGAACCAGCGGGGCGCCAGGCTTCGCAGTCAGCAGGAACCCCCGGTACTGCGCGATCGCCTTGGAGTAGTCCCCCATCGCCCGATACGTCTGGGCGAGGTTGTAGAGGCCGAGCGGAGACGGCTCCAGCATCTCCGCGGCGACGTACGCATCGATTGCGGCCTGAAACTCGCTCGCCGCGGTGTCCTTCATCGCGACCACGCGGGACCGCTTGAGGGCCTCGGTGTAGCGGGCGTTCCCCTCGTCCATGCGCGCGCCGGCTTCCTTGCTCTTGGGGCCGACGAGTCGCGGATCGCGTCCGGCCTTGACGGCGGCCTTCGCCTCGGCATCGCAGGGGCCCGCGAGCGCGACGCCTGGAACCGCGGAAACCAACACCAACGCGAGGAGCGGTCGAATCATGGGAGCCCTGCGATCCTCTCGCTTGGATAGGGCTCGGTCAACTCGCTATCGATGTGGTCCGGAACGCTCCGCACCTCGGCGACGAGGCGATCGAGCTTGTCGAGGGTGCCGGCAAGGTGGCCGCGGGCGCGCAGGAGCACGGAGAGCTGATCGCGCGGCGCGTGCTCGGCGACGCCCAGGAGCATGCTCACCGACCGGAGCCGGCGTCGCAGCTCGGCCGGGGAGTGCGTGAAGAAGGCGAGGTCGTCAACGTCCGGGTCCACGTGCTCGGTCATCATGCCTGGTGCTACGAGCCGAGGACGCGACAAACCCCGGGGCGTGCGGGGGGACCCCGCCGGATCCGGTCGCCCCCCCGCACACCCGGATCGCGGGCCCTCGGGCTGTCGTAGGCTGATCGCGATGTCGCCCTCCGAACCTCCCGACGACCCGCCGAACGACCGGCCGGCCGCGATTGCCGCCACGCCGGTCCAGTCGGACACGTCGCTGCCGCCGGTCGCGGTGGTCACCGCGCTGCGCGCGTGCGCGCGCAACGTCGAGCTCAGCCTCTCCACGGAGCAAGCATCGTTCACGTTCGGCGCGGCCGGCCCGCCCGAGGTCGACCTGACTCTTGAGGGAGACGGCATCTCCCGGCTGCATGCGATCTTCCAGCGGCGCGGCCCGAAGCTCCGCATCCTCGATCAGCGCTCGACGAACGGCACCTACTACCGCGACCGGCGCGACATGGACTTCGAGATCGCGGCCGGCGACGTGTTCGAGGTGACGCACAAGCGGATCCGGATCATCGCGCTCGACGAATCGCTCCGGTTGCTCCGACCACGACTCCAGTGGGCGATGGGGCTGCGCGCGCATGCCGCCGTCGATCAGGCGCTCGAAGACGCGGCGTCCGGCGCCCCGCTCCTGCTCGTCGGGCCGCGCCACTGCGAACAGCGCGCGCTCGCGGAGGAGATCCATCGCCGCTCGGCGTACCGACACCGAGACTTCGTCGCGTCGCCGTTCCGATTCGAGACCCCCGCCGAGTACGAGACGAAGCTGGAGCATGCCGAACGCGGCTCGCTGTACCTCGATCTGACCGACGCCGATCCGGGCGAGGTCGAGATGCCAGGTCGCTTCGTCGCGCGCCTGTTCGGCGGAACGATCCGCCCGATCGTTGTCGCGCGGGACCAGGAGCAGGCTCAGCGCCTGCTCGGCGCCGATGCGCTCGGGCTGCGAGCGATCCGGCTCCCTCCGCTCGACTCGCGCCGCGAGGAAATCCCGCGGCTCCTCGACGCGCTGCTACTCCAGGCCGGCCACGGTCCGGACGGGCTGCTGCCGCTCGACGCGCTCGGAGAAGCGAACGTCGGCGCGCTCAAGGCGTACGCGTGGACGAACAACTTCGACGACGTGCGTCGCATCGTGCCGCGGCTCCACTCGCTCCTGACGAACGGACTCGGCCTCCGTGCGTCGGCGCGGGCCTACGGATGCTCGCTCGGCGCGCAGCGCGACGCGTTGAAGCGACTCGGGATCAGGGTCACCGGCGCGGACGACGATTCCGGCGACGACGACGACCGGGAGGCGCTCGGCCGCGACGAGCCACCCGCCGACGACGGCCCCGTGATGCCGCTCGACCCACCGACGGAGTAGCGCGTGGGTGCGTCACGAGACGACAAGGGCGGCATGGGCGCCCTGGACTCACTCGATCACGATGAACTCGTGGCCGTGCTCAATCGCCTCTACGCGAGCGCTGGCGAGCATCCGCTCTCGCCCAGCGCCGCGAAGGCGTCCACGGATCGCGAGCTGCGCGACATGATCATGCAGGTGCGTCATCGTCAGGCGAGGAAGGCGGGGACGGCGCCCCCACCGTCGGTGCCGGCGCCCGCCCGGGCCGCCGCGACCAACGGACGTCCCCGGGTTGCCGGCGCCCAGCCCGCGCACGTGCTCTGCGTGCTCGTGACCCGGGACGAGGCCACCGTGACGCGGGCCCGCGCCCTCATGCGGTCGCGTGGCCGCCCGCTGGTCGTCGTCGACACCGAAGAGGCGCTGGTGCGCGTCCTCGCGAGCATCACGCCGACCCATGTCGTCATCGACCTGACGGCAGGAGACGTCCGCGTGGCCGAGCTGCTCGGCACCCGCGCCGCCGACGTCGGAAGTGTCCCTATAGTTGTGTAGAAGCCGGTTTCTTGGACGGCCAAGAAAGACGGGAGAACCTCCAGGTTGCAACACCACAGGAGGAGCCCCGTGAAGAGACCAAGACGATCCCTTCGAGCTGAC
>CAADGB010000028.1 GCA_900696455.1 uncultured delta proteobacterium
CTCGGTCTCGGTCTCGGACCCGGTCCCGGGCGCTTGCCGGCGCCGTTCGTCAGGAGCCGACGGAGGGAGCGGAGCGACCGACGCCGTGTCGAAGGACGCCGCCACGCCCACGCCGCCACGCCCACGCCGCCCGCCGCGCCGCGCCCACCTGCGACGATCCCGCGCTGGACACCACCGCTCCCCATCCCCGAAGCTCCGCGCCAGCGTGCCCACCGCCGCCCCTGCTCCCCGCGAGGCCCCGTGCTCGACGTCGTGATCCTCGCCGTGGCGCTGGCGATGGACGCGACCGCCGTGGCCGCCGCCCGCGCCGTCGCCGGCGCGGCGCGCCGCGACCTCGTCGTGCTCGCGCTCGCGTTCGGGGCGTTCCAGGCCGGCATGGCCGCGATCGGCCTCGTCGCCGGCACGACCGCGGCGGCCTGGGTGGCGAGCTGGGATCACTGGCTGGCCTTCGGCCTGCTCGTGCTCATCGGCGGCAAGATGCTGGTCGAGGCCTGGCGCGACGACGGCGACGACGCCGCCGCCGGGCCGCCGCGCCAGGATCTGCGCACCGTGATCCTGCTCTCGGTGGCCACCAGCATCGACGCCCTGGCCGCCGGGGTCACGCTGCCGACCCTGGCCGCGCCGCCGGCCCTGGCGCTGGCCCTCATCGGCGCCGCGTCGTTCCTGCTCAGCCTCGCCGGCGCGCGCCTGGCGTCGGCGCTCGGCGCGCACCTCGGCCGCAAGCTCGAGCTCGCCGGCGGCCTCGCCCTCATCGCCATCGGCGTCAAGATCCTCGTCGAGCACCTGGGGTAGGGGAGGCGGGGCGGCGCGGCGCCGGCGCGCACGTCAGCCCGCCGCGGTAGCGTCGACGATGCCGGGCCTGGGCGCGGCGCGAGTCACCGAAGGAGCTGGACGTGGAACCCGACGAGTCGACGACGAGCCCGGCGTGGTGGGGGGTGCGCGCGCTGTGCGAGCGCGAGGCCCCCGAGGAGGCGGCGCGCGAGCCGACCGCCGCCGATCGGCTCCGCCTGACGCTCGAGGCGGAGGCCGCGGCGACGCCTCGTGCGCCCGACGCCCGCGAGCTGCGCCTGCTGGGCGCGGGCCGGGACGGCTGGCGCCTGTACGGCTACGGCGGCCCGTCGGAGGTCATCCGCGACGCGGTCGCGCACCTGTCCGCGCTCGAGCTCGCGCTCGCGGTGCGGAGCCTCGATGGGCCCGGCGCCCCGGCGCCGTGGCGTCGGGTCTGCCGGCGCCTCCTGGACGAGGGCTGGATCGACGACGATCTGGTCGAGCTCGCGCTCACCGGCGTCGGCGTCGACGGCGCGGCCCGCGGCTGGTTCCTCCCGCTCGCGCCGGTCGTGTGCGCGCGGCACCAGGACGCGCTGGCGTCCGAGCCGACGCGCCGCGCCCGCGCCCGTCGCGCCCTGGGCGCCTGGCTCCGCGAGGACCTCACGCGCCGCCAGCCGTGACGCAGGCCGCGTCGCCGACCGAACCTGCCCCTCCATCCAACTCCTCGTGGGCGCTGTAGGGATCGAACCTACGACTTTCACCGTGTGAAGGTGACACTCTTCCGCTGAGTTAAGCGCCCGGAAGGGAGCGGCTTTTCTACTCAACGCGCCGCCGGCTGTCAACCGGGCGGCCGGCTCTCGCGGGCACGCGCGGGCGGCTGGCGCTCGCGGGCGCGCGCGGGCGGCTGGCTCTCGCGGACACGCGCGGGCGGCCCGCTCTCACGGGTCGGTACGCGCGGGCGGTCTCGGCGGCGGTCGGCACGCGCGCGGCCCGACCGCCGCGACCCGTGCGCCACCGTCGGCGCCCGCGCGCGTGCCGCGGCTCACAGGTCGCGGCCGCCGGGGATCACCGACCGTAGACCCGGACTCACGGTGTACCAGGGCCGGCGATCGATCGGTCCTCGACACCGACTCCCGGGTCCGCGACACTGGTCCGCGATGAGCCCGCGCACCTCCCCCGCGCCGTCGCCTCCCGTCCGCCACCGCGCGCTCGCCCGCGGCCGGCTCCCCCACGCCGCGCGCGCGACCGCCGCGCTGGCCGCGCTGGCCGCGCTCGCGCTGGCCTGCGGCGGCCCCGGCGACGGCGGCGGCGACTCGCCGGACCCCGAGCCCGGCGACACCCTGGCCATCAACCCCAGCCTGGCGCGGCTCGAGGTCGTCAACGCCGCCCCGGCCACGCAGGCGTTCACCGTCGAGCTGGTCAAGCCGTCGGGCGCCCGCTTCGACGTGACCGATCGCGTGCGCTGGACCCTGTCCGACCCGCTGGTGGGCTCGTTCAGCGGCGCGGTCTTCACCGCCCGCGGCGGCTCGGCCGGCCTCTCCACCGCCACCGCCACCCTCGACACCGTCGCCGGCGACGCGACGATCGAGGTCTTCGTGCGCGGCGTCCGCGTCGGCCCCGGCGCGCCGCCCAACGCCCCCGATCTGTTCGCCACCGGCACCCTCGATCCGGCGCAGGCCCCGGAGCTGGCGTACCCGCCCGACCAGGCGATCGTGCCCCGCAACCTCGGCGACCTCGAGGTCCACTGGCGCACCAGCTTCGGCCACGACCTCTACGAGCTGTCGATGGTCAACGAGCACGTCGACCTCAGGCTCTACGTCGGCGGCAGCGGCGCCACCGGCTGGGCCGCCTTCGCCAGCGGCGAGTGGTACGCGGCGGCCATGGGCGGGCGCTCGATCACCGTCGGCCTGCGCGCGCTGGTGACCGCCAGCCCGGGCACGCACGGCGCCGCGTCGCCGCGCACCCTCGGCCTCACCACCAACGACCTCGAGGGCGGCCTCTACTACTGGGCGGCGACCGCCGCCGGCGGCGCGCCCTACGGCATCTTCCGCCACGACTTCGGCAACCCCGGCCAGCCCGCCGAGCCGTTCTACACCACCACCGAGGCCGGTCGCTGCGTCGCGTGCCACGCCCTGTCGCGCGACGGCGAGCGCATGACCGTGGTGTGGGACGGCGGCGACGGCTCGTCGACGCTCCTCGACGTGTCGTCGCGGACGCCGATGATCCCGCACCAGCAGCAGTACTGGAACTTCGCCGCCTACTCGCCCGACGCCGCGCGCCTGGTGACGTCGCGCCAGGGCACGCTGACCGTCCGCGACGGCGCCACCGGCCTGCCCATCGGCGCCACCGTGCCCACCGCCGGCTTCGCCACCCACCCCGACTTCTCGCCGCTCGGCAACCTGCTGGTCTACACCCGCGCCGCCGCCAACCCCGGCGCCAACGACTGGCACTTCACGGGCGGCGAGATCATGGGCGTCGCCTACGACCCGGTCAACGACGCCTGGGGCACGCCGGCGCCGATCATCACCGGCGGCGGCAACAACTTCTACCCGTCGGTGTCGCCCGACGGGCAGTGGGTGCTCTTCAACCGCTCGAGCGAGGACGCCTACGACGACGCCTCGGCCGAGCTGTGGGTGGCGCGCATCGACGGCAGCGGCGCGCGCAAGCTCGACCTGGCCAACGTCGGTCCCGGCCTCACCAACTCGTGGGCGCGGTGGGCGCCGTTCCAGGCCACCTACGGCGCCGCCGGCGCCACCGAGGACCTCTACTGGATCACGTGGTCGAGCAAGCGCGACTTCGGCGTGCGCCTGGTCGGCGCCGGGCGGCCCCAGCTCTGGATGAGCCCGTTCTTCCCCGGCCGCGTCGCCGGCGGCGGCGATCCGACGGCGCCGGCCTTCCGCCTGCCGTTCCAGGATCTCGCGTCCAACAACCACATCGCCCAGTGGACCGAGGTCGTCGTGCCCATCGGCCGCATGCAGGTCACGCCCATCGCCGCCGCGCCCGGCGCCGCGTTGACGCCGTAGCCGCGCCCGCCTGGCGCCCGCGCGCCGCGCCCTGCCGCCGCCGTGATAGACCAGGGGCCATGGAGAAGCGCGCCATCCGCACCACGCAGGCGCCGGCGGCCATCGGCCCGTACTCGCAGGCCATCCGCACCGGCGATCTGCTCTTCACCTCGGGCCAGATCCCGCTCGACCCCGCCACCGGCCAGGTCGTCGACGGCGACATCACCGCGCAGACCCGCCAGGTGATGCAGAACCTGGGGGCGGTGCTGGCCGCCGCCGGCGCCGGCTTCGCCGACGTGGTCAAGGCGACGATCTTCCTCGTCGACATGGCCGACTTCGCCGCGGTCAACGCGGTCTACGCCGCCCACTTCCCGGCGGTGCCGCCGGCGCGGTCGACGGTGGCGGTGGCGCGTCTGCCCCGCGACGTCCGGGTCGAGATCGAGGTCGTGGCGCGGGTGGGAGGTGGCGCGTGAGCGCGGGCGACAAGATCACCAGCGTGCTGGTGGAGTCGCGGGTCTTCCCGCCGCCGCCGGCGTTCGCCGCCCAGGCCCGGGTCGGCAGCCTGGCCGCCTACGAGGCGCTGTGCGCTCGCGCCGCCGCCGAGCCCGAGCGGTTCTGGGCCGAGATCGCCAGCGAGCTGGCGTGGTCGCAGCCGTGGCGCGAGGTCCTCGACTGGGAGCTGCCCGACGCCCGCTGGTTCGTCGGCGCGCGGACCAACGTCAGCGTCAACTGCCTCGATCGCCACCTCGACGGGCCCCGCCGCAACAAGGCCGCGCTCCTGTTCGAGGGCGAGCCCGGCGACACCCGGGTGCTCACCTACCACCAGCTCCACCGCGAGGTGTGCAAGGCGGCCAACGCCCTCGACGCGCTCGGCATCCGCGCCGGCGACTTCGTCGCGATCTACCTGCCGATGATCCCCGAGGCCGTGATCGCGATGCTGGCCTGCGCCCGCCTCGGCGCGCCCCACACCGTGGTCTTCGGCGGCTTCTCGGCCGAGGCCCTGGCCGATCGCATCAAGGACTCGCGCGCCCGCCTGGTCATCACCGCCGACGGCGGCTGGCGCCGCGGCCAGATCGTCCCCCTCAAGGACAACGTCGACAAGGCGCTCGACGATCCCGAGGTCGACGTCGATCACGTGGTGGTGGTGCGCCGCGCCGGCGGCGAGTCCTCGTGGAAGCCCGGCCGCGATCACTGGTGGCACGAGACCGTCGACCGGGCGTCGCCTCGCCACCAGGCCGTCGGCCACGACGCCGAGCACCCGCTGTTCTCGCTCTACACCAGCGGCACCACCGGCAAGCCCAAGGGCATCCTCCACACCACCGGCGGCTACCAGGTCGGCGCCTACTACACGACGCGCATGGTCTTCGACCTGCGCGACGACGACGTCTTCTGGTGCACCGCCGACGTCGGCTGGGTCACCGGCCACAGCTACGTCGTCTACGGCCCGCTGATGAACGGGGCCACGGTGGTGATGTACGAGGGCGCGCCCAACCAGCCCGGCCCCGATCGCTTCTGGGACATCTGCGCGCGCTGGGGCGTGACCGTCTTCTACACCGCGCCCACCGCGATCCGCGCCTTCATGCGCTGGGGCGACGAGCACCCGGCCCGGCACGACCTGTCGGCCCTGCGCCTCCTCGGCTCGGTGGGCGAGCCCATCAACCCCGAGGCCTGGATGTGGTACCGGCGGGTCATCGGCGGCGACCGATGTCCCATCGTCGACACCTGGTGGCAGACCGAGACCGGCTCGATCATGATCTCGCCGCTGCCGGGCGCGACCCCGACCAAGCCGGGCTCGGCGACCCGGCCGCTGCCGGGCATCGCCGCCGACGTCGTCCGCCGCGACGGCACGCCGTGCGGCCCCAACGAGGGCGGCTTCCTGGTGATCCGCCGGCCGTGGCCGTCCATGCTGCGCACGATCTGGGGCGACCACGAGCGCTTCACCCGGACGTACTTCGGCGACATCCCCGGCTGCTACTTCGCCGGCGACGGCGCGCGCAAGGACGCGGACGGCTACATCTGGGTGATGGGCCGCGTCGACGACGTCATCAACGTGGCCGGCCACCGGCTGTCGACGATGGAGGTCGAGAGCGCGCTGGTCTCGCACCCCAAGGTCGCCGAGGCCGCGGTGGTGGGGCGCCCCGACGAGCTCAAGGGCCAGGCCATCGTCGCCTTCGTCACGCCCAAGGGCGGTATCCAGCCCGACGACGCCCTGGCCGCCGAGCTGCGCCAGCACGTGGTCGAGCAGATCGGCGCCCTGGCCCGGCCCGAGGAGCTGCGCTTCGCCGATGCCCTGCCCAAGACCCGCTCGGGCAAGATCATGCGTCGCCTCCTGCGCGAGGTGGCGAGCGGCTCGACCGCGCGCGGCGACACCACGACCCTCGAGGACAACGCCGTGCTCGAGCGGCTGGCGGCGAGCTACCAGCAGGAGGACTGACCGCCCGCGCCGCGCCGCGCTCAGGGCTCGGTGACGCGGCCGGGCGCGGTGACGGGGCCGGGGAGCGTGTCGCCGGTGGCGGCCGGCGCCAGCGGGGCGTCGGTCTCGTTGTCACCCTCGTCGTCCTCGCCCAGGTCGTCGCCGGCGGCGGCCTCGGCGGCGGCGGCCTCGGCGGCGGCGGCCTCGGCGGCGGCGGCCTCGGCGGCGGCGGCGGTCGTGGCGTCCCGGGCCTCGGCCCGCGCCACCTTGACCAGGTAGTCGTCGAGGATGGCGATCACCTGCTCGTGGGCGGTGCGCACCTGGTGCTTGCGGCTCGGCGCGTGGCCGTTGGTGACGAGCGCGAAGGCCAGCGTCCGGCCGCCCGGGCCCTCGAGCAGCCCCGACAGGGCGATCACGGTCGACAGGGTGCCGGTCTTGCCGACCACGCGGCCGCGCAGCTTGCGGGTCTTGAAGCGGTGGCGGAGCGTGCCGTCGACGCCGGCCACCGCCAGCGACCGGCGCCAGGCCGCGGCGCAGGCGGCGACGTGCGCCGGGTCGGCGCCGGGGGGTGGGGCGAGGCCGGCGCCGGCGCGCAGGACGTCGACGATCTGCCGGGCCGAGAACCGCGTGCGGTAGGACAGCCCGCTGCCGGTGTCGACCAGGAGGTCGTCGCGCTCGATGCGGGTGGCGCGGGCCAGCCAGGCATACATCGCGTCGAGACCGCGGTCCATCGACGGCAGCTCGTCCTGGGCCAGCGCGGCGGCGGTCGCGACGACGCGGTCGGAGAGCCAGTTGATCGAGCGCTTGTTGACCTGGGCGATGATGCGCTCGAGCGGCGGCGAGCGGTGGACGGCGAGCGTGACCGGCAGCCGCCCGCCGGTGACGCTCTGATCGACGTACGCCGGCAGCTCGCGCACCGCGACCTGGCCGGTGACCTCGACGCCGCCGCCACGGAGGGCGGCGCGCAGGACGTGGGCGGTGTGGAGGTGCCGCTCGCGGGTCGTGAGCCAGCGGGTGATCCGCTTGCCCTTGCCGATCGTGCCCGCCACCGTGATCTGCCAGCGCGGCGCGCCGTCGGCGGCGGTCACGATCGTCGACGTGGTGGTCAGCGCGCCCTTGACCCTGGCCTTCTTGCCGGTGGTGGCCCGGCTCTCGACCACCACGAACTCGGTGGCCGGGGTGACGGCCACGGCGGGCGCGGCGCCCGGGGCGCCGGCGGTGACCTCGACCTTGACACGGCTGCGGTAGATACCGTCGCGGGTCGAGACCGGCCCCACCAGCACGTCGCCGTCGATGCGGGTGATCCCGGCGGCGGCCAGCTCCCGGGCGAGGCCGGTGACGTGGTCGACGGTCAGCGTCGGATCGTAGGTGCCGAGCAGGTAGACGTCGCCGGCGACGACGCCGTGGTCGTCGGGCGCCGGGCCGAGCACGCGCGTGGTGTAGCGGAAGTCCGGGCCCAGCAGGTCGACGGCGGCGGCGGTCGAGATCAGCTTGACGTTGGAGGCCGGGTTGAGCGGGTCGTCGGGGTGGACCGCGAACAGCTCGTCGCCGGTGGCGGCGTCGACGACGTAGAGCCCGGTGGTGCCGACGCGGAGCGGGCCGCGCAGCACCTCCTCGATGGCGAGGGCGGTGGCCTCCTCGCGGTCGAGCTCGACCGCGGCGCGACCGAGGGCGCGGCCGGGTGGGGTCGCGGCGCGCAGCGCGCCGTGGACCATGACCTGGGCGGCGGCGGTGGGACGAACGGCCGTGGCCGCCGTGCGGCGGGGCGGCGCCGCCTTGCCGGCGGGCTTGGCGCCGGGCGCGGCCGCGCGGGTGGCCGGCTTGCGGGCCGGCGCCTTGCGGGGCGGGGCGGCCTTCTTGCCGGCCTCGGTGCGGAGCTTCTTCTTGGCGGGGCCCCGGGCCTGCGCCGCGGGGCGGGACTCGGCCTCGGCTGGCGGCGGCGCGACCGCGAGCAGCCCCGGCACCACGAGGAGCGCGACGACCAGGGTGCGGAGCCGGCGCCAGCGGCGGGCCGCCGGCGGGCAAGCCGGGATCGTCGACGGCGTCGCGGCCTTCGCGCTCACGGGCTGACCACCAGCACGCAGGTGGCGCCGTCGCCGCCATCGGCGGGGCCGGCGGTGGCGAAGGCGTGGACCAGCCCCGACAGCTCGCCGGCCAGGGCGCCGCGCACCGCGTCGCGCAGCACCGCCGTACCGTCGCCGTGCAGGCCCTTGCCGTGCACCACCAGCACGCAGCGGCGGTGATGGCGGGCGGCGTCGAGGAGGAAGCGCTGGAGCCGGGGCAGGGCGGTGGCGACGGTCTCGCCGTGCAGATCGAGGGTGTCCTCGACGCGGACCTTGCCGCCGCGGAGGGCGGCGACCTGGGCGCGGTTGACGCCGTCGGCCCGCGCGCTGAGCTGGCCGTCGGTCACCTCGACCGCCAGGCGCCGGCGTGGCGGCAGGACCGGCTCGGGCGCGATCCGGGTGCGCTCCGGTGGCAGCCGGACCCGATCGCGGCCGGCGAGCGGCGCGGTGCCCGCGATCGCCTCGAGGAAGAGGTTCTCCTCCTCGGGCGAGACCGCCGGACGCCGAGGCTTTCGCGCGGTGGTGCGGGCCACGATCCCATCATGAACGACGGGGCTGGTGAGGCCAAGAAAACTCGTCGCCACGCCGACGTGGCGCGTCGCGGCGAGCCAGGGGCGGGCGGGGCGCGGTCGGACATCGCCGCCCGCCGTCGGGGCCGCCGTCGGGGCCGTCGTCGGGGCCGCGGTCGGGACCACCTCTGGGCTGCCGGCCCGCCCGCGGCCAGCTACCCTCGACCCGATGCCACGCCACGCCCTCGCCGTGATCCCCATCATGGTCGCCCTGGCCTGCGGCGACGGCGCGGGGCTGCCCGACGGTCCGGGGCGCTACGACAGCCCGGCCGACTTCGACCGCGCCGCCGCCGGCTGCGTGCCCGGAGCCCTGGCCGGGCTCGATCCGGCCGGCATCTACCACTTCCAGGCCGACTACGGCGATGGCCTGATCGCCACCGGCGCCGCCCGGCTCGATCGCCTGGCGGCCGGCGGCTTCGGCGGGGTGCTGGCCGGCGGCGAGGCGACGCGGGCCTGGGCCGACGACGACGACCTCTTCCTGTACCGGGAGCTCGGCGGCGGCCGCGAGCGCAGCCTGCTGGTGTGCGCGCGCGACGGCGCCGAGCTCGGCGGCGCGTTCGCGTTCTGCACCGAGGAGGGCTGCTACCTGGCGGCGGTGCGCGGGCGCCGGGTCGAGCGCCTGGCCGAGGCCGCGGCCGGCGGGCTGGTGCTGCTCGGCGAGCACCAGGGCGCCGGCTGGGGGCCGGCGCCCACGGTGAATGTCCGGGTCGCGGACGACCTGGCCTACCTGGCGCGCTACCAGGACGGCCTGCGCATCGTCGACGTCTCCGATCCGGCGGCCCCGGTCGACGTCGGCCACGGCCCGTGCGAGCACGCCGACGGCGGCGAGATCTACAACGACGTCAAGCTGATCGCGGCCGGCGGCCGCCGCTTCGCCGTGCTCGCCTCCGATCAGGCCGGGGCCGTGGTGTGGGACGTCACGACCCCGTCGGCGCCCGCGATCGTCGCCCACCTCGGCACCGCCGAGCCCGGCGAGGGCGCCGCCGTCCACACCCTGTTCCTCGACGGCGGGCGCGCCTACCTCGCCAACCTCCGCCGCGGCCTCGAGATCTGGGACCTCACCGCGCCGGCCGCGCCGGTCAAGCTCGGCGAGCTGGCCCTGGCCGGCGCGCCCGACGGCGCCTTCCTCCACGACCTGTACGTCGAGGGCGATCGCGCCTACCTCAACTACTGGAGCGCGGGCCTGGTCATCGTCGACGTCGCCGACCCGGCGGCGCCGCGGGTGCTCGGCCGCTTCGCCGGCTACGGCGAGACCACCAGCCACTCGAGCTGGGTCACCACCGTCGGCGGGCGCCGCATCGCCGCCCACGGCGACGAGCAGTGGGGCTCGCACCTGCGCCTCGTCGACGTCACCGAGGGCGGCGCCGGCTTCGCGCGCGAGGTCGGCGCGTGGCAGACCCGCCCCGAGGTCAGCGCCCACAACGTGATGGCCGCGGGCGACGAGGTCGTCGTCGCCCACTACCAGGACGGCGTGCGCGTGATCGACATCGCCGACCCGGCGGCGCCGCGCCAGGTCGCCTGGTTCAACACCTGGCCCGGCTACGATCGCGCCTACGGGACCAGCTTCTTCGAGGGCGCGATCGGCGTCGATCTCGACGTCGCGCGGGGCCGGATCTTCGTCGCCGACACGCACCGCGGCCTCCTCGTCCTCGCCCGGCCCTGACGCCGGCGCCCTGAACCGCGCACGGCGTTGCGTTTGGCAACGATCGCCGCCGAAGGCGACGTCGCCCCGGCGCCGCCCCGGCAGATCCACGGAAGGGCGGTGCGCGCCCGCTTGATCCGGACGGCGCCGACGTTGCATGGTCCAGGGACGATGTTCGCCACCACTCCCATCGCCCGGCCTCGCGTCGCGTACTTCTGCATGGAGTACGGCCTCGACCCGTCGTTCACGGTCTACGCCGGCGGCCTGGGCCTCCTCGCCGGCGATCACATGAAGTCGGTGGGCGACCTGCGGCTGCCGGTGACCGGCCTCGGCCTCCTGTGGGACGAGGGCTACGTCGAGCAGCGCATCGACGGCGACGGGCACCCGGTCGATCACTACCCCCGGACCTCGCGCGACGGCCTCGAGGAGGTCGGGGTCACGATCGAGGTCACGGTGCGCGGCAAGCACGTGCCCTGCCGGGCGTGGCGGGTGCGGCGCTTCGGCGCCGGCGAGCTCTACCTGCTCGAGCCCATCCACGCCGACGACCGCTGGATCACCCAGCGGCTGTACGGCGGAGGCGAGGAGGATCGGCTGGCCCAGGAGATCGTGCTCGGCGTCGGCGGGGTCCGCCTGCTGCGCGCCCTCGGCATCGATCCCGACGTCTTCCACTTCAACGAGGGCCACGCGGTCTTCGCCGGCCTCGAGCTCCTGCGCGAGAACCGCTTCGGCGGCACCACCCTGGTCGAGCGCCTGGCTCGCCTCCGTCCCCACGTCGTCGTCACCACCCACACCCCGGTCGCCGCCGGCAACGAGGTCCACGGCCTCGACGTGATGCGGCGCATGGACGCCGACCTCGGCTTCACCGACGCCGAGCTCACCGAGATCGGAGGCGCGCCGTTCTCGATGACGGTGGCCGGCCTGCGCATGGCCCGCATCGCCAACGCGGTGGCCCAGCTCCACGGCGAGACCGCGCGCGTGATGTGGCAGGGCGTCAAGGGCGCGGCGCCGATCGTCGCCATCACCAACGGCGTCCACGTGCCGACCTGGCAGGACGCGCGGGTGCGGGCGGCGCTGGCGCCGGGCAAGGACGAGGTCCACCAGAGCCAGGAGCTGTGGGCGGCGCACCTGGCGATGAAGGCGGAGCTGTGCGACCTCGTCCGCGCCCGCACCGGCGTCGAGCTGGCGGTCGAGCGCCCCCTCATCGGCTTCGCCCGCCGCGCCGCCGGCTACAAGCGCGCCGACCTGGTGCTCGGCGACGAGGAGCGGCTCGAGCGGCTCCTGCGCGAGGGCGGCGTCCAGATCGTCTACGCCGGCAAGGCTCACCCCCGCGACAGCGGCGGCAAGGCGCTGGTGTCGCGCCTGGTGGCGGCGTCGCGGCGCTGGCCGGGGCAGGTGGTGTTCGTCGAGAACTACGACATGACCGTGGGCGCGGCTCTCACCCGCGGCGCCGACGTCTGGCTCAACAACCCGCGCCGGCCGCTCGAGGCCTCGGGCACCTCGGGCATGAAGGCGGCGATGAACGGCGTCCTCAACGTCAGCATCCTCGACGGCTGGTGGCCGGAGGGCTGCGAGCACGGCGTCACCGGCTGGAAGATCGGCGATCCCGATCCCAGCGACGACGCCTTCGACGACGAGGGCGCCGCGCGCATCGACAGCCGCGATCGCGAGCTGCTGTACGGCGTCCTCGAGCGCGAGGTCCTGCCGACGTTCCACGGCGATCGCGCGCGCTGGGTGCGGATGATGCGCGCCAGCATCGCGATGTCGGCGTGGCGCTTCTCCTCGGATCGTATGGTCGAGGAGTACGTGACGCGCCTGTACACCGCGTGAGCCGCGGCCGCCGCGTCCGCCGCGTCGCCGGCGCCCGGGGCGGGTGACGGCGGCGGCGGCGCGACGTGGGGCGCACCCGCGTCAGGGCGGGGCGGGGCGGGCCAGGACCTGGCGGCGCTTGCCGCGCCACGACAGCACGAGGTGCTCGCCGTCCGCGCTCGCGGTCGCGCCGTCGAGGGTGCGGCCGGGGGTGGCCGCCAGGCACGGGTGGTGGCCGGCCTCGACCTCGTGCTCCTCGAGGCGCCAGCCGTCGTCGGTGGCGACCCCGCGCACCAGGTAGCGATCGACCACCCGGTAGCGGGCGGCGCCGGCGCAGGGCACGGCCGCGCCGTCGGGCGAGCCGACGGTGACCGTGCGCAGGTAGCTGCCGGCGAGGCGGCCGTCGCGGCTCACCGCCAGCTCCCAGTCCTCGCGCTCGTGCTGCCACAGGCCGGCCCGCGTCCACGAGCGCGCCTCCCAGGTCCAGGGCCCGGCCGGCGGCGGCGGGCGTGGCGGCCGCGGCGGCCGCGGCGGGGTGTCGGTGCGGCGCAGGGTCGCCTCGCCGCCCGGCCACGCCAGGTGGAGCTCGTCGCGGCGCACGGTCGCGACGTAGGCGCCGAGCTGGCGCAGCCCCGGATCGCACGGCCCGGGCTCGACGGTGTAGCCGAGCTCGGTGAGGGCGATGCCGGTGCGGACGATGTCGGCGGCGACGATGATCTCGGCCCGCTGCTGGTAGCTCGGCGCCTGGTTGCAGAGGAACGGCACGTCGTCGAGCGCGCGCACCGTCACCTCGCGGCGGTTGCGGCCGATGAGCCGGCGCGGGTCGGCGGTGGCCACGAACTGCCAGCGCTCCTCCTCGCGGCGCAGCGTGCCGTCCTCGATCTCGACGTGGCGCCACTCCCACGCGCCGGCGAGCTGGAGCCCGGCGACGATCGTGTCGAGGGGCACGGCGTCACCCGGCGGCGGCCCGGGCGGGGTGCAGCCCAGCGCGAGCGCGAGGGCGAAGACCGCCGCTCGCCGCCCCGGGCTCAGGGCTCGCCGACGCCGGTCGAGTCGTTGCCTTGCCACGGCTGCTCCACCGCGCCGGCGCTGAGGAAGTACGAGAGCTGCGGATCGGCCGGCACGCTCGGGGCCTCCCACGTCCCGGCCTCGTTGCGGACCTCGATCACGGGCGTGACCGTGTCGTCGTCGGCGTCGGGGCTGGCCGCCGGCGGCGCCGCGGGCTCCCACCGCAGGTGCCCGTCGCGGAGGAGCGGCCGCCGCGGGCCGCCGACGAGCTGCGCGACCTCGCGGGCGAGGCGGCCCTGCCACGGCCACACCCCGGCCTGCTCGGCGGCGCGCTCGAGGGCGTCGACCAGGGTCGCCGCCGACGGCCAGCGGCGATCCGGATCGCGGGCGAGCGCGGTCATGATCACGCTCGCGACGGCCTCGGGGACCTCGGGGCGGATCGAGGTCGGGGCGGCGATGGGCGCGGCGCGGACGCGCTCGGTGGTGTCGAGATCGCTGGCGCCGTGGAACAGCGGCTGCCCGGTGAGCAGCTCGTGCAGGACGACGCCCAGCGAGAACAGGTCGGCGCGCTGGTCGACGAGGCGGTGGCGGTCGAGGAGCTCGGGCGCGATGTAGGCGTACTTGCCCTTGATGACGCCGACCTCGGTGCGGTGGGCCTGCACCGCCGTGCGGGCCACGCCGAAGTCGATGAGCTTGACCACCCCGCCGGGAGCGACCAGCAGGTTGTGCGGGGTGACGTCGCGATGGACGACGTCGAGCGGCTGGCCGTCGGGGCCGGTGAGCCCGTGGAGGTGTTCGAGGGCGCGTGCGGCGCCCAGCGCGATCGCGAGCACCGCCGGCACCGCGAGCGGGCGGCGGCGGCGGGTGGCGGCGCGCGCCAGCCCGAGCACGGTGGGGCCGGCGATGTACTCGAGCGCCAGGTACGGGCGGCCGCCGGCCTGGCCGCACTGGAAGGCGGTGGGCAGGTTGGGGTGGTGACAGGCCAGGGACAGGCGGGCCTCGGTCTCGAAGAAGCCGACGTACTCGCGGTGGGTGGCGAGGTCGGCGCGGATGCGCTTGATCGCGACCCAGCGCGGCGCCCGCGGTCCGCGATCGACGGCGAGGAAGACGTCGGCCATGCCGCCGGAGGCCAGCCGCTCGAGCAGCGTGTACTGGTCGAGCTCGTGGGGCAGCGTCTCGAGGTGGGGCAGCGGCATGGGCGGGGAGCCGCCGCGATCAGCGCGGCGCGTGGCGGGCGTAGGTCTCGCCGACGAGCTGGGCGATGGCGGCGTCGGAGAGGCCGGCGGGCCGCAGGTGCGGACCGCCGTGGCGCGAGCTGGGATCGAAGTCCCACGCCACCCGCGCCTGCAGGCGGCGGGTGGCCTCGGCGGCGGGGACGCCGAGGCGGGCGAACAGGGCGGCGCGATCGTGGAGATCGCGCGTGGCCTGGGCCAGGCGGTGGGCGGCGCCCCGCGGGGAGCCAGTCAGGTTCGAGTCCAGCCACGGGAAGCTCACCCGGCCAGTATACCCGAGGCGCGTCGAACACCCGCGCCGATCGCCCGGCGGCGACCGCGGTCGACCGCGGCGGATCTGGTAGCGTCGAGGACGTGGTTCGGCGTACGCGCGCACGCATGGTGGCCATGGTCGTCGCGGCGGTCGCCGGCCTGGCCGCGGCCGGCGCTCGGGGCGCCGCCCACGCCGGCGGCGCCGGGGTGGTGGTGGTCCCGGCGGCGCGGTCGGCGGCGACCGCGGACGAGGTGACCCGGGCAGTCGCGGCGGCGTCCGACGCCGACCCCGAGCCCATGGCGCGGGCGCGGGCGGCGCGGGCGGCGGGCGCGGTGCCGGTCGAGGAGCTCGCCGGGTTCGCCCAGGTGGGGCGGCTCCTGGCCGAGGGCTGGCGGGCGTACCAGGTCGAGGTCGACGCCGAGTACGCGGCGTCGCGGCTGGCGGCGGCGCGCTCGCGCGCCGAGGCGCTCCTGGTCCTGCCCGGCGGCCTCGAGGTCTACGCCGAGGTCTCGCTCCACCTCGGGCTCGTCCTCGGTCGCCTCGGCCGGCGCGACGAGGCCGCCGAGGCGCTGCGCCTGGCCCACGCCCTGGATCGCGGGCGCGTGGTCACCACCGCCGAGTTCGCGCCCGACGACGTCGCCGCCTACGACGCCGCCGTGGCCCACGTCCCGCCGGTGGCGACCGTGACCATCACCGCCAGCGCCCGCGCCGAGCTGACCGTCGACGGCCGGGCGGTCGGGCGCGCGCCGCTCACGCTGACGCTCGGCCACGGCCAGCACGTCGTGGTGGCGCGCGCGCCCGGCCGCGCGCCGCGGGGCGTGGCGGTGTCGGTCGGGCCCGAGGCCCGGCCCATCGTCCTCGACCTCGAGCGCGCGCCGGGGGACGGCGGCGGGAGCGCGGTGGGGCTGCCCGCCGGCGCCGACGACGCCGACGCCGTGGTCGCCGACACGCTCATCTTCGCCGAGCTCGACGAGCTGTTCGTGGTCGCCAGCGTCTACCGCGGCGGGAGCCCGGCCTTGCTCGGCCAGCGCTGCGTCCTGGCCCGGCCCGCCTGCACGCCCGTGGTCGAGCTCGGCCACGTCGACGGCGGCCTCGACGCGGCGGCGCGCGCGCTGGTCGAGCGGCTGCGCGCGGCGGCGCTCGGTCACGGCGTGCTCCTGCCCCGGGACGTGCGGGTCGCGAGCGGCGAGCGGGGCGGCGGCGGCCATCGCCGGTGCGGGTGGTGCCGCGATCCGTGGGTGCTGGGCGGCGGCGGCGCGGTCGTGATCGCGGCGGTGGTGGCGACGGTGCTGGTGCTGAGCGCGGACGCGCCGGTGCCGGTGGTGACGATCGATCCGGGCGACTTCACCCGCTGAGCCGGGCCGCGGCGGGGGCGGGCCCCCTCGACGCCGCCCCTGCTGCGGGGCGTCGCGCAGGGTGAGCGGGGAGGCGTCCGAGCCCGAGCCCGAGCCCGAGCCCCTTCGACTCCGCCCCTTCGGGGCTTCGCTCAGGGTGAGCGGGTCATTCAGCCCCGAGCCCGAGCCCGAGCCCCTTCGACTCCGCCCCATCGGGGCTTCGCTCCTGACGAACGGCGCCGGCAAGCGCCCGACATCACTCGCGCGACGGCCGCGGCTTGTCGGCCTTCGACACGCCCTCGCTCACGCTCGGGCGGCTCAGGCCGACCGGAGAGATGC
>CAADGB010000029.1 GCA_900696455.1 uncultured delta proteobacterium
AACGGCGAGCTGCATCTCTCCGGTCGGCCTGAGCCGCCCGAGCGCCAGCGAGGGCGTGTCGAAGGCCGACAAGCCGCGGTCGTCGCGCGAATGATGTCGGGCGCTTGCCGACGCCGTTCGTTAGGAGCCGCCCGAGCGCCAGCGAGGGCGTGTCGAAGGCCGACAGCCGACAGCCGACAAGCCGCGGCCGTCGCGGGGGTGATGTCGGCCCCTGGCGTGCGGCGACCTGCGGCCGCGGCTCCGGCGCGGGCCCGCTCAGAACGGCGTCAGCAGCCCGAGTCCGTGATCGCGGATGAGCTCGTAGGAGTAGATCGGGGTCAGGCCGTTGCCGGCGTCGCCGTCGACGTCGAGCTGGGCGTGGGTCGCCGCGTCGTACAGGCGGAGCTCGTAGTCCATCGCGATGAAGTAGCGGGCGCCGTCGGCGGTGGGGATGAAGCCCTGAGCCCGGCCCTCGTCGAGCGGGGAGGCGGCGGTCCGCACCGCGCCGTCGAAGGTGACCAGGTCCGCGCCCCACGGCCCCTTGCTCTCGACGCGGTGGAGGACGTGGAGCCGGCCCGCGGCGTCGTGGCGGAGGCCGACCACGCGGCGGACGTAGTCGCTGGAGACCCGGCGCGCGGTCGGGGTCAGCGTGGCGGCGTCGAAGGTGACGGCGTCGAGCCCCTCCTCGGAGTCGAGGGTGGTCGTCACCGTGAACCGGGTCCGCCCCGGGTCGACGAGGATCTTCTCGTGCAGCCGGCCGGCGAGGTCGAGCGGCTGCACCCCGGGCGAGCCGGCGTCGGTGTCGATCACGGCCCAGGTGGCGAGGTCGACGACGTGGGCCAGGCCGTCGCGGGTGGCGACCACCGCGCGGTTGCCGGCCAGCACCTCGACCGCGCTCAGGCGGCCCCCGGTGTCGAGCTGGAGGCGCCGGGTCTCGGTGAGGGCGGCGGCGTCGAGCTCGACCAGGTAGGTGGTGTTCTGCGGCGCGCCGTGGGCGATCCCGCGGTGGCTGCGCGGCGCGGCGACCGCCAGGCCGCCGCACTCGCCGCCGCTGCCGCCGTTGGCGTGGGTGCCGTCGGAGAGGACGGCGTAGAGCCGGCTGCCGTCGATCGAGGTCGTGACATCGGAGACGCTGGCGATGTCGTCGCTGGTGGTGAGCTCGACCGAGGACAGCGCCATGGTCGTCAGGTCGATGCGGGTGACCCGGGCGTGGCTCTTGGCGCCGGTGAACACGTAGCGTCCGCTGGCGCTCACCGTGCCGCCGCGCGACTCGGCGCGGCCGCAGCTCTGCCCCGGCATCTCGACCGTGGCCTCGCCGCCGCTGCCGGCGGAGTCGAACACCCGGATCGCGCCGTTGCGCGCCGACATGACGATCATCGGCGCGTCGACGAAGGTCATCGTCAGGACGACCGGATCCACGGTGCCGTCGATCCCCGTGAGGTCGTACTGGCGGACCGGGGCGGCGCCGATCGCGATCGCCTCCGGGCCGAAGTAGCCCATGGGTCGGCCGCCGGCGGCGGGGAAGCTCGGGTTGGTGACGGCGCCCTGGCTGGCGGTGTCGACCAGGCCCTTGAGGTTGAAGAGCACGCGCCCGGTCTGGTTCTCGACCGCGAGCTGGAGCGGCATCGTGTCGGCGGCGTCGCTGTAGACCACGGTGCCCGACAGGCGCAGCGAGCGCGGCTGCTGGGTGACGACCACGCGGCCGTCCTGGAAGAGCTGGATCACGCCGGTCTGCGCGCCGAGCAGGTTGGTGAGGCCGGTGGTGGTGGCGACCTGCGAGTACAGGCCCTCGGTGTCGTAGGCCCAGGCCGCGAACTCGAAGCCGACGCCGGCGATCCCGGGGAAGCCGGCGAGGGCGGTGGCGAGGCTGGCGTGGATCACCGCCTGCCCGGAGCCGACGACCGTGCCCACGGTGTAGCTCGTGCCGTCGGCGGGCGCGAACGTCACCGGCACGCCGGCGCCGGCGACCACGAGCACGCCGGCGAGGTCGGCGTCGCCGGGGTTGGTCCACGACAGGTCGAGGCCGGTGGCGACGCTGGCCGCGGCGAGGTCGGTGACCGGCCCCGGCCGGCCGACGCTGGAGGCGTCGGTCTGGTCGGCGTCGATGAGGCCGGCATCGGTGAACGTGGGATCGTCGCCCTTGCACGCGGCGAGGCCGGCCGCGGTGACGAGGGCGCAGGCGATGGCGAGCGGCCGACGGCCGCGACGGAGGGTCCCCATGGCACGGATGGTACACTGCCGGCGATGGTCCGCACCCGGGTGCGCGTCGCCGTGGTCGCCGCCGGCGTGACCGCGGTCGCGCTCGGCTGCCGCGGCGGCGAGCGCTCACCCCCGGCCGGTGAGGGCGCGGCGGGCGCGGCGGGCGCGGCGGCGCCGGCGGGCGCGGCGGCGGCGGCGGTCGGGGACGTGGAGCTCGTCGTCGACGGGGCGCCGGCCGGTCGCGTCGCCGCCGCCGACCTCGCCGGGCGTCGATCGCTGGTCGAGCTCCTGCCCGCCGACGCCCGCGATCCGGCGCGGTGGGGCCTGCTGGTCGCCGAGACCGCCGACGGCCGGCGCCTGACCGTCCTCGACGTGGGCGCGCGCTTCCCCGGCCACGACCTCGTGCTGACCGGTGACGGCGGGCGGCCGACCCTGGCCTTCCACCCGCCGGTGCGCCCCGACCAGCCGCCGCACGTCCAGCGGGCGCTGGCGGCGCCGGCGGCGGCGCTCGCCGGCGTGGTCCGCGTGGCCATCGAGCGTGACGCCGACGGCGAGGACGGCGACGCGGCGGCGGCGGCCCGGCCCGTCGAGCCCGTCGAGCCCGGGCTCGAGGTCGTGCGCGGCGACCGGACCATCGTCCTCGACGCCGCCCGCCTGGCCGCGCTGCCGCGTCCGGACGACGGACGGCGCGGTGGGTGGGCGCTGGCCGACGTGGTGGCCGCCGCCGGCGCGCCGGGCGTCGCGGTCGTGGTCGCCACCGGCCGCGAGGGCGCGGTGTCGATCGCGCGCGACGACCTGCCGCGCGCCCGCCTCCGCCGCAACCGGCGCGGCGAGCTCCGCCTCGGCGTCGAGCCGGCGGACGGCCAGGCCGAGCCGGTGGTCGTGCACGCGGTCCGCCGGCTCGAGCTCCGCTGAGCCGTCCGCGTCCGCGCCCCTTCGACTCCGCACCTTCGGTGCCTTGCTCAGGAATGGGCGGGCCTTTCGACCCGCGTCCGACCGGCCGGCGTTCCAGTCGCGCTGCGTGTTTTCCGCTCGCAGCGGAGCGTCGCGTCGTCGAGCGCGCGCGCCGGGTGTCGCTTTACCACCCCCCGGGCGCGTGCCAGACTCGCAGACTTCCTCGCTGAACCAGCCTCCCCGGCGGCGGCGGGACGGAGACCTCATGGCCACCAGGCGCCACTCCAGGCACATCAAGCTCACCCCCCACCCGGGCACCGGGGCGAAGCCCATCGCCATCAACTGGGGCGCCCAGGACCCCGCCGTCCGCGGCCCGGTCATCGCGACCCTGACCAACCCCGACCACCGCAACGTGATCGGCACCCACTCGGGCAGCTACGCGGTCTACCGGGCGCTGGCGGTGGCGGCCCGCGCCCTCGATCCGCGGCACGTCCCCGATCTCACCAACACCGCGCCCACCCACCTCGTCGGGCCGCACCCGTCGTGGTTCGATCCCGAGCGCATCGTCTCGATCGATCCGTGGGGCGCCGTGGTGTCGAGCGTCTTCCAGCCGTACCTCGCGCAGGGCCACGACGTGCGGCCGACGATCGCCGTCACCCAGGCCCACATCGACATGCCCGAGATCGTCGACGCCATCGAGGCCGGCCGCCTCGCCGTCGACGGCAAGGTGCTCAAGAGCGCGCGCGAGGTGCCGGTGACCAAGGCCGCGATCGAGCCGGTCTGGTACCTGCCGGGCGTGGCCAAGCGCTTCGACTGCACCGAGAGCGAGCTGCGCCGCACGCTGTTCGAGCAGACCGGCGGCATGTTCCCCGAGCTGGTGACCCGCGGCGACCTCGACGTCTTCCTGCCGCCGATCGGCGGCCAGACCCTCTACGTCTTCGGCGATCCGGCCCGGCTCAGCGATCCGAGCGTGACCCTGACCGCGCGCGTCCACGCCGAGTGCAACGGCTCGGACGTCTTCGGCTCCGACATCTGCACCTGCCGGCCGTACCTGGCCCACGCCATCGAGGAGTGCATCCGCGGCGCCCAGGCCGGCGGGGTCGGTCTCATCGTCTACTTCCGCAAGGAGGGGCGGGCGCTGGGCGAGGTCACCAAGTTCCTGGTCTACAACGCGCGCAAGCGGCAGGAGGGCGGCGACAGCGCGTCGCAGTACTTCGCCCGCACCGAGTGCGTGGCCGGGGTCCAGGACATGCGCTTCCAGGAGCTCATGCCCGACGTCCTGCACTGGCTGGGGGTGCGCCGCATCCACCGCCTGGTGTCGATGTCGAACATGAAGTACGACGCGATCGTCCGCGCCGGGATCGAGGTCGGGGAGCGTGTCCGGATTCCGGATGATCTGATCCCGGCCGACGCCCGGGTCGAGATGGACGCCAAGATGGCGGCCGGCTACTTCGTCCCCGACGGCAAGGTCCCCGAGCCCGACGAGCTGACCCGGGCCAAGGGCCGCAACCTCGAGTAGGCCTCGTCGGGTCGGCCTGGCCAGGCGCGGCGCGGTCAGGCAGGATCGGCCCGACCCGGAACAAGCCGGCCCGACCCGACCCGGAACGACCCGGCCCGACGAGGGTCGACCAGGAGCGACATGAGCGACATCGACCCCCACAGCGGTTTCATCGCCCCCGCCGCCGCCGCCGATCAGGCGACCGCCGTCGCCTACCTGCGCACGCCGCTGGCGATCCGGGTGCGCGCCGCCAACGTGCTCGAGGCCGGGCTGCTCGGCGAGCTCCGGCACTTCTCGATCGACCGCGCGCGCGTCGACGTCGTCGCCGACCGCGTCATCGCGGTGACCCGCGCCGCCTACCCGGCCCTGCGCATCCCGGTCCACGGCCGCCTCGGCCACTTCCGCGCCGGCAAGGTCGACCGGGTGGCGCCGCTCGTCGACGCCGCCAGCGGCGGCCAGGCCGCGGCCGAGGCCCTCGTCGACCTGGTGATGGTGAGCGTGCTCCTCGACGCGGGCGCCGGCGACGCCTGGCGCTACCGCGAGGTCGAGACCGGGCAGGAGCTGGCGCGCTCCGAGGGCCTGGCGGTGGCCAGCCTGCGCGCGTTCGAGGCCGGGCTGTTCTCGGCCGACGCCCTCTTGCCGCTGCGGGTCGACGCCGCGGCCCTGCGCGGGCTCGACGACGGCGCGCTGGCCCGCGCGTTCCAGGCCGGCCCCGACAACCCGCTGGTCGGCGTCGCCGGCCGCGGCGCGCTCCTGCGCCGGCTGGGCGAGGTCATCGACGCCAACCCGACGCTGTTCCCGGGCGGCCGCCCCGGCGGGCTGCTCCACGCCCTGCGCGCCCGCGGCGACGAGGTGCGCGCCGCCGATCTCCTGCACGAGTTGCTGGAAGGCCTGGGCGAGATCTGGCCGGGGCGGACCACCCTCGGCGGGGTCAACCTCGGCGACGTCTGGTACCACGGCGCCGCCGGCGGGGCCGGGCCGTCGACCGGGCTCATGCCCTTCCACAAGCTGTCGCAGTGGCTGGCCTACTCGCTGTTCGAGCCGCTCGAGCTGGGCGGGCTGCGCGTGGTGCAGCCGGGCGCGCTCACCGGCCTGCCCGAGTACCGCAACGGCGGCTTGCTCGTCGATCTCGGCGTCATCGTGCCGCGCCACGACGCCGTGACCCGCGAGGTCCACCAGGTCGGCGACGAGGTCGTCGTCGAGTGGCGGGCGCTGACCGTGGCGCTCCTCGACTGGGTCGCCGACGCCGTGCGCCAGAAGCTCGAGGTCTCGGCCGAGCAGCTCCCGCTGGCCCGCATCCTCGAGGGCGGCACCTGGGCCGCCGGCCGTCAGGTCGCGCGCGAGCGCCGCACCGGCGGCGGTCCGCCCATCCGCGTCGAGAGCGACGGCACCGTCTTCTGACCGCCTCCCGACCGACCGGCCGACCGACCGGCCGACCGACCGACCGACCGACCGACCGACCGACCGACCGACAGAGAGAGAGGCTCGAGATGATCACGTTCTATGGCGCGCCGATGTCGAGCGCAGGCCGGACCCGCTGGATGCTCGAGGAGACCGGCGTCCCCTACGAGTACATCGTCATCAACAGCCGCGAGGTGCCGGCCGACTTCAAGGAGATCAACCCCGCCGGCACGATCCCGTTCATCATCGACGGCGACCTGCGGCTGTTCGAGTCGTGGGCGATCAACCAGTACCTGGCCGAGAAGTACCGGCCGGAGCTGGGCGGGCAGTCGATCGAGGAGTGGGCGTACCTCGACCAGTGGTCGTCGTGGGCGGCGACCATGTTCCAGCCGCCGGCCCTCCGCTACATGCACCAGGCCATGAAGCCCGCCGCTCAGCGCGACGAGGGCGAGGTCGAGGCCGCGCGCGCCGCCTGTCGCCGCTACCTCGACCTGCTCGAGCGCACGCTCACCGGCGACTACCTGGTCGGCGGCCGCTTCACGGTCGCCGACATCGCGGTGGGCTCGGTCGTCAACCTCGCGCTGCGCACGGGCGCCGCCGCGGCCGGCCCCCGGGTCACGGCGGGGATCGAGCGCCTGCGTGCCCGCCCCGCCTACCAGGCGGCGATGAAGGTCTGACCGCGGCGGTACCGGTCCATGGCGCGAACAGTGCCTTCCAGCGCGCGGGCTACCGCGGCGGGGGTGTGTCGCACATGATGGGTCGAACCCAAGGAGCCCACCGCGCCATGAAGACCCTCAACATCGACCCCACCCACTCGACCGCCGGCTTCCTCGTCCGCCACATGGTGGTGAGCAAGGTCCGCGGCTCGTTCAAGAGCTTCTCCGGCACGATCGCCTACGACCCCGACGCCATCGAGCGCTCGTCGGTCCAGGTCGACCTCGACGTCGCCAGCATCGACACCCGCGAGGAGAAGCGCGACGCCCACCTGCGCTCGGCCGACTTCTTCGACGCCGAGCACCACCCGCGCCTCGCCTTCCGCAGCACCGGGGTCAAGCGCACCGGCAAGGACACCCTCGAGGTGACCGGCGACCTGACCATGCGCGGCGTGACCCACCCGGTGGTGCTGAAGGTCGAGGAGCTCGGCGGCGGCAAGGATCCGTGGGGCAACGACCGCCTGGCCTGGTCGGCGCACACCACCGTCAACCGCAAGGAGTGGGGCCTCAACTGGAACCAGGTGCTCGAGGCCGGCGGCGTCCTGGTCAGCGAGAAGGTCGAGATCGAGATCGACATCCAGGCGCTGTGAACCGGGGCCGCGTGCGCCGCGCGGCCCCGTGAGCGCGTGCGCGCGCGACGGCGGGGCGGCGGGGCGCCCGTCCGGGCGGCTCACTCGCCCGCGAAGCGCGCCTTCACCCAGGTCTCGACGTCGCCGCCCGGGACGCGGTAGCCGCGGTAGACCCGCGGCCCGGCCGGCACGCGCTCGAGCGTGAGCTTGACGTCGGCCTCGCCGCGGCGCTCGGGCTCGATCGTGAAGCCGGTCTTGACGACCTTGCGGGTGGCGGGCAGGCGCAGGTCGAGGCGGCCGGCCTCGGCCTCGTAGAGGAACAGCTCGAAGGTCCCCTTCCACACCGTGCGCTCCTGGTAGACCCCGGTGCCGCTCGGATCGAAGACCAGGACGTGGAACGGGTCGCTCCAGCCGGCGGGCTCCTTGTCGAGCCAGATCCGCTGGGCGAGGACCTCGGTCGCCTCGTCGGGCGGCAGCGGCGCCTTCCGCGGGGCGGCGTCGCGCCCGCAGGCGACGACGGCGAGCGCGGCGAGCGCGGCGAGGACGACGGTGGGCGAAGATCCACGGCGGGCGGGGGGCATCGGCGTAGGATAGCGCGGTGCCCACGCTGGTCCACGCGCTCGAGCACGGCATGAGCGTCCGCAGCCGCGGCAGCGGCAGCCGCGTCCTGGTCTGGGTCCACGGCCTGGGCGAGTCGGGGCGCTGCTTCGACGCCATCGCCGGTCATCCCCACCTGTGGCCGTACCGGCACGTGCTGGTCGACCTGCCCGGCTACGGGCGCTCGCCGTGGCCGGCCAGCGCCCGCGGCCTCGACGACACCGCCGACGCGCTGGCGGCGTGGCTGGGCGCGCGCGACGACAACGCCGTGCTGGTCGGGCACTCGCTGGGCGGCGTGCTGGCGACGCTGGTGGCGGAGCGCCACCCCGACGCCGTGCGCGCCGTGATCGACGTCGACGGCAACGCCTCGCTCGGCGACTGCAACTTCTCGAGCCGGATGGCGGCGGTCGACGAGGCCGAGTTCGTCGCCGGCGGCTACGACCTGCTGTGGCAGGAGCTGTGGGCCGAGGCCGGCGCCGACCCCGCGCTGCGGGGCTACGCGGCGAGCATGGCGTTCGCCGATCCGTTCGTGCTGTGGCGGCACGCCCGCGAGCTGGTGGAGCTGTCGCGGGCCGAGACCCTGGCGGCGCGGCGCAGCCGGCTGCGGGTGCCGCTCCTGTTCATCGCCGGCGCGCCGGGCGGCGTGTGCGCGCGCTCGCGCGAGCTCCTGGCCGCCGCCGGGGTGCGCGTGGCCGAGGTCTCGCCGTCGGGGCACTGGCCGTTCGTGGACCGGCCGGAGCCGTTCGCGGAGCTGGTGGCGCGGTTCGTCGAGAGCCTTCCGGAGTGACCCGCGGCGCGCGAGGGCGGGTGTAGCGTCGGGGCATGGCGACGGCGAAGCAGACGTCCGCGAAGAAGAAGGCGGCGGCGGGGGCGAAGAAGAAGGCGGCGGCGGGGGCGAAGAAGAAGGCGGCGGGCCCTTCGACTCGGCCTTCGGCCTCGCTCAGGGCGAGCGGGGGGGCGGCGGGGGCGAAGAAGAAGGCGGCGGCGAAGAAGCCGGGGGCGGCGGTGGGGAAGAAGGCGGCGGCAGGGGCGAAGAAGAAGGCGGCGGGCCCTTCGACTCGGCCTTCGGCCTCGCTCAGGGCGAGCGGGGGGGCGGCGGGGGGGAAGAAGAAGGCGGCGGCGAAGAAGCCGGGGGCGGCGGTGGGGAAGAAGGCGGCGGCAGGGGCGAAGAAGGCGGCGGGCCCTTCGACTCGGCCTTCGGCCTCGCTCAGGGCGAGCGGGGGGGCGGCGGGGGCGAAGAAGAAGCCGGGGGCGGCGGTGGGGAAGAAGGCGGCGGCAGGGGCGAAGGAGAAGGCGGCGGGCCCTTCGACTCGGCCTCCGGCCTCGCTCAGGGCGAGCGGGGGGGCGGCGGGAAAGAAGGCGGCGGGGAAGAAGGCGGCGGGGAAGCAGCAGGCGGGCCCGACGGCGAGGAAGTCGGCGGTCCGGGTCGTGGAGGCGCCGCCGCCGCCGCTCCTGCTGGTGGAGCGCGACCGCGGCCGCTACCTGCGCGACGGCGAGCGCTTCGGGCTGACGACGATCCGGCTCCACGACATCGGGCTGCTCGAGGTGCCGAGCGGTACGATCGTCGCGTGCGATCCGTTCCTCGTCGACGGGCCGCCGCTGGCGCGCAAGGTCGCGCCCGGCTCGTACCTGGTCACGCTGGCGGTGGCACAGTTCACCAGCGGCGATCAGCGGGTGGCGGCCGCCACCGTGCGCTTCCGCGACGACCTGCCGCTGCGCTGGGAGGTCGCGACCTTCGACACCACGCCGCGCAAGCGCGGCGCCGATCCCGGCTATCCGGTCGACGCCGGCACCGGGTGCTTCATGGACCTCGGCGCGCAGGCGACGATCCAGGCCCAGCCCACGGTCTGGCCGACGCCGAGCTACGTCGCGCTCGAGAAGCAGCTCATGACCGAGAACTACCGCCACACCTGGGGCTGGGCGATCTACCAGCCCGACCCGGCGTCGCCCGCCAACTGCGTGGCCTTCATGTCGGGCTACGGCGACGGCGTCTACGCCTCGCACTGGGGCCTCGACCAGGCGGGCGTGCCGGTGTGCCTCACCACCGACTTCGAGCTGTTCCCCGACGAGGACTGGACCTGATCGCGGGGACGCGCCGCGGCCGCGCTACTTGGTGCCGAACAGGCGGTCGCCGGCGTCGCCGAGGCCGGGCACGATGTAGCTCTTGTCGTTGAGGTGGGAGTCGATGGCCGCGGTGTAGACCGGCACGTCGGGGTGGTGCTCGTGGAAGGTGCGGAGGCCCTCGGGGCAGGTCAGCAGGCACACGAACTTGATCGAGCGCGGCCCGGTCTCCTTGATGCGGTCGACCGCGGCGATCGCGCTGTTGCCGGTGGCCAGCATCGGGTCGACGACGATCGCGTCGCGGCCGGCCATCTCGCCGGGCAGCTTGCAGTAGTACTCGACCGCGACCAGGGTCTTGGGGTCGCGGTAGAGGCCGATGTGGCCGATGCGGGCCGACGGCAGGATCTCGAGCATGCCGTCGAGGATGCCGCCGCCGGCGCGCAGGATGGAGATGATCACCACCTTCTTGCCGTCGAGGATCGGCGCCCGCATCGGCGCCAGCGGCGTCTCGATGTCGATCGTCGACAGCGGCAGGTCGCGGCACACCTCGTAGCCGAGCAGGAGGCTGATCTCGCGCAGGAGCGTGCGGAAGCCGCTGGTGCTGGTCTCCTTGGACCGCATCAGCGTCAGCTTGTGTTGCACGAGGGGGTGGCTGATGACGTAGACCTGACCTGCCATCGCGGCGCGCTCCGGGGACGGTTGGCCCGCGAGTCTAACCCGTCCCCGCGACCACGCGGGCGAAGTCGAGGCCGCTGACGATGCCGACGACCTCGGGGCCGTCGGCCACGACGACGCGCCGGACGTCGAGACGGGCGGCGAGCGCGGCCGCCCGGTAGATGCGCGTGGCCGCCGGCAGGCAGACCAGGGCCTGGTCGAACACGTCCTCGACCGGGGTGTCGCGCGGCAGGTCGCGCGCGGCCAGGGCCTCGACCTGGGTGAAGACGCCGACCGGCCAGCCGTCCTCGACCACGACCAGCGCGGTCACGTGGGCGAGCTCGAGGCGCTCGATCGCGAGCGCCAGCGGGTCCTGGGTGTCGACCGAGAAGATCGGCGCCGACATGAGCGTGCGGAGGGGCCCGTCGACGCGGGCGTCGCGGACGGCGACGGTCAGGTCGAGCGTGCTGAGCACGCCGGCGACGTGGCCGCGCTCGATCACGAACACGCGGTGGATGCGGTTGCGCAGCATCGAGCGCGCGGCGTCGGTGAGCGGCGTGGCCGGCGTGACCACGAACGGCGCCGGCTTCATGATCTCCGCCACCCGCTGCGCGGGGACCTCGAGCGACGTGCCGCGGCGGCCGTGGGCGGCGTGCGTGCGGCCGGCGTGCAGGAGGTCCGAGCGCGAGACCACCCCGCCCAGCACGCCGCGGTCGACCACCGGCACGGCCGAGATGTTCAGGCGCTCGAGCGCCCGGGCCACGCCGGCCAGGGTCGCGGTGGGTGGCACCGCCTCGACCTCGCGCGTCATGTACTCGGCGACGGGCACCTCGAACTGCGGCATGACCGGCGCTGATGCACGTCGCTGGCCCCCTCCCACCGGGCCGCGGCGTCCCGGATCGCGCAGGCCATGCGCCCGCGGCGCGCCGGCGCGCAAGCCGCGCACGCTACCGCCGTCCGCGCCGCGGGCCCGCGCCCCGGCGGCGGGTACGTGCCTTGCTGCACCGGCAGTCGTGACCACCCCGCCCAGCCTCGACGCCCTGCCGCCCCGCGAGATGGCCCGCCGCGCCGAGGAGATCGGCGTGGCCAAGGCCGGGCTCGACGCCACCACCACGCTCCTCCTCGCCGTCCTCGCCGGCGCGTTCATCGCCCTGGGCGCGGCGCTGTCCACGACGGTCGCGGCCGGCGGCTGGGCCTTGCCCTACGGCCTCGCCCGGCTCCTGGTCGGGGTCTCGTTCTCGCTCGGCCTGGTGCTGGTCGTCGTCGGCGGCGCCGAGCTGTTCACCGGCAACAACCTGATCGTCATGGCGTGGGCGAGCCGGCGCGTCACCACCGGGCGCCTGCTCCGCAACTGGGCGCTGGTCTACGCCGGCAACCTGGCCGGGGCGCTGGCCACCGCGATCCTGGTCTACGTCAGCGGCGTGTGGCGAGCCGGCGACGGCGCGGTCACCGCGGCCGCGGTCGCCACCGCCGATCAGAAGCTGGCGCTCGACGCCGGCGAGGCCATCGCCCGCGGCGTCCTGTGCAACGCCCTGGTCTGCCTCGCGGTGTGGCTGGCGATGAGCGCCCGGACCACGACCGACCGCGTCCTGGCCGTGGTCCCGCCCATCACCGCGTTCGTGGCGATGGGCTTCGAGCACTCCATCGCGAACATGTACCTGCTCCCGCTGGCCGCGCTCATCGAGGGCGACGGCGTCACCACCTGGGGCAGCATGTGGACCGACAACCTGCTCCCGGTCACCCTCGGCAACATCATCGGCGGCGCCGGGCTGGTCGGCGGCGTCTACTGGCTGGCGTACCTGCGGCCCCGCGAGCCCTGACCCCGGTGGCACGGCTGATGCTCTCGTCCCACACCATGCGCGCGCTCCCGGTCGTCCGCCTCGCTGCCGCCTCCCTCGCCGCCCTCGCGCTCGCCGGGTGCTCGTCGCGGGCCGACCCCGACCGCCAGGCGGCCGCGGCCCCGCCGCCCCGGGACGCCGGCGCCGCCATCGACAGCAGCCTGCGCGATCACATGATCGAGCACCTGGCGGCGGTGCAGCGCGCCCAGGAGGCCGTGATGCGCGGGCACCTCGAGCCGGCGCGCGTGGCCGCGGCGTGGCTCGCCCAGCACCCCGAGCACGTGGCGCTGACCGGCGACGCCGCGCAGATCGCGCGCGTCCGCGGCGCGGCGCAGGCCCTGGCCGAGGCGCCCGACCTGCGCGAGGCCGCCAGCGTCATCGCCAGCCTCGGCCTCGCCTGCTCGGCGTGCCACCTCGAGCGCGGCGTGGCGGCGACCTTCCCGGCGGCACCCGAGCCGGCCGACGGCGCGACCCTCGTCGAGCAGATGCGCCGGCACGAGTGGGCGTCGCGCGAGCTGTGGCAGGGCCTCATCGGTCCGTCCGACGAGCGGTGGCGTCGCGGCGCCACCACGATGGCCGCGCTGCGCCTCGACGCCGGCGAGCTGGCGCGCGGCCCCCAGGGCGACACCGTCCGCGCCGCGGTCGCGCGGGTGCGCGCCCTCGCCAGCCAGGCCCAGGCCGTGGCCGGGCAGGACGAGCGCGCCACCCTCTACGGCCGGATGACCGAGGCGTGCGTCGCGTGTCACCAGGCGGTGCGGCCCCAGGGCGCACCACTTGCGCCATGATCGGCGTGTGCCCACGTACCTGTTCGTCTACGGCACGCTGCGCCCCGGCCAGGCCGCGTGGCCTCGCCTCGCGCCCCACGCCCGCGGCGCCGAGCCGGCCTGGTGCCACGGCCGGCTGGTCGCGTTCCCCGCAGGATATCCGGGCGTCGTGCTCGGCGGCGATCGGCGCGTGCATGGCGAGCTCGTCGAGCTGATCGATCCCGAGGCCGCGTGGCCCGCCCTCGACGTGTACGAGGGCGACGCGTACGCGCGAGTCGAGCGCGCGGTCGAGACCGTCCGCGGCCCCGTGACCGCGTGGATCTACGAGCTGCGTTCGCCCGCGCTCGCCGCGCGTGGCGCTCCCGTGCCCGGCGGCGCCTGGAGCGGGAGCGATCCCGCCGGGCGCACGTCGCGACCTGGAGACGACTGAGCGAGGTCGACCGCGCGGTCGACGTCCGCGTCAGCCGCCGCCGAAGTACGCGGCGAGTGCGAGGGTGAGGGCGGTCAGCGCCAGCGCAAACGTGCCGAAGCTGACCTCGCGTCTACTACTGCCAGGGTCTGAGCCCACGGGCCCTAATTTGCTCCGATGGCTGGCGAAATCAAGTTATGAGCCCGGTATTCAGATCCCGGCATTCTGCAAGAATCACGGAGACCTAGCCTGCATCCGAGCACTTGCCGAGCGCCGATTCTTGGCACGGTCCGGCCTCTGCGCGCTCCAAGTCCGCGACGGGAGGTGCCGTCCACTCCCGGCGCCCGCGCGTCGACGGCCGCGATCCGGAGTAGAACGTGGGTCGTGATCTTCCGCGAGACCTTCCCCGCCGGGCCCTTCCAGTGCAACTGCACCGTGCTGGCGTGCGCCGAGACCCGGGACGCCATCGTCATCGATCCGGGCGGCGAGCTCGAGCCCCTCGCCGAGCTGATCCGCCACCACGACCTGACCGTGCGCGCGATCGTCCACACCCACGCTCACCTCGATCACATCTACGGCACCCGCGACGTCAAGGAGGCCCACGGCGGCGAGGTCTGCCTGCACCCCGACGATCGCTTCCTCTACGACGGCTTCGCGATGCAGGCGGCGATGTTCGGCTGGCGCCCGCGGCCGACCACCGCCGTCGATCGCTGGCTCGCCGACGGCGACGCCGTGGCCTTCGGGCAGCGGCAGGCGCTGGTGGTGCACACGCCCGGCCACACCCCGGGCTCGGTGTGCTTCGAGGTGACGGCGCCCGGTGAGCGGCCGCTGGTGTTCGCCGGCGACACGCTGTTCCGGCGCGGCGTCGGCCGCACCGATCTGCCCGGCGGCGACGCCCGCGCCCTGGCCCGATCGATCAAGGAGCGGCTCTACACCCGCGATCTCGACGCCGTGGTCGTGCCCGGCCACGGTCCCGAGACCTCGCTCGGCGACGAGGCCCGCGCCAACCCCTGGGTGCGAGCCTAGCTCGGCGCCGGTCAGGCGGCGCGACCGGCCGCGGTCAGCCCGCCGCGATCGAGGTCGGCGAGCAGCGCGTCGCCCGAGAGCTGATCGGCGGACTTGCCGGCGGCGTACTTCATCAGGCCGACCTCGGCGTAGCGGGCCTGCACCCGCGGCGACAGCAGGCCGATCTCTCGCAGGTTGGGGACCAGGCGCGAGAACATGACGGTGCGGAACTCCTCCATGCCGGGGGCGGCGTAGATGAAGTCGCGCCAGGCGCCGCGCGGCAGCGCCCCCTGGAACCACTCCTCGTAGACCTCGTAGGCCATGAAGCGGTTGCGCATGAGCAGCGCGACCTCGAACGACCAGTCCTCGCGCTCGCGGCGCTCGCTCTCCGACAGCTCGCGGGTGATGTGCTCGCGCAGCGCGAGCACGCCGTAGTGGACGTGGCGGGCCTCGTCCTGGATCACCATCTTGAGGAGCTGCTTGAGCAGCGGCTCGCGGGTGATCTTGTAGAGCGTGCCGAAGGCGCCCAGGGCCAGGCCCTCGACCATGATCTGCATGCCGAGGAACTTCATGTCCCAGCGGCTGTCGGTCATGAGCGCGTCGATGATGACGAACAGGTTGTCGTTGACCTGGTAGAGCTTGTCGAGCTTGGTGTCGAGGTAGCGGTGGAAGACCTCGACGTGGCGGGCCTCGTCGACGACCTGGGTGCCGCCGTAGAGCTTGCCGTCGAAGAACTGCACCGCCTCGGTGACCTGGCAGGCGGCCTGCAGCGCGCCCTGCTCGCCGTGGAGGAACTGCGACAGCATCCACGCCACCAGGCTGTGCAGGAAGCGCTGGCGCTCGGCGGGCGCGAGGTGGATGCCGTGGCGCTCGAGGATCGTGAAGTCGACGAACTGCGGCGGCAGGATCGGGACCTCGGGGTTCTCGGGATCGACCGAGGTCTGCCACGGCAGGAGCGTCTCGCCGTCCCACTGCCCGGCCTTGGCCCGCCGGTAGAGCTCGCGCATCTCGGGGTGGTCCGAGGGGTAGCTCCAGTCGAAGTAGGCGCGGTGCGAGGCCGGGCAGGTGGTGGTCGGTGCCTGCTTGCCGCGCTGGAGGACGAGGCCGCGCACGCCGGCGGGGGCCAGCGAGCGGGCGACGCGCGGATCGCGCAGCTCGCGGAAGACGCTGGCGATCTCGAGCCAGCGATCGACCGTGTCCTTGACGCGGGTGGGCAGGCGGGCGAAGAGGGCGTCGGACAGCATGGTCACTCCTCGGTGGAGGCGGGGGTCGGGCGCGGGTCGCGCGCGGTGGCGAGCACCGCGTGGACCGCGGTGGTGTGGAAGTGGACGAGGGTCGCGGTGACGATGGGCAGCCCGCGCTCGATCATCGGCGCCAGCTCGGCCGGCGGCAGGTGGGCGAGGCGGGCGAGCAGGAGCTGGGTCTCGTGGGCGACCAGCTCCTGCGCGGCCTGGAGGTAGGGGACCAGATCGTCGACGACGAAGCCGCGCTCGCGGGTGAAGCCGGCGGCGCGGAACTGCGACCACAGGTCGAGCAGGCGGGCGGCGTCGCCGGTCAGCTCGCGGTCGGCGCCGTCGCCGCGCGCGCCGCAGAGGCCGAGCTCGATCAGGCGGTCGAGCTCGCCCGGGTCGACGGCGTAGCGGGCGAGGGCCTCGGCCACCGGCAGGCCGCGCGCGGCCCCGCCCAGGGTGGCGGGGAGCTGGGCGCCGACCTCGGCCAGGAGGTTGCGCTGGGCCTCGGGCAGCTCGGCGGTGTCGCCGGCGAGCAGGGCGCGGATGGTCTTGAGCGGCAGGAGGCGCTCCTCCTGCAGCCGGCGGATGAGGCGCAGGCGCTCGACGTGGGCCGGCCCGTACCAGGCCATGTTGCGGCCGGTCTTGGCGCCCTCGGGCAGCAGGCCGGCCTGGATGTAGAAGTGGATGGCCTGGCGCGACAGCCCGGTCTCGGCGCACAGGTCCTTCATGCGCAGGCGGCCGTCGTTCACGGCGCCTCCACGGTGCACGGCGACAGCGGCCGGGCCACGCACGCCAGGATCGTGCCGCGGGCGCGCTCGGTGGCCGACAGGCAGTTGGGCTCGTCCAGCGCGACCTCGCCGGTGGTGAGCGTGACCGAGCACGCGCCGCAGCCGCCCATCGCGCACGACAGCGCCAGCGGCACGCCGGCGGCGAGGCCGGCGTCGAGGATCGTGGCGCCGGCGGGGACGATGACGTCGGAGGCGACGCCGGCCTTGCGGATCGTCACCGGCTGGGCGGCGGTGGCCTGCCCGGCCTGGCGGCGGGCGGGCGCGGTGAAGCGCTCCTCGCGGACGCGGTCGGCGGCGACGCCGCGGGCGGTCAGCGCGGCGCGGGCCTCGGCCATCATGGCCTCGGGCCCGCACACGAAGTAGCTGGCGTCGGCGGCGGCGTCGAGGCCGGCGGCGTCGAGCTGGGCGGCGATCGTCGCCGCGTCGAGGCGACCGGCGGCGGCGCCCGGCAGGTCGCCGGCGTCCTCGAGCAGGTGGCGGACCACCAGCCGCGCGCCGTGCTCGGCGCGCAGCCGCTCGAGCTCGGCGGCGAAGATGATCGAGGCGGCGTCGCGGTTGCCGTAGAGCAGGGTGACCCGGCTCGCCGGCTCGACCGCCAGCACGCCGCGGGCGATCGCCATGATGGGCGTGATGCCGCTGCCGCCGGCGATCGCGACGACGTGGCGGCGGGCGCCGGGTGCGGGCGCGACCGTGAAGTCGCCCGACGGTCCCAGCACCGCCAGGCGCAGGCCGGGGGCGGCGTGCTCGACCAGGTGCGACGACACCCGGCCGCCGGGGACGCGCTTGACGGTGATCGTCACCCGCGACGGATCGAGGTGCGACGACGACGCCGAGTAGGCGCGGCGCAGCGGTGGTCCGTCGTCGAGCGGCACCAGCAGCGTGAAGAACTGGCCGGGCACGAAGCGGAGGTCCTGGCCGGTGGGCTCGACGAGCGTGAGCGTGACCGCGTCGGCGGTCTCGCGGGTGACCGCGGCCACCTCGAGGGTGCGGGCGCGGCCGGCCGAGTCGGCGGCGGCGATCGGCGGGTAGACCGGCGACGGCGGGCGCTGGACGAGCGGGGACGGCGACCGCCCGCGCAGGCCGTCGAGCACCATGCGGGCGTCGCGGCGGAGGGCGGCCAGGCGTTGCAGCATGGGACCCCATTCTCTTGATCTGGCGTCAAGTGTCAAGTGTCGTTTGACACATGACGCAGGCGTTGTTCAGATCGCGAGTGATCTTGTCTGGTTGCGCGCTACGATCGAAGCCCCGTGATCACCCGCCGCGGCTTCCTCGGCCTGCCCGCCGCCCTCCTGCCGCTGTCGTCGTGCGGCGACGGCGAGCCGGGGGCCGCCTGCTCGATCGTGCTCGACGTCGAGACCGACGTGGCCTCGGTCGTGGTGTGGTCGGCGACCGCGACCCACGCCGTGCTCACGGTGGCGACCCCGGCCGGCGCGATCGCGGGGCGGTGGCAGGTGCCGCTCGGCGCCGGCGGCGTCGGCGTCGTCCACGCCCGCGGCCTGCGGCCGGCCACCGCCTACGTCGCGTCCCTCGGCCTCGACGACCAGCAGGTGCTGGCGCCGCACCGCTTCGTCACCGCGCCCGCCGCCGACGATCCGCGCCCGGTGCGGCTGGCGTGGAGCGCCGACATCGATCCCGATCCCGCGTACGCGTCGCCGATCTTCGAGACCCTCGCCGCCCAGGCCGCCGAGGCCTACGTCTCGCTGGGCGACTGGCCCTACGCCGACAACCCGCCGTGGCCCGACTCCCTCGACGGCTTCCGCGAGCGTCACGCCTGGGCCCGCGGCGCGCCCGTGCTCCAGCCCTGGCTCCACGGCACCAGCGTGCGCGCGATCCTCGACGACCACGAGGTCCGCAACGACTGGGACGCCGGCACCTACGCCGCCGAGCCCGAGCGTCACGCCGCCGCGCTGGCGGCGTGGGACGAGTGGTTCCCGCGCCGCGGCGGCGGGCCGCGCTACCAGCGGTGGCGCTGGGGGGCGCACCTCGAGTGCTTCCTGCTCGACACCCGCTCGTACCGCAGCGCGCAGGGCGCTCCCGACGGCCCGGCCAAGACCATGCTGGGCGAGGTCCAGCGGCGGTGGCTCGTCGACGGCGTCACCGCCAGCGCCGCGCCGTTCAAGCTGGTGTTCACCACCGTGCCGCTCGACTTCGGGCACGGCACCGATCACTGGGCCGGCTACCTGACCGAGCGCGACGCCATCCTCGACGCGCTGGCCGCCGCCGCCACCCCGGGCGTGATCTTCCTGTCCGCCGACCAGCACTGGTTCGGCGCCTACCGCCACCGCCTGGGCGCGCGCGAGGTCCAGGTCGGCCCCCTGTCGCGGGCGCCGGCGCCGCTGCCGCCGATGCGGCCCGGCATCCTGGCCCGCTCCGCCGCGTACAACTTCGGGCTGCTCGACGCCGCGGCCGGCGAGCTGCGGGTGCGGGTGCTGGGCGCGGCCGGCGACGTCCTGTGGGACGAGCGCTTCGCGCCCGACGACCTCACGCTGCGCGGCTAGGGCACCGGACGGGTTGAATGCCGTCGCGAGACGCGGACCTGTGAGGCAGGCCGCGCGCGGCGTTCGCCGCGGCTACTCCCAGGCGATGTCGACCCCGTCCTCGCCGTCGTCGAGCGCGCCCTCGAGCAGCGCGAGCAGCTCGGGATCGCAGTTGTTGTCGCTGAACAGCTCCAGCGTGTCCTGGTTGATGAAGTAGTCCTGGTCGTCCTCGTCCTCTTCCTCGAGCATGTCGACCAGGAACTGCTTCTGCTTCTCGCTGATCTCACCGATGGTGTCGCCGGTGTCGACCCGATACAGACGCGGCATGTCCCGAGTCTGCCGCGGCCCGCGGCCGCCGGTCAACGCGCGGCGGCGGATCCGGACCACGCGGGACGATCCGCCGGGACGATCCACCCCGCCGCGCTCCGGATCGCGCGGCGCGGTGTCGCGGCGCCGTCAGAACTCGCGCGCGGTGCGCTGGAAGTCGCCGCTGGCGCCGGCGCTCCCGGCGACCTCGGTGGGGGCAGAGCCGGGCGCGAACCACAGCTCGACGGCGCCGCCGGCGCCGGGCGCGGCCAGGAGCCCGGTCTCGCGGTCGATGCGGGCGCGCACCAGGCCGGGCGGCGGGCCGGGCAGGGGCGCCGGCGGACGCGTGCCCTCGGCGGCGCGCACCAGGCGCATCCAGGTCGGCAGCGCGGCGCGGGCGCCGTCGTCGCGCGGCCCGAGCTTGACCGCCGGGCGGTCGTGGCCGACCCACACCGCGGCGACCACGCGGGCGGTGAAGCCGACGAACCAGGCGTCGCTGTTGTCGTTGGTGGTGCCGGTCTTGCCGGCGGCGGGGCGGCCCAGGGCGCGGGCGGCGGTGGCGGTGCCGCGCGCGACCACGCCGGCCAGGAGGTCGGCGGCGAGGAACGCGGTGGCCGGATCGAGCAGCGCGCCGCCGCGGGCGCCGACCCGCTGATCGGCGGTGCGGCCGGCGACCTCGGCCAGGCGATCGAGGCGGCGGCCGGGATCGAGCCACGGATCCTCGGGCACCGCGGCGTCGAACAGCACGTCGTGGTCGCGGCGCACGCGCACCACCACCCGCAGCGGCAGGTCGCGGCCGCCGCGGGCGAGCACGGCGTAGACCCGGGCCAGCTCGATCGGCTTGACGCACGACGCGCCCAGCGCCATCGGCCGCAGCGCGCTGACCTCGGTGGTGACGCCCAGGCGGCGGGCCAGCGCGATCACCGCCGGCGCGCCGGCGCGATCGAGGACGTCGATCGCCGGCGCGTTGAGCGACAGCGCGACGGCGTCGGCGACCAGGGCCACGCCGCGGAAGGCCTTGCCGGCGCGGGGCTTCCAGTGCACGCCGGTGACCTCGTCGTACTCGGCGACCGGCGCGTCGCGCAGCGGCGTGCCCTGGGTGATCACGCCGCGCTCGAGGGCGGCGGCGTAGACCAGCGGCTTCCACGCCGAGCCCGGCTGGCGGCAGGCCTGGGTCAGGCGATCGAACTGGACGTCGTGCCACGCCCGGCCGCCGATCATGGCCTCGACGTAGGCGGTGCGGTGATCCCAGACCACCGCCGCCAGCTCGGGCGGACCGTCGGCGCCGGCCAGGGCGTCGCCGGCGCGCACCACCTCGGCCTGCGCCTGGTGCCCGAGCGCGGGCAGGGCGGCGGTCTCCACCACCAGCCCGCCGCGCGCCAGCTCGTCGCCGAGGTTGTCGGCGAGCAGCCGCCGGACGTGCTCGGTGTACCAGGGCAGGCGGGTGCCGTAGCGCTCGGGGCGGCGCACCAGCCCCAGCGGGCGCGCCGCCGCCGCCGCCGCGCTGGCCTCGTCGGCGAACCCGGCGCGGACCATGCGCGCCAGCACCTCGTCGCGGCGGGCGCGCGCCGGCCCCGGCGCCTGCCACGGGTCGAGCCGCGACGGCGCCTGGATGAGCCCGGCCAGGAGCGCGGCCTCGGCCAGCGCGAGCTCGGCCAGCGGCTTGTCGAAGTAGGCCTCGGCGCCGGCGGCCACGCCGTAGGCGCCGCTGCCGAGGAAGACGAAGTTGAGGTAGGCCTCGAGGATGCGGGCCTTGGTGAAGCGGCGCTCGAAGACCCGGGCCAGCAGCGCCTCGCGCACCTTGCGCCGCAGGGTCCGCTCGCGGCCGAGCTCCGCCGGCAGCAGGTTGCGCGCGAGCTGCTGGGTGATCGTCGACGCGCCCTCGACCACGCGGCCGGCCTGGTAGTTGGCGCGCGCCGCGCGCACGATCGCGCGGTAGTCGACGCCGCGGTGCGTGGCGAAGCGGGCGTCCTCGGCGGCCAGCACCGCCAGCACCAGGTGGCGTGGCACCTGGTCGAGGGTGACCAGGTCGCGGCGTCCGACCGCCGGACCGTCGGCGAAGGGCAGGTCGGCGAGCAGGGTGCCGTCGGCGGCGTACAGGCGCGAGGTGCGGGGCGCGCTCGCCGCCCACGCCGTGACGTCGGGCACCGCCGGCAGCTCGCGCGCCCACGCCCGCAGGGTCGAGACGACGCGGGCCGCGCCCACCACCGGGACGACGATCGCCGCCCACGTCACCAGCACCAGCGGCAGCCGCCACCACCCGCCGCCGCGGCGCCGGTTGCCGACGACGACCCGCGGGCTCATGAGGCCGCGAACAGCGCCATCTGGCGCGGCGGCCCCAGCCGGCGGGCGCGGCCCCCGAGCTCGGCGACGACGTCGTCGGCGTGCGCGCCGGTGATCGCGATCTCGCGGGCGCCGCTGCGCGCGACGTAGGCGAGGAGCGCGGCGCGGTCGGCGGCGGCGCTCCACGGGATCGCGGCGTCGACGCCGAGCTCGCGCACCAGCTCGCGCTCGACCGCGAGCCCCGAGGCCAGCGCGACCCGCGCCCGCGCCCCGCCCAGCGCGGCGCCCAGGCGGGCTCGATCGGCGAGCGGCCACACCAGGGCGCGCCCGCGCGCGACCGTGCGCTTGACCGCGACCTCGACGCCGGCGGTGGCCAGGCGGCGGGCGGCCTCGACCACGCCGCGGTGGCCGGCGCAGGGCACGCCGGCGGCGGCGAGGGCGGCGGCGGCGTCCAGCGCCTTCAGCGACGACGTCACCAGCACCACCGGCACCGCGCCGGCGGCCAGCGCGGCGCGGGCGAAGTCGACGACGTCGCCGGCGGTGGCGGGGAAGCGGTGGTGGGGCGCGCCGTAGGGCGCGGCCACGACCAGGGTGTCGCAGCGCCGCAGCTCGGCCGCGCCGCCGAGGCCGCCGCCGGCGGGATCGACCGCGCCGGCGTAGAGCACGCGGTGGCCGGTGTCGACGAGCAGGGCGGCCGCGCCGACGGCGTGGCCGCTGCGCACCAGCTCGAGGCGCACCGTGCCCAGCGTGAACGGGCGGCCGGTGGGCGCCGCCAGGTGCGCGTCCTGGCGGGCGCCGAGCAGGGCCAGGGTCTCGGCGGTGGCGATGAGCTGGCCGTGGCCGGCGCGGCCGGTGCGATCGGCCGCCGACACGAAGCACACCGCGCGCGCCCGCCGGGCGTCGCACCAGATCGCGGTGCCGAGGACGTGCACGCCGTCGCGCCAGCTCACGCCGGCGGCGCTCGAACGCGGCGCGCGCTTCATGCGCGCACACTGCCACGGGTGATCGGGGCCCGCAAACGCGCGCGCGCCGGCCGGATCAGGCCAGCGTGTCCTCGGGCAGCTCGCAGGCCAGGAACGCCTTCTCCAGCGCGTCGACCGCGGCCTTGACCTCGGCGCGCTCGGCGTCGCTGCGCCGGAAGACGATGCCCATCCCCGGGACGTCCTCGTCCTCGGGCACGACGGTGTGGGAGACCACGCCCACCACCGACAGCGGCTGCGGCCGCCCGGGCAGGGTGACCAGCAGGTGGACCTCGGCGTCCTCGGGCAGGGGCTCGTCGGTCAGCACGAAGGCGCCCTGGTCGTTGAGGTCGCGGGTGAACGACTCGCACGGGCCCTTGATGCCGCCGTAGGTGACGGGCAGGCGCACGGGCAGGCGGCGATGCGAGCGCAGGTCGAGCAGCCCACCGCGGACGAAGCCGTTGAGGTAGTTGACCTTCTCGCGCTCGCTGGGGCCGAGCGCGGCCAGGAAGCCGGGGCGGCGGTCGTCGTCGGCGCCGTCGCCGTCCTCGCCGCCCTGGCCGCCGGCGCGGTGGCCCATGACCTGGCCGCGCAGGATCACCCGCGGCCCCTCGTCGCCGCACGTGAGGTCGATGCGGACGTCGGTGCCGAGCGCCGGGGGCGCCGCGCTGGCGACGAACACCGTGCCGTCGCGCGGATCGAACACCTCGATCCACTCGGCCGGGTCCGCGAGGCGTAGAACGATGCGGAGCATCCCCTCCTCGATCTGTACCAGAAATGGCCGGCCCCCACCGGACCGCGACCGCCCTAGTTGCGGGGCCCGACGCTCGCCGGGCCGCCCGTCGGCGCCCGGGGGCGCTACTGCAGCGCGAAGCGCAGGGTGCCGCGGGCGCCGGCGCGCTCGACCTCGACCGCGAGCTGGCGGGCGGCGCCGAGCCGGACGTAGGCGGCCGCCGCGTCGTCGAGCGTGCGCAGCGGCTTGCCGTCGATGGCGGTGACCACGTCGCCCCCGCGCAGCCCCAGCCTCCAGAAGTACGAGCTGGGCGCGACCGTCCCCAGGCGCACGCCGCGGGGGAGGCGGACGAAGCCGATGTCCTTGCCGAGCCGGGTGAAGTCCGAGAGCGCGGCCTCGAGCTCGGCCCGCTTGACCGTCAGCACCTCGGCGCGGATCGCCTCGGGCGCGGTCGGCGAGCCGGGCGCCGGCGTCGCCTTGAGCGGGCTGGCGGTGGGCGGCGCCGTCACCACCCGCGGCTCGGGCGGCGCCTGCGGGGCGTACGGATCCACCACCGCCACGCCGCGCAGGCTCTCGCGCTGGGCCGCCGGCGCCAGCACCTCGCGCACCGGCCCCTCGTCGGGCCGCGCGTAGGGGTCGATGGGCTGGAGGCCGGCGGGGGCCTTGCCGGCAGGGGCGGCGGCCGGCGCCGCCTCGCCGTACGGATCGAGGACGGCGGCCTCGGCGCCCGGGGCGAGCTGCGGCGCGCGGGGGTCGGCGACCAGCACCAGCTCGCGCCCGTCGCGGGCGACCACCACGTGCTCGTCGCCGACCTCGACCACGGCGTAGCCGGCGACGAGGTCCCCCTCCTGCACGAGGACGTGGGCGCGGCGGGTCTGGTCGTAGACCAGGACCTGCCCGGTCTCGGGCAGGAGCTTGACGACGCGGAGCGGGAGGGTGCCGAGGCGCTTCTTGGCGACCTTGGTGCGCGGGGCAGGTGGAGGCGCCTCGGCGGTGGCCCGGGCAGGGCTGGCCGCCAGGCCCAGGGCCGGCACCAGGAGCAGCACGAGCGACCAGCGGCGCAGCATCACGCCGATCATGGTGCAAGCCACGTTCCGGCGCCAGCCAGGATCGAACGGCCGCCGGTCCGCGGCGTTGGCCGGCGGCGACCGCCAGGCTGTGACGGGCGCTTCACGCCTGGCGTGCCGATCTGCCGGCGCCGGGAGGCGCGCATCCGGAGCGACGGGTCGGAGCACCCGCCAGCCCGGGCCAGCCTGCGGGACGCGGGAGGAGCATCGCGCCAGCCCGCGGGCCGGCGGCCGCGGCCTACTTGGCGGCCTTGGCGTCCTTGGTGTCGAACTCGGACAGGTCGAGGTCCTCGAGCTCCTTGAGGTCCTCGGCGGTGAGGCCCGACGCCGACAGGGTCTCGCCGACCCCGGGCGTGCCCTCCTTGCCGGCGTCGTCGTCGCTCGCGCCCGCCTTGAGCTGCGGCGCGCTCGCCCCCTTGGGCGCCTCCAGCAGGCCCATCTTGGCCTTGAGCTCGGCCAGGGCGTCGTCCTCGCTGGCGCCGCCGCCGGCCTCGAGGGCCAGGAACTTGCTCTCCAGGGTGTCGCCCGACAGCTCGCCGGCGAGCTCGGCGCCGGCCTCGGCCTCGGCCTCCATCAGCGCGATGCGATCGGCCATGCGATCGAACGTGTCGAACGCGCTGGTGTCGCCCAGGCCCTGCATGGTGTTGGCGATCTGTTGCTGCGCCTCCGCCCGCTTCTTGCGCGCGATGAGGATGTTCTTCTTGCGCTTGGCCTCCTCGATCTTGTTGTTGAGGAGACGCAGCGCGTCCTTGAGCTTCTCGACCGCCTGCTTCTGCGCGGCCCACTGCTGCTGGTACTGGTCGGCGATGTTCTCGTGCTCCTGCTTGCGCACGAGGGCCTGGCGGGCGAGGGCGTCGTCGCCGGCGCGCACGGCGACCATGGCCTTGCGCTCCCACTCCTTGGACTTCTCCTGCTCGGCCGAGAACTGCTTCTGCAGCTTCTTCTCGTCGGCGATGGCGACCGCGACCGCCTTCTTGGCGTCGGCGAGCTGCTGCTGCATCTCCAGCAGCACCTGGCTGAGCATCTTCTCGGGATCCTCGGCCTTGGTGATGAGGTCGTTGATGTTGCTCTTGATGAGCGTGCCGAGCCTGGAGAAGATGCCCATGGGTGTTCCCGCGCCTTGACGACGAAGCAGAGACGTAACGAGGGGTGTTGCTGGAGCGTACGGGAAGAGGTGCATGGTTGCAACGGCCGCCCGGCGCGTGATACGTCGACGCGCGGCGCCCTCTGGCGCGTTGTCCTCGCATGCCCACCTCGCTGCCGCGCCACGTCGGCATCATCATGGACGGCAACGGCCGCTGGGCCCAGCTCCGTGGCCAGCCCCGCATCGAGGGGCATCGCGTCGGCGCCGACAGCGTGCGCGACGTCACCCGCGCCGCCCGCCAGGTCGGCCTCGAGGCCCTGACCCTCTACGCCGTCTCGTCGCAGAACTGGGCCCGCCCCGCCGACGAGGTCGCGGCGCTGATGCAGCTCCTCCGCGACTACCTCGTCGACGAGCGGCCCGAGCTCATGGACAACCAGATCCGGCTCCACGCCATCGGCGATCTCGACCGCCTGCCGGCGCTGGTGCGCGAGCCGCTCGACGCCCTGTGCCGCGACTCGGCCGGGCACACCGGCATGACCCTGACCCTGGCCCTGTCGTACGGCGGGCGCGAGTCGCTGGCGCGGGCGGCGCGGACGCTGGCCGCCCGGGTCGTCGCCGGCGAGCTGGCGACCGACGCCATCGACGTCGACGCCCTGGGCCAGGCGCTGCCCACCGGCGGCCTGCCGCCGCTCGACCTCCTCATCCGCACCAGCGGCGAGCAGCGGATCTCCAACTTCATGCTGTGGGAGCTGGCCTACGCCGAGCTCGTCTTCGTCGACGTCCTGTGGCCGGACTTCCGCCGCAACGACCTCTTCCGCTGCCTCGACGCCTACGCCGGCCGCGAGCGCCGCTTCGGCCTGACCTCGGCCCAGCTCGCCGAGGTCGACAGCGACGTCGAGCCCACCGCGGGTTGACGTCCGGCGCCGGCCGCGGTTAGCTGCCCGGCCTTGGCCCTCGGCAACCTCGCCTCACGCGTCCTGGTCGCGGTCGTCGCCGCGCCGCTGCTGCTCCTCGCCTTCTACCAGCAGTCGCACGTCCCGACCTTCTGCCTGGTCTACGCCGCCGCGCTCCTCGCCATGTGGGAGCTGTTCGGCATGATGCTCGACGACCGGCGCGACCGGATCGCCAGCATGATCTTCGGCGGCCTCGCGGTCGCCGCCTACTACTGGATCCACCCGGCGGCCCTGCCCGACCGGCTGCCGTGGTCGCGCCTGGGCGACAGCCGCCACCTGGTCCTGGTGCTGGCGGTGATCGGCCCCGGCCTCTACTACCTGTTCCGCTTCGGCGATCTGGCCTCGGTGTCGCGGCGCATGGCGGCCACCACCTTCGGCATCGTCTACGCCGGCGTGCTGCTCATCATGGCCGCCGAGCTCAAGCGCGACGTCGGCGGCACCCAGGGCGGTCACATGATCCTGTTCGTGCTGATCGTGGTGTGGCTGGGCGACACCGGCGCCTACTTCGCCGGCCGCTTCCTGGGCAAGGCCAAGCTGTACGAGGCGGTCTCGCCCAAGAAGACCTGGGCCGGCGCCTTCGGCGGCCTCGCCGGCTCGCTGGCCGGCGCTCTCCTGATGAAGGCGTTCTTCCTCGACGTCCTGTCGTGGGTCGACGTCGTCCTCATCACCGTGCCGGGCGCGGCCCTGGCCCAGATGGGCGACCTCGCCGAGTCGCTCATCAAGCGCTCGACCGGCGTGAAGGACTCGGGCGCGATCCTGCCCGGCCACGGCGGCATCCTCGACCGCATCGACGCCGTCCTCTACTTCGCGCCCTGGGTCTACGTCTACGTCCAGGCCCGGGCCTTCGTCGACGCGCTGTGA
>CAADGB010000030.1 GCA_900696455.1 uncultured delta proteobacterium
CCGCCGGCCCCCTGCCCGGCAGCGTCGTCACCCCGACCGCCGTGGTCCAGGTCCACCGCGAGCTCGAGACCAGCCTGCTCCGCCTCGACGACGACGAGCCGGAGATCGAGGTGCGCTGGGGCTGACCGCGCGGCGCCCGGCGGCCGCGGCGAGCCCGGCCTCGTCCGCCTCCCCGGGGTCTTGCGCCCACGGCCCGGTTCGGGTAATCACCTGGACCTTCGCCGGTGTAGCTCAGTGGCAGAGCAACGGTTTCGCAAGGCGTCTCAGGGGGTTAGTGCGGACGCGGATCGATGCGAACCGACGCGGACCACCGACGCGGCGATGAGCGAACCGACGCGGATGGACGCGACCTCACCGCGCGGCGATGCGAGCGACGCGACCAATCTTCCGGACCCGATTTTGTGCGAGCTGCTGATGGCTCAGACCGCATGGCTCTCGACGCGCGACCCCGCGACGTTGCGGCGGCGGTTGCTCGCTCTCCTCTCGGCGCTCGGATGATCGTCCGCAACGCCGCCCCGCTTGCCATCGCGGCCCTGTTCGTCTAGAACAACGCCTCACTTCTCGCCGATGTAGCTCAGTGGCAGAGCAGCGGTTTCGTAAACCGCAGGTCCGCGGTTCAAACCCGCGCATCGGCTCCATCTCAAGGCAATCGCGCGTCAGACCCACGACCTAGCCTCGTCGCATGCCAACTGAGCGTGCCACGAACCCGCCGGATGACGAGGAACTCACCCCCGAGGAACTCCCCGAGTTCGAAAAATGGGAAGCTGACGGCGATGGTGATCTGCGACCGCGCAAGCCGCGTGAGCCGAGCGCGCAAGACCTCGCGGACTTCCACAAGTGGAGCGACGCGGACATCGAGATCGTCGAATCCCTCCTCAATGCTACCGAGCAGGATTTTCCAGACGCGATCGAGAAGGCACCTTCGCCCGAGCACGCACGACTTGTAGGCCTCGCGTGGGCCGAGTCCATGTGGGCGAGCCATGGCGACATCCACGACACGCCGACCGGACCCATGTCCTATCGCCAAGCGTGCGAAGTGGTCACGCAATGGAGCAAAGGGCGCGTTCGCCTTGCGCCATAACAAGGTGCGACAGCAGACACATGGGTGCAGGGCGCGCGCCGGCCAGGCGCGACCCCAACCCTTGTGGATCGGAGGTGGCGGCGCATCGTCGAAGAATCTCGATCGGTTGGCAAGCGTGGGTATGAACTCTGGGGCGCGGGCGCCGCACTCGAGCCCGGCGTCACGGTGAAGCCCTGGCGCTCCCGTTCAGCCCGCGCCTTCCGAACGCCCCCGCGTCCACCCCGTAGTATCGTCGCGCCATGCGGCTCCCCCTCGCTACCCTCGCCTCCCTCGCCGCCGCCTGCGGCGGCGACCCTGGCGGAGACTCGCCGGACGCGGGCGACCAGGTGGACGCGGGCGTGAATGCGTGCGACGTGCAGGCGGGCTGGGCGCTCGGCCCGGCGTTGCCCCTCGGTGCGACCCAGGAGACGGCCGTGGTGGCCCTCGACGGGCGGATCTACGTGGTCGGTGGCTTCAACGGCACGGGCGGTATCCTGGCGCAGGTACAGGTGTACGACACCGCGACCTGCACGTGGTCTCTGGGTCCCGAGCTACCGATACCCATCCATCACGCGAACGTTGCCGTCGTCGATGGGACCGTCTACGTCGTCGGCGCGATGGTGACCATCAGCTTCCGGGCGATCGGGAACGTCTGGGCCTGGAACCCGACGACCGACGCCGGCTGGACGGCGCGGACGTCGATGCCGAGCGGCACGGACCGCGGCTCGGCCGTCGTCGGCGCGATCGGGGGCCGGATCTACGTGGCCGGCGGCCTGCGCGGCAGCGCCGTTGCCGAGGTGTCGGCCTACGACCCGACGGGCGACGCCTGGGACACGAACTTCCCTGCCCTGCCCCAGCCGACCGACCATGGCTGCGGCGGCGTGATCGCAGGCAAGCTCTACGTCGCGGGCGGCCGGCGGGGGGCGATCGACTCGATCACCGGCGCCCTCTACGAGTACATGCCGGGCGGCGCCTGGGCGACCAAGACCGCGATGACAACGCCCCGCGGCGGCACGGCCTGCGCCGTCGTGGGTGACCGCCTGTTCGTGATCGGCGGCGAGGGAAATGGCGACGCCGCGTCCGGGGTGTTCCCCCAGGTGGAGGCGTACACGGCCACCAGCGATGTCTGGGAGTCGCTGCCGCCGATGCCGACTCCACGGCACGGCATGGGCGCCGCGGCCTGGGACGGGCGCGTCTACGTTCCGGGCGGGGCGACCCGCGCCGGGTTCGGGGCCACGGAGGTCCACGAGGTCCTGACCCCGTAGGTCAGGTGCCGGAGCCAAAGCGCGCGCGCAGGTCGCGGAAGACGCGCAGCGCGTCCTCGCGGGCGACCCGCTTCTGGTCCGGCGAGGTGTTGGCGGCGACCAGGAAGAGCAGATGCTCCCGAAGCCGGGCCATGACGGTGACGATCTCGCCCTTCTGCCCGGGCAGGCAGACGACCAGTAGCTGCTCCAGCGTCCGCACCACGATGGGCGTGTAGAAGGGGTCGTTCCCCCGCACCAGACCGTCGATGAAGAAGTCGAGATCGCCGCGCGCGATCTCGCAGACGTCGGCCGGCACGGCCACCGGCGGGTTGGTGGCCCGCGGCGCTGGCGCCTGGGCCGGCCACCAGTGGAAGACCGCGAGCGCCGCCGCGAGGGCGGCGTTCGCGACCAGGCTACCGATGGCGAGCGTCCTGAGGGTCATGGAACCGGCGCGGACATGATGCGCTGACCGGCGACCGGTGTGCCAGTGGGCGTGCCGCTTGCCGACAGGATCACCCGCGTCGGGATGGTGGCCCGGGCGTTCGCGATCTGGACCGAGATCTCGATGTCGACCCCCAGCCACTGCCCCGCGGGCGGCATCATCGTCACCCGGAGCTGGAGGATGTCGTTGGCGCTGTCCTGGGCGGGCTCGGACATCAGGCCGGACGCCACGATCACTTGCGCCGCGGCCGCCGACAGGGAGCCGGCGGACCGATCCGGGGCGAGGATCGTCGGGACCGCGACCCAGGTCGCGTTCCCGGCGAACCGCGCATCGCCGAACGAGACGCTGGTGACCGCGCCGGTCGAGAGGTCGAGCGGCGCCTCCCCGACGTTCGCGACCCGGACCCAGTTGGTCGCCGTCATGTTGGCCGGCGACCCGCTGATCCGCCACTCGCTCACTGCCCCGATCGCGAACGCCGCCTGCGTCGGCGCGGCGTCGACCGCGTCGGTCGCCGCGTCGAGCGCGGCGTCCGGCGCGCCGGCGTCGGGACCGGCGACGCACGCCCCGCTGATGCCCTCTTCGACATCGTAGTCGGACCAGCGCATGCCCTCGGGACAGGTGCCGTCGGGGTAGGCGCAGAACTGGTTGCCGGTCGCCGGGTTCACCAGGCATCGACCGTCGGCGGCGAGCCCGCAGCTCGTATCGTCCACGCACTCGATCGCGCCGCGCGGCGCCGCACAGGCGAGCAGTGCCGTGGAGGCCAGCGCGAACGCTGCGAATCCCCGCAACCCGCCTGTTAGGTCCGGTACCTCATACGCCGGCCAGCCCCTGGTGATGCCCGGCTCCCTGGCGGGACCTGAGCCAGGCTCGACCTCCTCGATTCGCTCGAGGAGCAGCGCGATTGCGATGGTCTGGCGCAGGTCGCCAGGCTCGTCCACATGTCGCTTCATGGATCAGCCCTCCGCGGCACTCGGAGCCTTGCCGGCCTCCTCGAGCCGATCGCGGATCTCCGCGTTCAGAAACTCCACCCACCGCTCGGCGTCGGCCTTGCGCGCGGGCGGGACCCAGCCCACGAACAGCTCGTAGTTCGTCGTCGGCTCGCCCACGGGATCGAAGATCCGGAAGACGACCGCCCACCCCTTCACGCCCTCG
>CAADGB010000031.1 GCA_900696455.1 uncultured delta proteobacterium
GCGCCGACTCCGAGTTCGTGGCCTGGGGCGGCGCGTGCACGGGCGCGACCTGCAGCGTCACCATGACCCAGGACCGGACGGTGACCGCGAACTTCAAGCGCACCGACAAGACCCTGACCGTCACCGTCAGCGGCTCCGGGACCGGTACCGTGACGTCCGTGCCGGCGGGCATCAACGCCCCGACCGACGGCAGCGAGACCTACGCCCACGGCACCAGCGTCACGCTCACCGCCAACCCCACCGCCGCGACCTCCGACTTCGACGGCTGGACCTCCGGCCCGTGCATGGGCAGCACCGCGCTCACCTGCGCCGTGACCATGGACCAGGCCCGCACCGTCAACGCCGCGTTCCGGATCAAGAAGCGGACGCTCACCGTCGTCCGCGCCGGCTTCGGGTCGGGCACCGTCCAGTCGACGATGCCCGCCGGCATCATCAGTTGCGGCACCGACTGCAGCGAGGACGTCGACCACGGCACCTCCGTCACCCTGCCCGCCACCCCCGCCGCCGGCGACGTCTTCCACGGCTGGTCCGGTGGCGGCTGCGCCGGGACCGGCGTCTGCACCACGACCGTCACCGCGGCCACCACCGTGACCGCCACCTTCGACCAGTGCGACCGGACGCAGGCGGAGATCTGCGTCGAGGCGACCGAGGTCTACACCCAGTGCTCCAGCTCCGGCCAGCGACTCTTCCAGCATGCGTGCTCGATGGGCTGCGCCGTCGGCGTGGAGAAGTGTCTCGAGCTCGAGCCGAGCAACGACAACGGCGGCAGCCCGGAAGCGGGAGACCTGTCGACGCTCCTCGACATGGCCGCCTCGGCCCCGGCGATCCACTGCCCCACCGGCGCCGCGTGCACGCTCAACACCAACACCGGCGCCATGAGCGGCTTCCAGGGGACGCTGCCTCCCACCACGAACGTCGCCGGCGTCGGCCGGGTCGTTCGCGGCTCGACCATGACCATCGCCGGCACCCTCAAGATCACCGGCGATGCCGCCCCCGTCTTCCTCAGCTACGGCGACGTCACGATCAGCGGTTTGGTCGACGTCTCGGCGGACTTCCTCACGGCAGGCCCGGGCGCTCGATCGAGCGCCGAGGCATGCACTGGCGGGCTCGGGTCGCTCGGCGGGGCGAACAACACGATCTCGGCAGGTGGAGGTGGCGGTGGCCAGTGGGGATGGGGGGCTAATGGCGGCTCGACGACCGCCGGATTCGGCGGCTCCGGAGGGAGCCCCCTCGGCGATCTGGACCTCGTGCCGCTGCGAGGTGGGTGCTCGGGCGGACAAGCCAGGCAGCAGTCGGGCGTACAAGGACTCCTGGACTACTCGTTCGGTGGCGCCGGTGGTGGAGCGATCCAGATCGTTAGCCGGACGAAGATCACGATCGCGCCCGCAGGCGTGATCGATGCGAGTGGCGGCGGCGGACAGTCGGGGACCACCACGTTTGGCGGCTTCATCGGTGGTGCCGGTGGTGGCTCGGGCGGGGGCATCCTCCTCGAAGCGCCGATGATCGAACTGCAGGCGACCTCAGCCCTCTCTACCAAGGGTGGTGGTGGCGCCGCGGCAGGCGATGGTCAGGCGGCGCATCACGGCAGGGACGGCGACTTCGGAGGCGCCACCTCGGGCGCGGCGCCTGGCGGCACCTCGACCGGGGCCAGCGGTGGGGCGGGTGGCGTCGAGACCTGTCAGGGCTCCGGAGCCGGCTGCGCGGTGACCGGTATGGGTGGCGGAAGCAGCGACAGCGGGGGCGGTGGTGGCTCGGTCGGAATCGCCCGCTTCAACTCGCGGCTTCCCCACACCCAGAACGGGGCAGCTGTCGTGCGCACGAAGCTCTTCACCGGCTCGCCCTCAACCCGACTGTTCCCGGCGCCATGACGCCTCCCCACTCCCCTCTCATCGCGGACCGCGGAAGGATCGCACGAGCTCCCGTCGCCGCCACGAGCATGTGCACGAATCGTCACTTCGAGCAGCCACGCGCCGCCGATCTCGACAGCGTCGTCACTTGCCAGCCGGTCTCCACCCCTGCTCTCGTTCCCCTCCGTGGACACGGCGACGCTCGAAGCATGAGCGAGCTCGAGCCCGCGCCGTCGTTCGAGGTGGCTGCGTGACGACGTGGGACTACAGACGCTGGCTGGAGGGCGATGAGCCCGACGGCGAGGGGAGGGCCACACCGCGTCGACCGGCACCGGGCAAGGTATCGCTCACGTCGCATCTGCAGCGGGCCGTGCAGCGTCGCACAGCACCGTCGCCAGCCTCACGCGATGGCGCCGAGTACCTTGCACGACCGGTCCAACGTCGAGCGTCCAGCAGCGAGGCTGACCAGGCATGGCGCGCGGCGTTCGACTTTGACTTCAAGCCGGTCCAACTTGCAGCGGCGGAGACGTCCAACGCGAGTGCGGACGCGGTGCTCGCCGCTGCCGCTCGAGGGATCGAAGCTCCGAGTCAGTCTCTTCCGCACCTCGAGCAGATCCAGGAGTCGTTCGGCAAGCACAACGTCTCCCACGTTCAAGCGCACGTCGGCGGCGCCGCGGCCGAGGCGACCGCGGCGATGGGCGCGGACGCGTACGCCACCAGAAGCCACGTCGCGTTCGCGAACCCGCCCGATCTGCACACCGCCGCGCACGAGGCCGCACACATCGTGCAGCAGCAGGGTGGCGTGCAACTCAAGGGCGGCGTCGGCGAAGCGGGCGACGCGTACGAGCGCCATGCGGACGCGGTCGCCGACAAGGTCGTCGCCGGCGAGTCAGCGGAGCCACTGCTCGACCAGCTCGCGACGGGATCCAGGTCGTCTGCACCGTCGACCGCGATCCAGCGCAGGGCGGACGGGAGGACCGAAAGACGTCCCCAGCCGGCGCGCCCCGCGGCCGACGTCGTCGACGAGCTCTCGTGGCTCCTCGAGGAGCTCGAGCGTGCGATCAAGCTGCGCGACTACCACGCGGCGAACATCGCGATGGCCTCGACGCTCGAGCTACTCCCCCGCGTCGACGACCTGCTGCGGCCGGGCCCGGCGAGGTCGTCGGCCGACCAGGACGCCATCAGCGAGCTGCGCCGGCTTCGGATGGCGTTCGAAGCCCTCGCGCCGGCTGCTCCCCTTGGCGGTCCGCCATCCGATGACGAGCGGCGATCGTGGCTGGCACGCACGCCGGTGTCGCTCGCGCCGGCACCAGCTCGCTCCATGCCCCGGTCAACGCCCCGCTCTGGCACTACCGCGCCGGGCGCCTCCTCCACCGGGCGAGCACCGGTATCCGGCGTCGCCGTGCGGCCCGACGACCCCGCCGATCGTGCGCACGAGGAGTACCTGGCCGCGCACTGGGACCGGATCCGCGCCGCGGCTCGCGCGTACTTCGCATCCCAGGACATCCCGACGGGCTCCCCGCGCCTCGCGTGGGGCCCCGACGGCGCGCGTCGCGCCCAGCGCATCGTCGGCTCGATCTTCCCGACGCTGCGCGTCTCGGGGCATCTGGAGGCGCTCGTCGCTCCCCGGTCGCTGGACATGGCGCTTCGCCTCGGCCGCAGCGTCACGGCCCGCCCCGGCGAGGGCGACGCGGACCCGACCTGGAACCCCAACGTGGGCACCGCGATCGCGCGCTTGCTCACCGAGCGGCTCGCGGAGTCGATGGCGCGGATGGGACCTCGCTATGTCGCCGCCTACGATCGGAGCGGCGGCGCCCCTTCGGCCGTCGACCTGGCGCGCAGCGACGCCATGGACGGGGTGGCGGCGGCGTTGCTGACACATGAGCTCGTGCGCGTGATGGGCCCCCTGCCGCGGCCCGCGCGCGCCGCGGGCGCGAGGACGCCGACGAAGTGGCGCTGGCTCGGAGAGCGCGCCCCCGAGCTCTGGAACTGGATCGAGGTCATCGCCCCGTCCGACGCGACGGCGGACGACGTCGCCGCCCTCCTGCCCGCCGACGTTCCGCCGCTCGTGGAGAGCGACGGCCGCTTCTTCCGGATGCCCGAAGACTGGGCTCGCACCCAGCCAGGCGCCGGCGAGTTCGCACCGGAGTCCTCGGCCGTGGCCAGGGGCACCGAGCTCGCGGCGTCGCCGTTCGCGCTGGACGCCGCCATCGTGCAGGCCCGCGACGCACCCGGGGTGAAGGCGGCGGGATTCGATCTCGCGGCCGTCACCGCCGCGTGCGCTGGGCACCTCGGCCACGTGGTGGCGTTGCTCGGCCCCCAGTACGCCGAGCGCGTCGTGCCTGCCTACACGCTTCTCGGCGCAGCCCGGGTCGCGAGCAGTCGGCAGCAGCGCGACCTGGCGCGGGTGCTCGTCTCCCAGCAGCAGCTCCTGGTCGAGGTCCTCCAGGAGATCGAGATCTTCCACAGCGTCTCCTACGCGCGCGGGCGAACGCGGGGCGGCGCGGCCATCGAGTCCGTGTACCTCGAGCTCGCGCTGGCCGCGGGCAACTCGCACCTCTACCACGCGGGACGCCGTCACCTGGCTGCGGCTCGAACGAAGTCCGCCGCCGTGGGCAAGCGGCTGGCCGAGGAGGCGCTCGTCGCCAGCGGAGCCGGCGCGGACAAGCTGGGCGCCGTCGGTGGGGCCGGCGCCGAGGACGCGCAGGCGAGGCAACGCGATCGCTTCGACCGGCTCGATGTCGACTCACCCGACCCCGGCGAGATGGAGGTGGATGCCTCGATCGACGCGTTCGTGCTCCAGACGCTCTCGCTCGAGCACCAGCTCGACACGATGACGAGCGCGCTCTTCGCCACCAACGACCGGCTCGCGAGCCCGCTCGCCATGCGCGTGGTCGCCCACGCCGCGGAGCTCGGGAGTGCGGTGAGTGACGTACGCGATCGCGCGGCCGCTGTCCGAGCGTGGCTCGTGGAGAAGCTGGCGACCACACAGCGCCCGGCGGCGCGCCGAGCGCTGCTCGAGCGGGCGCAGCAGTCGCTCGGCGAGCGCATCACCTCGACCCAGGTCATCGAGCTGTCACATCGCGTCGTCGCCATGCTCGAGCGGGTTGACGACGCCGACCGCCGCATCCAGATCGTCAACACGGCGCTCATGGCCCTGGGCATCTCCCTCGTGGCGGCGGGGGCCGGCGCCGCGGTCCAGGCTGCCTTCACGACGCCCAGGGTTGCCGCGGCGACGAGCGCGGGCGTCCTGACCGCTGGACGCGTCGGCGCCGCAGCGGCCGGGATGGTCGCCGAGACCGTGGTCGGCGCGTGGCTACAGACGGAGCTCCTGGGTGACAAGCCGGGCGAAGCGCTCGTCGAGAACGCCCTCGGATGGCTGATGTCGGTCGCAGCGCTCCGCGGCTTTCACAAGGTCACCGAGCGCTTCGGTCCGTTCACGGCCGAGAACCTCGCGCTCTGGCAGCAGCTCGGTGGCACCGGCGCGAGGGTTGCTCTACGTACGACCCACGTCACGCTCGAGATGGCACTGGGCGCCGGCGCCGGCTATGCAGCGCAGCGGATCGTGCGGAGTCCCGTCAAGCCGACCGAGGAGGAGGCGCTGGAATGGGCGATGCAGGGTGCGTCGATCGTCGCGAGCCGGTGGATCATGACGAGCCTGACGGCCTCGCGGGCCCGGCTCGAGGAGGCGCGCGCGCGCGTCCCGGCCGAGGCCGCCGCCCGCATCGACGCCAGCCTGAAGGACATCGATGCGCTTCATGCCCGCGCTGCCGTCCTGGCCGACAAGCCGAGCGACCCCGCCGAGATCCTCCACGTCTTCGGCGAACGGCAACGTCTGGTCGGGGTGGAGGCGGCCGTCTCCGGCACGAGGGGCGATCCACCCGATGCGCCGCCGGGCAGTCGCGAGGCCGACGAACCGAGGACGAGGGCGGAAGACAGGGGCGGGAACACGTACGCGGAGACCGTGCTGACCCTGGCCGGGCTGCACCAGGTCGCGCCGGGGCAGTGGCACGGCGCCGAAGCCGCGGTGCGGCGGGTGGTGGCCAACAAGCGAGCGCTCGCGCTCGTGGAGGAAGCGAGCGCGGATGGCACGACCCAGTGGAGCGTGACGTCCGGAGGCAGGAAGCACACGATCAAGATCGGCGGCGGGGAGGGCGACGTTGTTCCCGATCGGAGCCGGGCACCGTACGAAGACCCGCGGGTCGATGCGGCGGCGCCGCGACGGCCGCTTGACCGACGGGAGCTGATCCCTCACCGCAAGCTCGACGTCAAGAGGTCGTGGAAGGAGGTGGAGCGGGCACAGAAGAGAGGAGACGCCTCGTTTGCCATCGGTACCAAGCTGAAGAGCGCCGACGAAGGCCACGCGATCTTGGCGCGCCTATCGAGCGGCGACATCACGGCACTGGAGAAGGTCGGAATCTCCGACTTCCCTCGGAGCATGGATCCAACCGGTCGCGAATGGGCCCTGATCGAGGTCCGCGACGGCTTCGCCATCTATGCCGGCGGGTATCGAAAGGTCGATCTACCGGCCGATGCTCGCGTGCTGGGTCACACACATCCGGGTCCAGATCCGGCGGTGAAGGACACGGACAGGGGACCAGCAGTTGACCGGCGGCTCAACGTCGACGAAGACGGTCGGTCGCTCTCCGAGCTATTCGACGATCTGGACAACGCCCGCGGCTCGGGCATCCTCCCGTCCGCAGCCGACATCAACGCCATCAGCGACGGCCCTCCTCATGTACTCTACACGCGGTACGTTCATGTTGGAGATGGCAAGGTCGCGAACCCGCTCCCCGGCGACACGCGCCCCCGCGTTCAGATGCACATGACTGACGCCAAGGTCGTCCGTTGGGATCCGCGGCGGCAATCGTACTACTACGAAGTTCGAGTGACGGCACGGGATGCCGCGGGCAAGCAGCTTTGGTCGGGCAAGATGTACGCCGCGTGGCACAAGCCACTCCGCGGCGGGGACACCTTCGTCACGCGACCAGCCCTTCTGGACCGGGTTCTTTCGGCGGACTGGCAGGTGCCGTGACGAGGCCGGAGACGCCATACGACCTCGGAGGGACGTTCGATCGTGGGAGGTATCGTTCGGACAGGCTGCTGCGCGGCGATCTGCTCCACGGTGTTCGTGAGGGCGTGCGCACGTCGGATGACCATCCGGTTCTCATCACCGTACGGCTCCACGACTGGGACAGATATCCACTCGAGGTCCTTCGCCTGGCCATTCCTGGGATTGCACCACTCCTCTTCTGCGGCCCGCCGGACCGATACAAGCCGCCAAAGGTGAAGACCGTCGCCGGCACGGTCGGCGCGGTGATCGAGTCACGCCCCGCCGGGGTTCCCCTCAGCGACCTCTCGGGGCGCCTCCACCCGCAAGACATCGTGCGGATCGGCCTTGGTCTATGCGCCACTATCAGAGCGGCTGCAGGCGGCCAAGCGATCCGAGGGATCCGCCCGGAGACCGTCTACGTCGACCAGGACGGAAGAGGTCCCGGCTTCAGCGCGCTGGCACCGCGCTCCATCCTCCTCCTCTCCCACGTCGGCAACGAGTACGGCCGAGCCTTCCGGAACAACTACGATTCGCCCGAGCTGTGGATCAACGCGGATCCATCCGCGATGTCCGATCTGTTCTCGGCTGCGCTGACCCTGTGGGCGGCGTTCACCGGCTCGCATGCATATCACCTCACGCCGAAGGAACCCGATGAGGACGTCATGGCGCGCGATGACCGCGGGCCGTTCCCTGGGCCACCCGAACTAGCGAGGATCCTCGAGCCGATCCTGGTCGCAGACCCGAGCAGGCGACCGTCCGTCGCCGAGGTCCTGCAGCACCTCACGGACCTGGCCGAGCACTGGCGTGTGGAGGTGAGCCCATTCCGTTCGCAGTAGGCGCACCGCATGGGGTGAACGTCGACAGGATCTTGCAGCTGTGGAGGCGGACACGCACCGGAATCAACGAAGACCTCGACGATGACGGAACGACACCCTCCACGAGGCGCACGTGCCAGCGGGTGTGTCGAGCGTTGCGCCCGGGACCTGGTGGTGCGTAGCCTGAACGAGCACTTCGGACTGGGGGGCCGACATCCCAGGCGACTCGACGACCGCCATCGCACGACGCTCACTCGCGCTGGCGAGTGGGTGGTGGTCCCCGGTCTCCGTGTACCTGCCAGCCTACGACAGCGCCCTCCGGCGCGTTGCGCTCACGTTCCGGGATGCCCTGATGCCTGAGGGTTGGCTGCCGCGCGACAGCGAAGGCCCTCGTGTCGTCGAGATTTTCCGGCGCGACTGGCAGGAGCCAGGTTGATGGAGCGAGGGTCACTCACCGCGCCGGCTGTTAGGAGCAGGCCGCCTGATGGCAGCGGCGGCCTGACCGAGCGGGCTGCGTGATGGACGCGAGGACGCCGCCGTCCAGCTACGGCGCCGCGCGGAGTTCCTGCAGAACCGTGGGTTTGTCGCGGAGGTGAAGTCGTGACCGCGCCCCGACCGCGTCGAGGCATCGTCCCTGTCGAAATCAGGCAACAGTTTCAGCCGGTTGAAGGATTCACACAGATCTCACGCAACACCGGGCGGCCCCCCTCGATACCTCCAGCCATGAAAGCGGCCGGCTCCCTCGCTCATCAGCTCTTCGTCCCCGACCTTGATCGCGGCTCACGAACAGAGGGGCTTCCGAAATCCCCCCAGGATGCCGTAGGGTGGCAGGCCATGGTGCATCGGTCGGTCCGGTCATGGTCCCTGGTCGCGGCGGTGGTGGCGGCGAGCGCGCTCTCGGCCTGTCAGTGGGAGGTCCCCGACGGTCCGCTCCCCGACGCAGGCGGCGACGCGGCGGATCCTGATGCATCCTCCGACGCCGCCACCGACGCGCCCACCGACGGGACGCCGATGGTGACGCTCACGATCCTGCGCAGCGGCAGCGCCACCGGCACCGTGACCTCCAACGCGGTCGAGGGCGCGATGATCGACTGCGGCACCACCTGCTCGGCGTCGTTCCCGCCCGGTACGCTCGTCACCCTCAGCGCGGCTCCGGGCACCGGGGCGCTGTTCGCCGGCTGGGCCGGCGTGTGCAGCGACGCCGCACCCAACTGCTCCTTCACCCTCGACAGCGACACCACGGTTCAGGCCACCTTCGACGTCCTGCGCCACACGATCACGGTCGTGCCCGGCGGCAACGGCGTGGGCGCAGTGACCGCGAACGTCGGCGGCATCAACTGCCCGGGCACCTGCCAGGCCACCGTCGACCATGGCACCTCGGTGACCCTCACCGCCACGCCGACGCCGCCCTCCATCTTCGCCGGCTGGAACGACGCCGGCTGCACCGGCACCAGCCCCTGCACGTTCACCGTCACCCAGGACGAGGTCGTCGACGCCGCGTTCGCGCTCAACTACACGGTCACGGTCTCGAAGAACGGCAACGGCAGCGGCACGGTGACCTCGTCGCCGGCGGGCATCAACTGTGGGACCGACTGCGATCAGGTCTACCCCGCCGGCACGATGGTCACCCTGACCGCGAGCGCCGCCGGTGACTCGACCTTCGCCGGCTGGGGCGGCGCCTGCACCGGCACCGGGTCGTGCGTCGTCCAGGTCGACGCCGTGGTCGCGGTATCCGCCACCTTCACGCTGCGCCGCTACACCCTCACCGCGTCGCGCACCGGGACCGGCGGCGGGGTCGTCACCTCCAACCCCACCGGCATCAACTGCGGCACCGACTGCGACGAGCTCTACGACCACGGCACCGAGGTGACCCTCACCGCCACCCCCAACGGCGTCTCGACGTTCTCGGGCTGGACGGGCGCGGGCTGCTCCGGGACCGCCGGCTGCGTCGTGCAGATGACCCAGGCGCGCAGCGTGAGCGCGGCCGTCACGCTGAACCGGTACCAGCTCGCGGTGGCCAAGGCCGGCGCCGGCGCCGCGCTCGGCACCGTGACCTCCAGCCCATCGGGGATCACCTGCGGCGCCGACTGCGACGAGCTCTACGACGCCGGCACCATGGTGACCCTGTCGGCCAGCACGGCGACCGGCGCCACCTTCACCGGCTGGTCGGGCGCGTGCACCGGCACCGGCAACTGCACCGTCACCATGAACGCGGCGCAGAGCGTCACCGCCACCTTCACGCTCAACCAGTACACGTTGACGGTGGCGCGCGCCGGCAACGGCGCCGGCAACGGCACCGTGACCTCGAGCCCCGCCGGCATCAACTGCGGCGGCACCTGCAGCGCGAGCTACACGTTCGGCCAGACCGTGACCCTGTCGGCGAGCGCCCCGACCGGCACGACCTTCACCGGCTGGTCGGGCGGCGGCTGCTCCGGCACGACCACCTGCGTGGTCACCGTCGGCGGGGACACGACCGTGACCGCCACGTTCGTGCTCGACACGTACACCCTGACGCTCGACAAGCTGGGCGCCGGCGTCGGCACGGTCGCGTCGAACCCCGGCGGGATCAATTGCGGCACCGCCTGCGCCACGCAGAGCGCGCCGTTCAGCCACGGCCAGGTGGTGAGCCTGAGCCACACCGCCGGCGCCGACTCCGAGTTCGTGGCCTGGGGCGGCGCCTGCACCGGCGCGACCTGCAGCGTCACCATGACCCAGGACCGCACCGTCAGCGCGAACTTCAAGCGCACCGACAAGACCCTCACCGTCACCGTCAGCGGCACCGGCACCGGTACCGTGACGTCCGTGCCGGCGGGCATCAACGCCCCGACCGACGGCAGCGAGACCTACGCCCACGGCACCAGCGTCACGCTCACCGCCAACCCCAACA
>CAADGB010000032.1 GCA_900696455.1 uncultured delta proteobacterium
CGGCCCGTCCCCGCGCCCGCGCCGCGACCGCCGCGACCAGCGCGACCGCCGGTGCTCGACGCGCGGCCCGCCGCCGCCGCCGGCGCGTGGCCCCCGACGTAGGCCGCCAGGTGCTCGCCGGTCAGCGTGGAGCGCGCCGCCACCAGCTCGGCCGGGGTGCCCTCGAACACGACCCGCCCGCCGTCGTGGCCGGCGCCCGGCCCGAGGTCGATGAGCCAGTCGGCGTGGGCCATGACCGCCTGGTGGTGCTCGATCACGATCACCGACTTGCCGCCGTCGACCAGGCGGTCGAGGAGCGCGAGGAGCTGCGCGAGGTCGGCCAGGTGCAGCCCGGTGGTCGGCTCGTCGAGCACGTAGACGCCGCCGTCGGTGCCGAGGTGGGTCGCCAGCTCGAGGCGCTGGCGCTCGCCGCCCGACAAGGTCGTGAGCGGCTGGCCCAGCCGCAGGTAGCCGAGCCCGACGTCGGCCAGGCGCTCGAGGATGGCGTGGGCCGCCGGCGTCCGGGCCGCGCCCGCGCCGAAGAAGGCGACGGCGTCGGCCACCGCCAGGTCGAGCACCTCGGCGATGTCGAGCCCGCCGAGCTTGTGGCGCAGGACCGCGGCCTGGAAGCGGCGACCGCCGCAGTCCTCGCACACCGAGGTGACGCCGGCCATCATGCCGAGGTCGGTGTAGATGACCCCGGCACCGTTGCAGGTCGGGCACGCGCCCTCGGAGTTGGCGCTGAACAGCGCGGCCTTGGCGCCGGTGGCCTTCGCGAACGCCTTGCGGATCGGCTCGAGCAGGCCGGTGTAGGTCGCCGGGTTGCTGCGCCGGGAGCCGTGGATCGGCCCCTGGTCGATGGTCACCACGCCGTCGCGGCCGCTCACCGAGCCGCGGACCAGCGCGCTCTTGCCCGAGCCGGCGACGCCGGTGATGACCACGAGCACGCCGAGCGGGATGTCGACGTCGACACCGCGCAGGTTGTGGGTGCGGGCGCTCCGCACCTCCAGCGCGCCGGTCGGCGTCCGCACCGCCGGCTTGAGCGACGCCCGGTCGCTCAGGTGCCGGCCGGTGAGCGTGCCGCTCCGGCGCAGGCCGTCGACGGTGCCGGCGAAGACCACGCGGCCGCCGGCGGCGCCGGCGCCGGGGCCGAGGTCGACGACGTGGTCGGCGATCGCGATCACCTCGGGCTTGTGCTCGACCACCAGCACGGTGTTACCCTTGTCGCGCAGCCGGCGCAGGAGCTCGTTCATGCGCTGGATGTCGTGAGGATGGAGCCCGATCGTCGGCTCGTCGAAGACGTAGGTGACGTCGGTGAGGGCCGAGCCCAGGTGGCGGATCATCTTGATGCGCTGGGCCTCGCCGCCCGACAGCGTGCCCGATGGCCGGTCGAGGCCGAGGTAGCCGAGGCCGATCTCGACGAACGAATCCAGGGTGTGGCGCAGCGCCGCCACCAGCGGCGCCACCGCCGGCTCGTCGAGGTCGCGCACCCACGCCGCCAGGTCGCTGACCTGCATCGCGCAGGCGTCGGCGATGCTCTTGCCCCGGATCTTCGACGATCGGGCGGCGGCGTTGAGCCGGGTGCCGGCGCACTCGGGGCAGGTCGTGAACGTGACCGCCCGCTCGACGAACGCGCGGAGGTGCGGCTGCAGCGCGTCCTTGTCCTTCGACAGGTACGACCTCTGGATCTGCGGGATGAGGCCGCTGTAGGTCAGGTTGATCCCGGCGATCTTGATCTTGGTCGGCTCCTTGTGGAGCAGGTCGTGCAGCTCCTGCTTGCTGAACTTGCGGATCGGCTTGTCGGGATCGAAGTAGCCGCAGCCCCGGAAGATGCGCCCGTACCAGCCGTCCATGCTGTAGCCGGGGATCGTGAGGGCGCCCTCGTTGAGCGACTTGCGGTCGTCGTAGAGCTGGGTCAGGTCGATGTCGGTCGCCGAGCCCATGCCCTCGCAGCGCGGGCACATGCCGCCGTTCAGCGTGAAGACCTTCTGCTCGGTCTTGCCGGCGCCCCGGGCGACCGTGATCTCGCCGACCGCGCGCACCGACGGCACGTTGAACGAGAAGGCGTTGGACGAGCCGACGTGGGGCTTGCCCAGGCGGCTCCACAGGACGCGCAGCATGGCGTTGGCGTCGGTGACGGTGCCGACCGTCGAGCGCGCGTTGGCGCCCAGGCGCTCCTGGTCGACGATGATCGCCGTGGTCAGCCCCTCCAGCGCGTCGACGTCGGGCCGACCCAGGCTCGGCATGAAGCCCTGGACGAAGGCGCTGTAGGTCTCGTTGATCATCCGCTGCGACTCGGCGGCGATCGTCGCGAACACCAGCGACGACTTGCCCGAGCCCGAGACCCCGGTGAACACCGTCAGCCGCCGCTTGGGGAGCTCGACGCTCACGTCCTTCAGGTTGTTCTCGCGCGCGCCCTGGACGCGGATGAGGTCGTGGCGGTCGGCGGGATGGGCGGCGGGGTGCGACGGGGAGGAGGCCATGGGCGCGATCCGGTCAGGGGGTCTCGGTGACGGTGGCGGTGGCGGGCGCGGGCTGCGCCGCCAGCAGGTCGACGAGCTTGCCAGCCATCATCTTCCAGCCGTAGCGGGCGCCGCCGAAGTTCTGCTTCTGCGCCGGCTGGAAGCCCGACTGCGCGATCGCCAGGCGGGTCCCGGCCGCCGTCGGCGTGAGCGTGAAGGTGACGATGGTGTCGAGCTCCAGGTCCCCGACCGTCCACGAGTAGCGCAGCCGACGCGGCGGCTCGCGCTCCAGCACCTGGCAGCGCACGGTCCCGTCCCACCCCGGGTAGGGCTGGGTCTGGAACGTGAAGGCCGCGCCCGGCGCCAGCTCGCCCTCGACCACGGGCAAGAGCCACTCGGCGAGCAGCGCCGGATCGGTGAGCGCGCGCCACACCTTCTCGGGCGCGTGCGGCAGCTCCACCTCGAGCGACAGGGTGTCGGTCTGCCCGCGCGGCGTGGTGTCGGTGACGCTCATCGGTCCATCCTCTCCAGCAGGCGCTCGAGCCGGCCGACGCGCTCGGTCCAGAAGGCGCGGTAGTGCGCGATCCAGTCGAGGAGCGGCTTCAGGCCGCGCGGCTCCACGCGGTAGTAGACGCAGCGGCCCTCGCGCCGCCCGCGCACCAGGCCCGCCTGCCGGAGCGTGGCCAGGTGCTGCGAGATCGCCGGCTGCGAGATCGCGAAGCGCGCCGTCAGCTCCTTGACCGCGGCCTCGCCGCCGGCGAGCGCCTCGAAGATCGCCCGCCGGCTGGGATCGGCCAGCGCCGCGAAGATCCGGTCCTCGGCGGTGGCGGCCCCCTGCATGAACATTTCATAAGCTGTCACTTATCGCTTGTCAAGCGGTCGAGGTCGGGCCGGGGGGCGCCGCCACCTCGGTTCAGGTCGGATCAGGCCGGCGGCGCGAGCTGGGCCTGGGCGGCGGCGCGGTGGGCCTCGTCGCCGGTCTGCAGGGCGTAGACGCCGTAGGTCACCGGGCTCGCGGCCCACAGCGCGGCGGCGTGATCGGCGAGCCGGGGCCACACCCGGCCGCCGCCGCGGACGTAGGCGTCGACGGTGAGCGCGAAGAGCTCCGGCGAGGTCATGGCGTGCTGGAACGCGAAGTCGCGCGCCGGGTCCGAGACCCGGGCGGTGGTCCAGTCGAGCACGCCGGTGATCGCGTCGTCGGCGTCGATCAGCACGTGGGCGGGATAGAGCTCGCCGTGGGTGAGGACCGACCACGTCGGCCAGGCGCCGTCGTCGTCGAGCCAGGCCGCCCACCGCCGGTGCAGCTCGGGGGCGACCGTGAAGGCGGCGGCGACGGCGGCGACGTCGCGCCGCCAGCGCGCGCGCACCGCGGCGGGCTCCTCGACCGGGACGCCGGCGGCGCGCGCCCGCTCGACGGCGACGGCGTGGAGCCGGGCCAGGAGCGCACCGAACGCCACGGCGTAGGGGCGCGAGGCCAGGTCGAGGCGCCAGCGCAGCGCGCCCCCCGGATCGATCGTCAGCCCCGGCTCGCCGGGCAGCGCCGGGTACGCGACCAGCTCGGGCGTGCAGATCGTCCACCGCGGCACGGCGACCGGGAGCTCGGCGGCGACCAGCGCGAGCACGGCGGCCTCGGCGGCGATCTGGTCGGCCATGTCGGTCCGGCGCGGGACGCGCAGCACCCAGCGCTCGCCGTCGGCGGCGCGGCCGAGGCCGACCTGGAAGTCCAGCCCCGCCTCGTTGATCGCCAGCGTGGCCGGGTCGAGCGCGAGCCCGTGCCGGGCCGCGAGCGCGCAGAGCTGGGCGGCGTCGGCGAGGGTCATCGACCGGCCCCGGCCCCGCGCACCCCGGGGCCGAGGAAGCGGGCCACCAGCGCCTCGAGGCCGCGGGCGTCCTCGGCGTCGAAGGCCGCGAGGCGGTCGCTGTCGACGTCGAGCACGGCGCGCACGGCGCCCGCCGCGTCGAGGACCGGGACGACGATCTCCGAGCGCGAGCGGGCGTCGCACGCGATGTGCCCCGGGAAGGCGTGGACGTCGGCGACGATCACGGTCCGGCGCTCGGCCGCCGCGGTGCCGCACACGCCGCGGCCTGCCGCGATCTCGAGGCAGCCCAGCGTGCCCTGGTACGGGCCGACCCGGAGGAGCGTGGGCGTGACCGCGCGGTAGAACCCCGTCCACAGGTGGCCGAACCCGTGGTGGAGCACGCACGCGATCGTCGCCATCACGGCGACCTCGTCGTCGATCCCTTCGAGGATGGCGTCCAGCGACGCGGTCAGCTCCGCGTAGGCCTCGGGCCGGGGCAGGTGGCGCACGTCGAACGTCGGCTCGCTCACGGCGCCGTCATCCTACCGCGACTCCTCGCCACGTCGCGCGGCGCCGCGCGATCCGCGCCTTCGGGGTCTCGGTCCACGAGCTGCGCAAGCGCGCCCGCCGACTCGGCACCGACCACGGCCTGGCGCTCGCGCTGTGGGCGACCGGCAACCACGAGGCGCGGCTCCTGGCCTGCTTCGTCGAGGATCCCGCGGCGGTCACCGCCGATCAGATGGAGGCGTGGGCGACCGACTTCGACTCCTGGGATCTCTGCGACCAGGCCACCACCAGCCTCTTCGACCGGACGCGGCACGCCTGGGCGACGGCGGCCGCGTGGGCGAAGCGCGACGAGGAGTGGGTCAAGCGCGGCGGCTTCGCGCTGATGGCCGGCCTCGCCGTCCACGACGAGCGCGCCGCCGACCGCGCCTTCCTGCGGCTGCTCCCGCTGATCGCCCGCGGCGCCTTCGACGCCCGCAACTTCGTCAAGAAGGCGGTCAACTGGGCGCTGCGCAACCTCGGCAAGCGCAACCCGACGCTCCACGCGGCCGCCGTCGCCTGCGCCGAGCGCATCCGGGCGGCCGCGGACCGCCAGGCGGGCGGGGCCCGCGGCGGTGACGCCCGCGTTCGCGCCGCGCGCTGGGTCGCGACCGACGCCCTCCGCGAGCTCGGCTCGGCGAAGACGCTGGCGCGGCTGGCGAGGCGCGCGCGCGCGCCGGCCCGGCCGAGCTCCGGCCGCCGCTGACTCAGGGCGACGCGCGAGGGATGGCGGCGGCGCGCCGCGCGAGCAGCCGGACGAGCGGGCTCTCGGGGTGACGCGCGCCGCGCTCGGCGACCAGCGCCTGCGCGAGCGAGCGCTGGCCCGCCCGGAGCGCGGCCTCGGCCAGCGTGAGATCGATCAGATCGCGCTGCGCGTGGCTGCCGCCGAAGCGATGGGCGACGCTCCGGATCGACCGCAGCAGATCGACGGTCTCCGCGTACCGCGCGCGGCCGAAGGCCTGGATCGCACGGGCGGCCGGCAGCCCGACCTCGCGCGCGAACGCGCCGGCGTCGTCACCGGCGCCGGCGGCGCTCGCCAGGGCCTCGAGCACGACCGCCTGCGCCCGGGGGCGGTCGCCGCCGACGAACGCCATCATCGCGTGCCAGTCGTTGAACGCGTAGTTGCTGGCGCCGGCCACGCCCGCCCAGCCATCGGCCACCGACTCCCAGCGCGCGCCGACGTCCACGCCCCGCAGGCGCAGGCGCCAGAGGAGCGCGGCCGCGTCGACCAGGTCGAAGACCACCGTCGAGCGCGCGCCGTGGATCGGCCCGTCGAACAGGCGGAGCACGTCGTCGACCTCGCCGCGATCGAGGTGGAAGAGCGCGAGGTGCCACCAGTTGTGCACGGCGAAGAAGCTGTCGCGCGACCAGGCGTCGGGGTCGCTCCGCAGCCAGGCGATGCCGTCGGCGGTCCGGTTCTGCATCTCCAGCACGTGGGCCACCGCGTGCCAGCCCCACCCGTCGCGACGCTCGCGCGCCACGCTCTGCCGCCCGTGACGCTCGGCGGCGAGGTAGTCACCGCACTCCTCGAGGCCGAAGGCGTACATGCCCAGCACCGCGTGGTAGCCCGGCATCGCGGCGCTCCACGCGGGCAGGACGCGGGCGACGCGATCGCGCAGGAGGCGCGAGTCCCCGGTGAGGAAGTCGAGCTGGTGGCCGACCTGGAGCGCGAGCGCGTCCCGCGGGTAGGCCGCGCCGACGTCCTCGAGCACGCGGCCGGCGTCGCGCCAGCGGTGGTCGAGCAGGGCGCCGATGGCCTCCAGGTGCCCGCGCTCGCGGTCGGTCGCCGGCAGCGCGCGGGCGTCGTCCAGGCAGGCGCGCGCCACCGCGCCGCCGCTCGGCTCGGTGCCCAGCAGGTGGAGCCACGCCTTCAGCACGTACGCCATGGTCATGCCCGGCCCCGCCTCGAGCGCGCGATCGACGGCGGCCACCGGGTCGCCGACGTAGCAGCGGAGCTGGTGGCTCGCGTCCTCCCAGGCGGTCAGGCTTGCGGCGGTCGCGCCGCTCACGGGATAACCGGCAGCGTCTCGGATGGTCATCGTTCGTCTCCTGTACGGTCGGCGGATGCGCCGGCACGTCCGTCAGTGTTCGCCACCGCCGGCCCCGGCCCCATGGCCGAGGCGCCGGATGTCTTGGCCGACACGCCGCCAGCCCGTGGATCGTCATGGACGCGCTCTCTGATCTGCTGCGCGTGGTGCGCTTCTCCGGCGGCGTCTTCCTCGACGCCGTGTTCCGGACGCCCTGGTGCGTGCGCTCGCAGGTCACCGAGGAGGACTGCGCGCCCGGCGTGGTCGCCGAGGGGCTGATCGCCTTCCACTACGTGCTCGATGGCGCGCTCACCGTGCGCGTGGGCGACGCCGAGCCGCGGCCCTGCGTCCGCGGCGACCTGATCCTGCTGGCGCAGAACGACGCGCACCAGCTCGGCAGCGACCTCCGCGTCCCCCCGGTGCGCGCGGAGTCGCTCATCCGCAAGGCGGACGCGCACGACCTGGCGCGCATCGATCACGGTGACGGGCCCGACGTGGTCAGCCACTTCGTCTGCGGCTACCTCGCCGCGGCGGCCCGCGCGCACCCGCTGCTCGACGCCCTGCCCCGCCTGATGATCACCAGGGTCCGCGAGCAGGCGAGCGCCGCCTGGGTCGAGAGCTCCTTCCGGTACGCGGCGCGCGCCCACGCCGTCCGCGAGCCCGGCGCGCAGGAGCTGCTGGCCCGCCTGTCCGAGCTGCTCTTCGTCGAGGCCGTGCGCGACCACCTCGAGCGGCTGCCGCCGGAGGCCACCGGCTGGCTGGCCGCGCTGCGCGACCCGCCGCTCGCGCGCGCGCTGGCGGCGATGCACGCGGAGGTCGCGCGGGCCTGGACGACCGAGGAGCTGGCCGAGGAGGCGTTGCTCTCGCGCTCGGCCTTCGCCGACCGCTTCGCGCGCGCCCTCGGCGTGCCGCCGATGACCTACCTGACCCGCTGGCGGATGCTGCTCGCCTGCCAGCGCCTCCGCGACTCGCCCGCGTCGATCGCCCGCATCGCCGCCGACGTCGGCTACGAGTCCGAGTCCACCTTCACGCGCGCGTTCTCGCGCGAGGTGGGCGTCGCGCCCGGCGCGTACCGGCGCGCCCGGTCGCCGCAGGCGCGGCGCGAGCGCGGAGGCTCGTGACCGCCCGGGCGGTAGTTCGGCGTACAGTGCCTGCCGATGACGCCTCCGGAGCCCGAGCCCTTCAAGATCTGGACGGACGGCTCCGGAACGCCGGGGTACCTCCACGGCACGAGGGCCGACCTGAAGCCCGGCGACCTGATCGAGGCCGGTCGTTCGTCGAACTACGGCGAGCGGAGGGCCGCCGCGTTCGTGTACCTGACCGGCACCCTGGACGCCGCCACCTGGGGCGCCGAGCTGGCGCTCGGTGACGGCCCGGGCCGCATCTACATCGTCGAGCCCACGGGTCCGATCGAGGACGACCCGAACCTCACCGACAAGCGGTTCCCGGGCAACCCGACCCGGTCCTTCCGCACCCGGGCCCCGCTCCGGGTCATCGGCGAGCTCACCGCCTGGAAGGGCCACGCGCCCGAGCAGGTCCAGGCGATGAAGGACGGGCTCGCGCGGCTCGCCGCCCAGGGCGTCGAGGCGATCGAGGACTGATCGATCCAGGGTACCGGCGCAGCCGCGCGCGGCGCCGACCAGCGCCTCGACGAGGCGATCCTCGCGCGCGCCGCCCGGCGTGACGCTCGCGCCGCGACGGCCCCGCGCGCTCCCCGGGAGTGGTAGACCCGCCGCATGGGACGCTTGACCTTCAGCCACAACGTCACCCTGGACGGCTGCGTCGACCACCAGGAGGGGATCGCCGACGACGAGACCCGCGCCTTCTTCACCCGCCTCATGGACGAGGCCGGGGCGATGCTGTGGGGCCGCGTCACCTACGAGCTGATGGAGCGCTACTGGCCGGCGGTGGCCCGCGGCGACGTCGAGGCGCCGCCGGCGATGCGCGCGTGGGCGGTCGCGCTCGAGGCCAAGCCCAAGTACGTGGCGTCGTCGACGCGGACGGACTTCCCGTGGACCAACAGCCACCACCTCGCCGGCGACCTGCGCACGGCGGTGCAGGAGCTCGCGGACGCGCCCCCCGCCGGCGTGCTCCTCGGCAGCGGCACGCTCGCGACCGAGCTCGACCGGCTGGACCTGATCGACGAGTACCAGCTCCTCGTCCACCCCCGGATCGCCGGCCACGGCCCGACCCTGTACCAGCGCGGGCTGCCGAGCACGCGACGGCTCGAGCTGATCTCGGCCACGCCGCTCCGCAACGGCGCGGTCGCCATGCACTACCGGCGCGCGCGCTGAGGCCGCGGCCGCGCCACCCAGTCCTGACCGTCGCGATGGTGCCCGGTGAGACGGTGCCGGGTCCGTCTGCCAGCGCCGGTGGCGCTAGGTGGAGACCTCGCCGGCGACGTTGGGCCGTGTGCCCGCGAGCCTGGCGAACCAGGCCACCACCCGGACGAACGCTCCCATCAGGGGGTTCGTCGCCCGTGAAGCTCCCGGGTCGACATATGCGAGGTAGACCAGCACGGCCCCGAGGCTCGGCTGATCGACCGCGCGCTCGAACCTGGCGCCGTGGATCACCTTGGCGCGCAGCGTCTCGGTCTTCGACGGGTTGTAGAACGTGTGGGCGTCCTCCGGCGTGAGCGTCACGCGCTCACCCGCCGCGAGCGTCCGCTTCCGTCCGTTGACCACGAACGTGATCCGCCCCGCGAGCACCTCGATCGTCTCGTCGCCCTCGTCGTGGGTGTGGGTGGGTGGCCCGCCCTTGCCAGGCGCGAGCTCCAGCTCGAAGATGAAGGGCCCACCCGCCTGACCCGAGCGGATGCAGGTGATCTTCTCTCCCGGCGACGGCGTCACGACCGCTCCTTCACGCATGGCTTCCTCCTCGCGGTGCTTCGAGCTTGGTGAGGGTGTTCCTCAGGACCCAGGTGACGTGGCGGACGCTCGCGGCGAGATCGAACCCACAGTCGGCGAGGTAGGCCCAGCCCGCCGCAGAGCACAGCACGCGCAGCGTGGCGGCCGCGGACTCGCGCTCGGCCCGCGGCGCCTTCGGGAACGCCGCGTCGAAGAGCTTGCGCATGCCGGCGAGGTTCCTGGGGCGCGACTCGCCGGTGGGTAGCCAGCTCGCGGTCACGAGGGCGCGCGTGAGCCTGGCGTTCGCGTCGAAGGTCGAGAACAGGGCGTGCACGTACGCCTCGAGCCCGGAGACCTCCTCGGGGAGGGGCGCGCTCGCGCGGTGACGCAGGGCCTCGCCGACCGCGGCGTAGAGGTCGTCGCGCGTCGGGGAGTAGCGGTAGATGGTGCGCTCCGAGATCTGCGCCTCCGCGGCGACCGCGCGCATCGTGGGCTCGGCCCCGGATTCGATGACGGCGACGGCGGCGCTGGTGATGCGCGCCATCACGGCGGTCGCTTGATCGCGCCGCAGCGGAGAGCCAGATGCCATGGCCTCTGTCATGCTGCCATGCACTCTGTCATCGTGCCATACCGTCTGTCAAGTGCGGCGCGTGCGCCGTGATCCCCGCCCGACGGCGTGCCGGATGGCCGCCTCCACGGCTGCGCCCTGAGCCGCGAGGCAACGCTGGCAGGTCGAGGGTCGTCCCGGCGTCGCCTCGGACCCTGGCGCGGGCGCCGAAAGGAGACCGCAGGATGCAGATCGTGATGAGCGACGGACGCGTCTTCCGAGGGGCCGCGCTACAGATCGTGAACGCCACGCAGGGATCGCGCTCGGCGTCGAGGCCTTCACCGTGCTGCAGCACATCGAGTGGGTCGTCGCCAGCGCGCCGGACTCACGACCAAGGGATGAGCGCATGACACGACCGACCTACGACCAGGCCTTCTGGGAGCAGCTCTGGACGAAGACGCTCCACGAGCACGCAGACAAGGTCTCCGCGCGCGCGCCGAACGCCCAGCTCGTCAGCGCGCTCGCGAGCGTACCCGCGGGGCGCGCCCTCGACGCCGGCTGCGGGCATGGCGCCGAGACGCTCTGGCTCGCCACCCGGGGCTGGAACGTGACGGCTGTCGACTTCTCCGCGAGCGCGCTCGCTCACGGTCGGGCGATGGCCGAGGCACTCGGGGCTTCCGTCTCGACGCGGATCACCTGGGTCGAGGGCGACCTCGCACGCTGGACCCCGCCATCGGGCCACTTCGACCTCGTGGTCTCGCTCTACGTCCACATCTCGGGC
>CAADGB010000033.1 GCA_900696455.1 uncultured delta proteobacterium
CGCCGCGCCGCCGTCGAGCGCCGACCCGGTCGGGCCGCCGGTGCCGACGCCGGCGCCGGTGCCCGCGGTGGCGGTGCCCGCCCATGTGCCCGCCGCGGTGCCCGCCGCGGTGCCCGCCCATGTGCCCGTCGCGGTGGCCACGGCGGAGGCCACGGCCCCCCTCGAGGACGACGGGCCCGACGCCGATCAGACCGCGATCCAGCCGCCGCCCACGACCCGCGCGCCGTCGTAGAGCACGGCCGCCTGCCCCGGCGCCACCACCGCACCCTCGCCGTCGAGCCGCACCCGCAGCCGCGCGCCGTCGGCCTCGATCGCCGCCGGCCAGGCCTCGCCGCGGTGGCGGAGCTGCACCGCCAGGTCCGGCGCCAGCGGGCCGTGCCAGCGCACGTCGTCGAGCACCAGCTCGCGGCGCGCCGCCTGCGCACGGTCGCCGACGACCACCCGGCCGCCGGCGGCGTCGAGGGCAGTGACGACCCGGCGCTCCCCCGCCGGCACGCCGCGCAGGTTGCCGAGGCCGCGGTGCTGGCCGATCGTGAAGCGGTGGGTGCCGGCGTGTCGCCCCAGCACGCGGCCGCCGGCGTCGACGATGTCGCCGGCGGCGGGCAGCGACCGCCCGCGCGCGAGCGCGGCGCGGGCGACGAAGCCGGCGTGGTCACCGTCGGGCACGAAGCAGATCTCGTGGGACTCGGCCTTGCCGGCCACCGGCAGCCCCAGGGCGCCGGCGATGGCGCGGACCTCGCCCTTGGCCAGGTCGCCGAGCGGGAACCAGACCGCGGCCAGCGCCGCCGCCGGCATCGAGAACAGGAAGTAGGACTGATCCTTGTCGGGGTCGACCGCGCGGGGGAGCGCCGGCGCGCCGTCGGGGCCGGGGGCGATGCGCGCGTAGTGCCCGGTGGCCAGGATCGCCGCGCCGACGGCGCGGGCCCGGGCCAGGAGCGGCGTGAACTTGATGTGCTGGTTGCAGCGGACGCAGGGGTTGGGCGTGGCCCCGGCCAGGTAGGTGTCGACGAAGTCGTCGACCACCGCCCGGGTGAACGCCTCCTCCAGATCGATCACGTAGTGGGGGACGCCGAGGGCCTCCGCCACCCGCCGCGCGTCGTCGAGGTCGCGGGGCCCGCAGCAGCGGCCGCGGCCGGCCGCGGTGCCGGCGGCGTCGTAGAGGCGCATGGTCATGCCCACGACCTCGTGGCCGGCGCGGACCAGCAGCGCGGCGGCGGTGGCCGAGTCGACCCCGCCCGACATCGCGACCACGACCCGGCGGCCGGCGACCGGCCGCGGCAGGGCGGCGACCGCGCGGTCGATGAGGGGCGTGGGGTGGGCGGCGGACACGGCGTGCTACCAATGCCACCGGTGCCCGCGCCGCGCAACCCTGCCCCTCCGCCCTCGCCCGCGCGCGAGGTCGAGGTCGAGGCCACCGCCCTCGACGACGCCGGCGCCGGCGTCGCCGCGACCGCGGCCGGCGCCGTCCACGTCCGCGAGCTGGTGCCCGGCGAGCGGGCGGTGGTGGCGATCGAGCACCGCAGCCCGCACCGGGCCCAGGCCTGGGCCCGGGTCGTGCGCCGCCTCGGCCCGCTGTCCGGCGACCGGACGACGCCGGCCTGCCCGGCCTTCGGCCGCTGCGGCGGCTGCGCCTGGCAGCACGTCGCCTACCCGGCCCAGCTCGTCCACAAGCGCGCGCGGGTCGAGCGCGCGCTGGCCGGCGTCGTGGCGCCGGGCGCGGTGGCGGCGGTGGCGCCGTCGCCGGCCGAGCTCGGCTACCGCCACAAGGGCAAGTACGTCGCCGGCCGCGTCGCCGGGGCCGCGGGCGGCGCGCTGGTGCTGGGCGCCTTCGCCCCGCGCAGCCACGACCTCGTCGACACCGCCGGCTGCCGGGTGGTGGCGCCGCTGGTCGACGAGCTGCGCGGCCAGGTGGTGGCGGCGGCGCGGGCCGCCGGGCTCGCGCCGTGGGACGAGCGCGCCCGCACCGGCGCGCTGCGCTACGTGATCGTGCGGGCGACCCGCCGCCAGCAGGCGCTGGTGGTGCTGGTGGTGCGCCGCGACGCCCCGCCGCCGGCGGTGGCGGCGATCGCCCGCGCCGTCGCCGCCGACCCGCGGGTGGCGGGCGTGGTCCGGGTCGACAACGATCGCGCCGACGGCGCCCTGCTCGACGGCGACGCCCCCGGCGAGGTCCTGGTCGGCGCCGGCGCCGTCACCGACACCGTCGCCGGGGTCGCGGTCGAGCTCGGCGCCGGCGAGTTCGCCCAGGTCAACCCCGACCAGGCCGACGCCCTCTACGCCCGGGTGGCGGCCCGCGTCGGCCCCGGCGACGGCGTGGTCGCGGACGTCTACGCCGGCCTCGGCGGCATCGCCTTCGCGCTGGCGTCCGCCGGCGCCCGCGTGGTCGCGATCGAGCGCCACGCCGGCGCGGTGGCGGCGATGCGGCGGGCGGCGGCCGGCGCCGGCCTCGCCGCGCGGCTCGAGGCGCGCGCCGGCGACGCCGCGACCCTGGCCGCGATCCCGGACCTCCGCGCCGTCGTCGTCAACCCGCCGCGCAAGGGCCTGGCCCCCGAGGTCATCGCGGCCCTCGCCGCCAGCGCCGCCGGCCGCGCCGTCTACGTGAGCTGCGGCCCCGAGTCGCTGGGCCGCGATCTACGCGCCCTGGCTGGCCACGGCTTCGCCGTCGCCAGCGTCGAGCCCTTCGATCTCATGCCGGGTACGAGCCAGGTCGAGACCGTGGTGACGCTGGCGCGGTGACGCGGTCGGCGCGGGTCGGGGCACGGCGGTCGGGCGACGCCGGCCGCCCGAAACTGGCCCGTGGGCCGCGCCGTCCGTACGCTCGCCTCGTGCGCGCCTGGTTCGCCCTGGTCCTGCTCGCCGGCTGCGGTCCCCGCGCCGTGCTCGGCGCCGGCCCGCCCCGCGCGCCGGCGGTCGCCGACACGCCGGCGGCCGCCAGCCCTGGCCCGGCCGGCCTCGCGCGCACCGTCGGCGTCGAGGGCGCCGACCTGCTGGTCGCCGGCGAGGCCGCCGCCGTCCTCGCGCCGGGCGCGGTGGTCCTCTCGCGCCTGCCGGCGCCGCACCGGGTCACGGCCAGCCTGGCGCCCCTGCCCGCCGACGTCGCCGCCGCCCGCAACCTGGTCGGCCACCGTGATCCACGGGGCGCCGTCGCCTTCGCCCTGGCGGTGGCTGGCCGCCTGACCGGCGCGCCGGCGCCCGCCTTCGACGACGGGCCGGCGCTGGTCGGGTGGGCGCGCGAGCAAGGCGCGTGGGCCGACCTGCCGGACGCGCCCCTGGCCCCCGGCGACCTCGTGGTCTTCGATCGCGCGGCCCTGGGCGCGCCGGCCTCGCTGGTGGCGGTCGCGCTCGCCACCGACGATCGCGGCGTCACCGAGATCCTGTACCTCGCGCGCGGCGTCGTCCGCGCCGGCCGCCTCGACCCGGCGCGGCCCGCGGTGGCGCGCGACCGCGAGGGCCGCCCCGTCAACAGCTTCCTCCGCCACACCGCCGATCACCCGCCGCCCGGCACCCGGTACCTGGCGGGCGAGCTGGCCAGCGGCCGCGTCCGCCTCGCGCCCGCGACGCGCCCGCGACCATGACCACGCCCGCGACCACGACC
>CAADGB010000034.1 GCA_900696455.1 uncultured delta proteobacterium
CGCTCCGCGCCTGGGCCCCCTTCGGGGGCGTCGAGCAGGTCCGTGCTCGCGCTCGGCTGCCGCCCGCCGGCTCTCGCCGGCGCCAGTCGCTCCGCGCCTGGGCCCCCTTCGGGGGCGTCGAGCAGGTGGCGGGGATCGAACCCGCGATACCGGTACGGCAGACCGGGGTGTCGCCACAACACTTCACCTGCGGCGGTGTGCGTGCGCACACCTGACGATCGCCGCGCGCGGTCGGAGACACGTTCCGCGCGCTCGATCGCATCGTGGGCCGGGTGGGAATCGAACCCACGTCGGGGCGGCTTAAGAGACCGCTGCAAGGCCAGCGTTTGCTACCGACCCACGAGACGCACCACGGCGGTGCGTCGTCGGTCCCACCCCCTGGAATCGAACCAGGACCTCCCGGGCTTCAGCCGGGTGCGCAGACCACATGCGCCAGGGTGGGTCATCCGGGTGCCCGCGCCAGCGGGCACCCACGTCGTTCAGCTCTTCGGTTGTCAGGGAGCACCCCGCGGTGCCGTCCGCGTCGTCGCGGGCGGACCTCCGGCGGGGCCGCGCCGGTTCGGCGGCGCAGCGGTACTGGGCCCTGGATTCGAACCAGGATCTGGCGGTTCAGAGCCGTCCGTCCTGCCGGGTTGGACCAGCCCAGTATGTCAGTCGCAAGTGACCATCACCGCGCGATGGCGGTCAATGAGTCAGCCAATGAGTGGTCAGTGAGTCGCGTCGTGGGGCGTCCAGGTTTCGAACCTGGCGGGTCGTATGACGTCGGGGTTACAGGCCGCTCCGCCTCCATAGCGGGCTAACGCCCCCTGCCGACGTTCTCGCGCTGGGTCCCGGTGGCCGAAACGTCGAAGGGCCACCGGGGGGTCGCCCAGGTGGCCCTTCGTGGAGCATCGAGTGGACCTCGAGTGCTACGAGAGAGCCTCCTGGGACGGATCCTTGCTATCGCAGGCGCAGGCGGGACCTTCGCCGAGGATCTCGACGGACCATGGCCGTGCCTGCACCATCCCGACGCCGGGATAGGAGCGACCCCTGTGCGCGCGCGTGGCGACCAAGGTCGCGTGCGCGGTCGAGAGGTTATGGAGGGTCGCGGTGTTCATGGCTGGTGCTGGTTACGTGCGGGTCCTCGGTTCGGTCTACGGCTTCGTCGCCCCTACCTCGCCACCCGTCGGGACCAGGCTCGGCTCGCTCGCAGGAGCAATCGAACCTGATGATGACTAGGTAAACGGTGCACGCGAGATTGTCAAACACCTTTTCTCGGAAACTTCGAACTCGTGTGCACGCCAGTGTTTTCGTCCGCGCTCGCGCGCTCGTGCGCCCGCGTCGATCGGGCATGGGCGGCGCGGGCGGCGCGGTCGTCGCGGTCGTCGCGGTCAGGGCGCGCGGACGTCGAGGTCGTCGAAGGCGGTGGCCTGCGAGCCGGTCCGGATCCCGGGCGAGCCCGCGCCGTAGCGGTTGTCGGTCGCCTGGGTGATCGCGCCGCCGATCCCGCGCACGCAACAGCGGAGCTGGGTCCCCTGGACCTGGCCCTCGAGCACGACCGGCGCCGCCGGGTCGTAGCCGGCGATGGCGCCGACGTCGACCGTGACCTGGGCGAGGGTGCCGCCCAGGGTGCCGTTGCTCCGGGTCCAGCGCAGGGCGAGCGCGCCGGTCGTCGCCGCCCACGCGCAGTGGTAGTGCCCGTCGCCGGAGGGCGCGACGCGGAGCGCCAGCTCCATCGTTCCCGAGCTGGCCCCGCCGAGCCGGCGCGCCGTGACCGCGACCCGGTAGTCGGTGAACGACGAGGTCCCGGCCGGGAACGCGTAGGTCAGCCCGCCGCCGGTGTCGCTCTGCACGACCTCGCCCCCGACCGCGCTCCAGCTCCCGCCGCGGGTCACCCAGCCGATCAGATCGCCGAGATCGTCGGTGAAGACCGCCGCGCCGCCGCTCGAGCCCAGGCAGCTCGTCGCGGCGCCACCGTCGCCGCCGCCGTCGCCCGCGGCGTCGATCGCGCCGCCGTCCCCGCCCGGCGCATCGACGTCGGCGCCATCGGACACCGCGGCGTCGACCGATGGATCGCGCACGCAGGTTTCGGTGGCGACCTCGCAGGTCCACCCCGGCGCGCACGGACACCGCTTGCCGTCGAGCTCGAGCTCGTCGACGCGGCAGGCACCGCTGACCACCATCAGCGCGATCAGGACGACGCCGCCGCGCGCGCTCACTCGAACACCCAGGTGGCGGTGACCGTGCCCGGGCCCAGGTCGAGGCGCGCGCTGCCGGGCTCGAGCCGCGACGAGCTGCGGCGGCGGGCCAGCAGCGCCCAGGTCACCCCGCCCACCGCGACCACCCCTCCCACCATCAGGGCGACGTTGGCGCCCGTCGCCAGCCGGCGCGCCTGGTCGTGGAGCCGGACGGCCTCGGCCTGCACCGGCTCGGCCACGGCGGCGTCGTACCGGCGCTGCGACAGGTAGCCGAGGAGAGCACCTCCACCGAGCACGACGCCGCCACCGCCCGCGATCATCCACGGCGCGCGTCGTGAGCCACCTTCCGCTCGCGACGGCGCGGGTCCCGCGAACGGCGCGCGTAGCGCCTCCGTCCGGACGTCGGACGCTGGCGGCGGTGTGGGCGCGGCGCCGTCGTCCTCGCCTGCGGCGACGCGCGCGACGTGCGCCCGCAACGTGGCGATCCGGCGCTCGATCGCGCCGCGATCGGGGATCTCCTGCGCCGCGCTCAGGTAGCGCTCGTACTGATCGATCGCCCCGATGAAGTCGCCGAGCCCCTCCAGCGCCCGCGCCAGGTTGTAGAGCAAGGTCGGCTCGGGGTGGACAGCGTAGGCCTCGCGGAGGAGCGCCGCCGCGCGTTCGAACTCGCCACGCTTGTAATGCGCATCGCTCTCGCGGAAGAGCTCGATCGCGCGATCGCGATCACCGGCGGTGTCGCCGATGGGCTGAGCCGACGCGACGCCGGTCGCAGCGACGAGGACGAGCGCGATGTTCCGTCGGAGATTCCTCATGGCTCGCGTATAGTGACCGTAGCATGGCCGAGCTCGCAGTCGCTGTACCGGACGTGCCACCGCGCATCGGCCGCCACGAGGTCCTCGGCTTCCTGGCCTCGGGCGGGATGTCGGAGCTGTTCCTCGGCCGCGAGCCCTCGGGCCGCGTCGTCGTGATCAAGCGCATCCTGCCGCACCTGTCGCGGCAGAGCGCGTTCGTGTCGATGTTCATCGACGAGGCGCGCATCGGCTCGCTCATCCGCCACGACAACGTGGTCGAGGTCTACGAGCTGGGACAGGTCGGCAGCGATCTGTTCATGGTGATGGAGCTGCTCGAGGGCGAGAACGCGTCGAGCCTCGTCCGACGCCTGGTCGGTCGCGGCGAGCGCCTCGGCTACGGCCTCGCCGCGCACCTCATCGCCGAGGCGTGCGCGGGCCTGGCCGCGGCCCACGAGCTGTGTGACGAGCGCGGCCAGCCGCTCGAGCTGGTCCATCGCGACGTCTCGCCGCAGAACGTCTTCGTCACCTACGACGGCGCGGTCAAGGTGCTCGACTTCGGCATCGCCGCCGGCGCCCACCGCCTGACCCAGACCGCGACCGGCCAGCTCAAGGGCAAGGTCGCGTACATGTCGCCGGAGCAGTGCCGCGGCGAGGCCCTCGACCGCCGCTCCGATCTGTTCTCCCTCGGCGTCGTCCTGTACGAGCTGACGGCGCAGCGCCGGCTGTTCGCGCGCGCCAACGAGCTCCTGGTGCTGCGCGCGGTCTGCGAGGATCCGATCCCGCGACCGTCGCGCGACCGCCCCGACTACCCGCCGTTCCTCGAGGACATCTGTCTGCGCGCGCTGTCCCGCGATCGCGATCGGCGCTACCCGTCGGCCGCGGCGATGCGCGACGATCTGATCGCGGCGACCCAGCTCCTGCTCGGCGCGACCTCGCCGCGGGAGGCGCTCGCCGCGGAGATGCAGCGGCTGTTCGCCGAGCGGATCGCCGCCAAGGCGCAGATGCTCGGTCACGCCCGCGCCGGCACCGATCCGGGCGTCCTGCCGTCGCTCGACGCCGACGAGGGGGTGGTGGTGCCCGAGGCCAGCCCGGTCACGCCCGCCGACGGGAGCCGGCCGTCACCGGCGGCGGTCCCGGCCACCGCCTCCCCGGACGATCCGGTCGGCCCGGCCCCGTCGCGCCGCCGCCGGGTCGGCCCGCTCGTGGCCGTGGTCGCCCTCGCGGCGGCGGCGGCCGCGTTCGCCATGACCTGGCGGGGCGCCGACGACGCGCCGGCGTCGCGCCCGCTCGACCGACCCGCCGACGCGACCTCGCCGCC
>CAADGB010000035.1 GCA_900696455.1 uncultured delta proteobacterium
CAGAAGTTCGTCGAGACCTGCTCGCGCGAGACCCCCAAGCGCGTCGTCGCGTGCGGGCTGGCCGCCAAGAACATGGACGAGATCGCCGCCTGCGACGCCGGCAAGTGACCTGCCCGCCCGGCGTCACCCGCGCGACACCAGCGCCGCCGCCGCTCGCCCCACCGCCGCGCTCGCGGTGATGCCGTGGCCGCCGAGCCCGACCACGCGCACCAGCCACGGCCGCGCCGCGTCGCGCGCCACCACCGGCGGGCCGCCGGCGAACGTGCGCTGACAGGCCCAGGTCCGAGCCAGCGGCGCGGTGGCGAGCGCGGCGGGCAGCCGCGCCCGGACCTCGGCCTCGGCCTCGCGGCGGGCGTCGATCACGCCGGGCTCGACCCGATCGCCGTCGCACGCCGACGCCCACAGCTCGGCGCCGGCCGGGCGCACGTACCACTCGGCCGCGCCGACGTCCCACACGATGGGCGCCGCCGGCGCGCTCGCGCGCAGGGCCACGACGTGGCGACGGCGCGACACCACGCCGAGCCCGGGCGCGCCGGCGCGCGCCGCGACCTCGTCGGCCCACGCCCCCGCGGCCACCACGACCTGGCCCGCGCGCACGCGACCGCGCGCCGTCTCGAGGACGACCTCGCCGCCGTCCTCCACCACCCGCGTGACCTCGGCGCTCGTGCACAGCCGCGCCCCGCCGCCGCGCGCGCCGCGGGCGAACCCATCGGCCAGCGCGCCGAGATCGATGCAGCCGTCGTCGGGGAAGAACAGCCCACCGCGCCCCAGCCCCAGCCCCGGCCACCGCGCCTCGACCTCGGCCGCGGTCACGCGGGCGTGCGCCAGCCCGAACCGCGCCGCGCGCGCCGCCAGCTCGGCCACCGCCGCGTCGTCCACCGCCAGCACCAGGCCGCGGCCGTCGCACAGCGGCCCCGCCGCGAAGCCGGGCGGGGGCTGGCGCAGGAACGCCGCGCCGGCCGCGGTCAGGGCCGTCCACGCGTCGTCCTCGGCCAGCGCCCGGCACATGGCGGCGTTGCGGCCGCTGGCGTGCGCCGCGAGCGCCTCGTCGCGCTCGAGCACGACCACCTCGCGGCGGCCCCGCTCGACCAGCGCCCACGCCGTGGCCAGCCCGGCGATGCCCCCGCCGACGATGGCGACCTCGGCGCGGTCGGGCAACGGCTCCACGACCGCCTTCTACCGCGCGCGATCGGGGGCAGCAACGCCGGCGACCGACCGATCGGCGCCCGATCGGCGGCGTTCTCCGCCGGGCCCCCCGGGAGCTTGATGTATGCTCATGAGCCGGTGCGACGAGGACTCCACATCGGGGGTGTGGTCGGGCTCCTGCTCGCCGGCGGCTGCGGCCGCGAGCAGGCCGACGAGATCTGCCCGCCGGTGGGCGTCGGCGACCTGGTGGTGAGCGAGATCCGCGGCAGCCAGGCCGACGCCAACAGCAACCTCGATCAGGGGCAGTGGATCGAGCTGTACAACGCCAGCGGCGGCGAGGTCGATCTCCACGGCCTCCACCTCCGCTTCGTGCGCCTCGACGGCTCGGGCGAGGGCCGGGTCATCGTGCGCCGCAGCCTGGTGGTCGCCGCCGGCGACCGCGCGGTCCTGTCCTTCTTCGGCGACGACGTCCGCCCGGTCCACACCGACTACGGCTGGTTTCCGGACTTCCTCACCTCCAGCGGCACCGCGCAGTCGATCCATGGCAGCGGCGTCATCGACGTCGTGGCCTGCGACCTGCGCATCGACCGGGTCCGCACCGACGGCCTGCCCACCGCCGGCACCTGGGCGCTCGGCGTCGAGCCGCCCGACGCCACGACCAACGACGATCCCGCCGCCTGGTGCGTCGACGCCACCGACGACGCCGATCCCACCACCATCGGCCTGCCCGGCACGCCGGGCGCGAGCAACCCGCCATGCCCCTGACCTCGCGTCCCCCCCGCTGGCTGCCGCGGCGCCTCCTGCTCGCGCTGGCCGCCGCGCTCCTCGTCGCCACCTGCGGCCCGCCCCAGGGCGCGCGCTACCAGCGCCAGCAGGCCCAGGCCTCGCTCAAGAAGCTCGAGGCGCCCGGCCTCGTCATCGGCGAGTTCCACCTCACCAAGGTGACCGACGGCGACACGATCCGGGTCGACGGCCTCGACAGCGGCCTGCGCCTGCTCGGCCTCGACGCCGAGGAGACCTTCAAGAACGATCGCGATCGGCGCGCCGCCGAGACCGACTTCATGGCCTACCTCGCGGCCAAGCGCGGCAAGAGCAAGCACCCGGTCAAGGCCGCCACCCCGCTGGGCGACCTGGCCACGACCTGGGCCAAGGAGTTCTTCCGCGGCCACACCAAGGTCCGCCTCGAGCGCGACGACGCCCGCGAGATCCGCGACCGCTACGACCGCTACCTCGCCTACGTCTTCGTCGAGAAGGACGGCAGGTGGCTCAACTACAACGTCGAGTGCATCCGCGCCGGCATGAGCCCGTACTTCACCAAGTACGGCTACTCGCGCCGCTTCCACGACGAGATGGTGGCGGCCGAGCAGGAGGCCCGCGCCGCCCGCCGCGGCATCTGGGACCCGAGCCTGCCCCACTACCCGGACTACGACGAGCGCAAGGCGTGGTGGGACGCCCGCGGCGACTTCATCGCCCGCTACCAGCCCCAGATCGACAACGACCCCAGCTTCATCGTGCTCACCCACTGGGACTCGATGCGCCGCATCGAGGAGCGCCTGGGCCAGGAGGTGTCGATCCTGGCCACCGTCGGCGAGATCCGCCTCGGCGACCGCGGCCCGACCCGGGTCAGCCTGTCGCGCAAGATGTTCGGTGACTTCCCGCTCATCTTCTTCGACAAGGACGTCTTCGCCTCGACCGGGCTCATGGCGTGGAAGGGCGAGTTCATCGTCGTCAAGGGCGTGGTCAGCGCCTACACCAACAAGCACACCCGGCGGAAGCAGCTCCAGATCCAGGTCGACCGCCCCGGGCAGATCATCCTGTCGCCCATCCCCGGGCTGGTCCGACCCGGCGACGTGACGAACCCGACCGACTCCGCGGCCGGACTCTGAGAGGATCTCGCCATGCGCGCTTCGCTTCCCGTGCTCCCCTGCCTCCTCGTCGCCGCCCTGGCGGCCGCCTGCGGTCCCGGCGACGACGACGGCGCGTCGTGCAGCGGGCTCCTCGCCGGCGACCTCGTCATCACCGAGGTCCTGGCCGACTACGGCACGCCGCCCGGCGGCAGCGGCGCCGACGAGGGCAAGGAGTGGTTCGAGATCTACAACGCCACCAGCGAGCCCATCGAGCTCCAGGGCGTGGTGCTCGAGCACGGCCGCCCCACCAACACCAGCCCCAGCCGCCACGCCATGCGGGCGGTCACCATCCCGGCCGGTGGCTACCTGGTGCTGGGCAACGTCCTGCCCGACCTGGCGCCGGCCCACGTCGACTACGGCTACGCCAACACCCTGGGCAGCCTGTTCAACACCGACGGCGGGCGCCTGGCGCTGCGCTGCGGCGAGACCCTGGTCGACGAGGCGATCTACGGCGCCGCCCGCGCCGGCCGCAGCTTCGCCCTCGACGGCAGCCAGCCGCCCGACTACCAGCGCAACGACGTGCTGGCCAACTGGTGCGACACCGAGGCCTCGGCGACCTACGAGTACGAGCCCGCCAACTACGGCACGCCCGGCGCCGCCAACCCGGCGTGCATGAACGTGCAGCCCGGGATGTGCGACGACGGCGGCACGATGCGCGCGACCGATCCGCCGCAGCTCGGCGACCTCGTCATCACCGAGGTCCTGCCCGATCCGTCGGCGGTCACCGACGCCAACGGCGAGTTCATCGAGGTCCTGGTCAACCGCACGGTCGACATCAACGGCCTCGGCGTCGCGCGCTCGACCGGCAGCCCGGCGGTCATCAACGCGACCGAGTGCCGTCAGGTCCAGGCCGGCACCTACCTCGTCTTCGCCCGCAACAGCGTCATGGCCGAGAACGGCGGCCTGCCCCGGGTCGACGCCACCTTCACCTTCAACCTGACCAACGCCGGCGACACCGTGCGCGTGCTGATGGGCGCCACCGAGCTCGACAGCCTGACCTGGACCAGCTCGCGCGCCGGCCGCACCATCCAGCTCGATCAGGGGCTGACCAGCCCCGAGGACAACGACCTCTCCACCAACCTGTGCGACGGCACGGTCGTCTACGGCGCCGGCGATCGCGGCACCCCGGGCGCCGAGAACTCCGACTGCGGGACCAGCACCGCCGGCATGTGCATGGACACCGGCCTCGGCGCGCTCCGCCCCATCGTCAAGCCCACCATCGGCCAGCTCGTCATCAACGAGTGGATGCCCGACCCCAACAACGTGGCCGACGCGACCGGCGAGTGGTTCGAGCTGCGCGCCACCGCCGACGTCGACCTCAACGGCCTGCAGGCCGGCGGCGCGACGCTCGGCACCACGCCGATCGTGCCGGCCGGCGGCGACTGCGTCCGCCTCGCCACCGGCGCGCTCATCGTCTTCGCCCGCACCGCCACCAACAACGGCCTGCCCTACGCGCTCCAGCCCACGCGCACCTTCGGGTTCGGGCTCACCAACGGGCCGTCGATGTTCCAGATCGGCATCGACAACGCCAACCTCGCTACCGCCACCTGGGCGTCGACGTCGGTGGTCGGCGCCTCGTGGATGCTCGACAGCGACGGCACCCAATGCACCGCCAACCTGACCACGCCCGATCCGATCCCGCTCTACGAGAACGGCATCGGCCCCATGCCCGCGCCGCCCGGCACCGACCGCGGCACCCCGGGCGCCGTCAACAGCCCGCCCGAGTGCCCGTGAGCTGCCCGTGAGCTGATCGGTCCGGCGCGCGGACAGCCGGCGGCCGCGCGCTCAGGTGCACTGGACCTCGACCCGGCGGTTCATGGAGCGGCCGGTCTCGTCGCTGTTGGGGGCGAGGGGCCGGGCCGAGCCCTTGCCGGTGGCGCGGATGCGCTTGCGATCGAGGCCGCGGCGGACGAGCTCGTCGACGACGGCCTGGGCGCGGCGCCGCGACAGCTCGAGGTTGTGGGAGACGGCGCCCTCGCTCGAGGTGTGGCCCTCGATCACGATCGTCGCCGTGCGCTCGCCGGCGAGCCCGGCGTGCAGCTCGGTCAGGACCTGCGCCGACTCGGGACGGATCGTCGCCGAGTCGAAGTCGAAGTTGATGGCGTGGATGATCGCGCCGCAGCCGAGCCGCGGCGGCGGCGCGCTGCACGTCGTCCGCGTGCCGGCGGGCGCCACCGGCCCCTGGTAGGGACGGAAGGGCGCGCCGTTGGTCGAGCGCAGGCCGCGCAGCGCGCCGTCGCTGCCGACCGCCAGGATGAACGAGCTCTTGACCTTGTCGCCGGGATCGACGCCGACCGCGCGCAGGAGGTTGCCGCTGACCGTGCCGCTCAGCTCGCCGCCGTCGCTGTCGTAGCAGCCGGTGACGGTCGCGCCCTGCTGCTGCAGCTCGATCAGCACGCCCCGCCCCTTCCACACGCCGGCGAAGTGGCTGGCGAGCGGCGACGCGTCCTGGCGCCCGTGCCCGATGAGCTCGCTGAACTGGAGCGTAGCCTTGCCGGCGGGCAGGTCGAGCCCCCCGCTCAGGCGCACCTTGACCCAGCGCACGGCCGCGGGCTTGCCGCCGGCCATCGTCAGCGCGGTCCGCTCGTCGGGACGGGCGTGAGGCGCGAGGGTGGCGGAGGCCAGGAGCGCGAAGCCGCGATCGGGGGCGGCGGCGGAGCCGTGGACCTCGACCTGGCGCACGAACGTGATGTGCTTCGACGGGACCTCGGCGACGTCGGGCACCGCGAACGCCGTGAACGTGGTCGGCGCCGGCAGCTCGTACACCAGCTCGACCACGGTCTTCGCGTCGCCCGAGCGGACCAGGGTGAACCGCCCGGGGCTGCCGTCGCTGGCGCGGACCAGGCCCTCGAGCTCGACGCCCTGGGCCTTGCCGTCGATCGTGGCCGCCACCGGCAGCGCGCCGTGCGCGAACGTGATCAGGTCGACGGCCGGTGGCGGCGGAGGCTTCGCGTCGGCGCGCGCCGCCGGGTTCAGCATCACGCCGGCGGCGCCGACCGCCCCGATCATCCCGATCACCCAGCTCGTGCCTCGGCAGGGCCCGGGCCCGCGACGTCCCCATCGTTTCGTCATGGCCGTCGAGGCTACCAGCGATCTCCCGGATCGCCCGCGATACGTGGTCGCGCCGGCCCGGCCAGGCCCACGGCGCCCGGCCGCCACGGCGAAGTCGCGCGGATGAGGCCCGGCGGCGGCGGCGGCCGTGATACCGTCGATCCGACGGTCGCGGTGGCATCGCCGGGGTCGGCCGTCGTCCCGACCGTGACCGTGACCGTGACCGGCAAGCCGACGATCGCGACCATGCTCCTGGCCACGGCGCCCGTCGTCGTGGCATGCGGCGGCGACGACGTCGAGACCGCCACCGTCGGCCGGGTGATCGACGGCGACACCGTCGAGCTCACCGACGGCCGCCGCGTCCGCTACCTGATGGTCGACACCCCCGAGTCGACGACCGAGGTCGAGTGCTGGGGGCCCGAGGCCGCTCAGCTCAACCGCGACCTGGTCGACGGCCGCGAGGTCGAGCTCCGCTTCGACGTCGAGCGCGAGGATCGGTTCGGCCGGCTCCTCGCCTACGTCTCGGTGGGCGGGGCCGAGGTCAACACCGCGATCGTCGAGCGCGGCTACGGCTGCGTGCTGCACATCCCGCCCAACGGCACCGACCGCAAGGACGAGTTCGACGAGCTCGAGCTGCGGGCGCGCACCCTCGGCCGCGGCCTGTGGGCCGCCTGCTCCCCCCGCCCATGCTGAAGCGCACCCTCCTCGCCACCCTCGCCCTCACCCTGGCCGCGGCGCCGGCGGCCGCCATCCCCTACGAGGCGTTCATCGACGTCGACACCGACGACGACCTCGACGACCTCCTGGCGTCGGGCCAGATCACGCCCGAGACCTACGACGCCCTGCGCGTGCTCCTCGATCGCGGCGTCGACCTCGACACCGCGACCCGCGAGGAGCTGTACTCGCTGCCCAACCTGACCTACGCCGACGCCGACGCCATCATCGAGTACCGCACCCTCAACGGCTTCATCGCCGATCCGGTCGACCTGGTGGCGGCCGGGGTGCTGACCGAGGAGAAGCTGCTCGCGATCTCGTCCTTCCTCATCATCCGGCGCCGCGAGCGCTCGAAGTACGAGCCCCACGGCTTCGTGCGCGTCTTCACCCGCGCCGCCCACAGCGATCGCATCGCGCCGCCGGTGGGCGTGCGCGCTCGCGTCACCGCCGGCAAGGACCTGACCGCCGGCCTCGCCCTGTCGCTGACCCGGCTGCGGGTGGGCGAGGTGGTGTGGGATCCCAACCGCGACGCGCTGCTCGCCGACCCCGCCAGCAACCAGCTCCACGTCCCCACGGCCTTCGTCCGCTACCGCACCGATCAGCTCGACCTCATCGCCGGCACCTACCGCGTCGGCTTCGGCGAGCGCCTGACCTTCGACACCGCGACCGACTACACCCCCAACGGCCTCTACCTCGACGATCAGCTCACCCGCGGCTACGACCTGGTGCGGTCGTGCCGGCAGTCGACCGGCGAGCTGGCGGCGACGCCGTGCGGCGGCGACCTCCGCTACCGTTACGTCACCCCCGATTTCGGCTGGAGCGAGGGCCTGCGCGGCCTCGCCGTCGGCACCGAGCAGATCCCGCTCGGCCAGGGCCGCCTGCAGGCCTTCGGCTGGGGCAGCTACCAGCACCGCAGCATCTACCAGTACGAGATCGCCAACACCGCGCCCGGGGTGTGCGACGACCCGCGCGACGACGCCAACCCGGCGTGCTCGGCCCCCGACGTCTACGTCCGCCCCGACGGCGCGCCGCTGGCGCCCGCGCCCGAGTTCGCCTACCAGACCCTGCCGAACATGTTCGCCGAGTCGCTGGTGGGCGGCAACGTGACCTACTTCGCCGCCCGCCGCGACTACGTCGGCGTCACCGCCTACGGGGCCACCACCACCTGGCTGCCCGACACCCCCGCCGACGTCCGCCTCGACACCCAGGAGTGGTCGCGGTGGCCGATCGGCGGCCGCCACGGCGCGGTCGGCGCGATGATGGGCATGGGCCGCGGCATCTACGACGTCTTCGCCGAGGTCACCCACAGCTTCGATCGCATCCCGCGCGGCCCGGGGCCGGTGCGCGGCGGCGGCGGGCCGGCGGCGATCCTGCGCGCCACCCGCAACCTGAAGGATCAGGAGGTCGAGGTCTCGGCCCGCTACTACGATCCCGACTTCGCGAACCCCTACGCCGGCTCGATCGCCGCCGCCGACGAGGTCGAGGGTCAGCGCGCCCGCGGCGAGCACGGCGCCCGGCTCCGCTACACCGGCCGCCACGGCGCGGTCCGCGTCCGCACCGGCCTCGACGTGTGGCGGACGCTGGTCCCCATCCAGCAGCAGGTGGCCGGCGAGATCGTCGACGACTTCGTCTACGTCGCCCGCGGCGACGTCTACGTCCGCCCCGACTTCGACGCCACCCGCCAGTTCCGCTGGGGCGTGTGGCTGCAGGCCACCGACAAGGGCCTCGACCAGGGCGACCGCCGCGACGCCGGCGGCATGGTGATCCCGCCCTGCTACGAGGTGCTGTTCGAGGACGGCGAGCTCGGCGAGCCCATCACCTGCACCGGCCGCCGCTTCGTCACGACCCTGCGCGCGCGGCTGGTCCCGAGCAAGCAACTGACCCTGTTCGCCCAGGCCCGCCACGCGCTCCTCGACGACAGCCGCGGCGCCGACAAGCGCCAGGACCTGTCGGCCCTCGCCACCGCGCTGTGGAAGCCCGACGATCGCCTGCGGGTGCGCGGCCGCGTCCGCTACCTCAACGAGGACATCGCCGACCCCGCGTACCTCGAGCAGTCGCTCGAGACCTCGGTCGAGGTCGGCTACCGCATGCGCAAGCGCGATCGGGCCCGGGTCCGCGCCGACCTCGTGCTGTGGCTCGACGACCGCGCCAGCACCGCCGCCCGCTCCCCGTCGCCCGAGCTGTGGCTGGGCGCCGACTACGAGGCCCGGTTCTGACCCGGATCCTGCCGGCCCGGCGCGATCGGGTCGCGCCCGGGGCGCGGCGCGTGGCCCGGTAGCGGCGGCCCGCGGCGGTCAGCGGCTGGCGTTCGTGCGAAGCTAGGCGCGAGGTCGCCCGCCATGCCCATGCGCAACATCGTCGTCGCCACCGACTTCTCCGCCCCCGCCGACCTGGCGCTCACCCGCGCCCTCGCCGTGGCCCGGCAGCACGAGGCCCATCTGACGATCGCGTTCGCCGAGACCCCGACCGAGACCGCGTCCTTCACGCCCGAGGCCGAGGTGGCGGCGCTCGAGCTGAGCTCCCTGCAGCAAGAGCTCACTGCCTACGAGGAGCGCGAGCTGGCGGCGCGGGTGGCGCGGGCGGCCGAGGCCGGCGTGGCGGCGACCGGCGTGCGCAAGGCGGGCGCCCCGGACGAGGCCATCGCCGAGCTGGCGCGCGAGCTCGACGCCGGCCTCATCGTGTGCGGCACCCACGGCCGCACCGGCGTGCGCCGGTTCTTCCTCGGCAGCGTCGCCGAGCGCCTGTCGCGGCTGGCACACAAGAACGTGCTGGTCGCCCGCGGCCCGGCCGGCGACGGCCGCTTCCACAAGGTGCTGGTCGCCACCGACTTCGCCCAGGCCGCCGATGGCGCGCTGGCCAGCGCGCTCCTGGTCGCCGCGCCCGACGCCGAGATCCACGTGGTCAACGCCTGGCAGTACCCGGTCGGCTCGTGGGGCCTGACCGCGCTCGGCGATCGCACCGGCGCGCTCAACGCGCTGCGCAGCGCGCTGACCCAGGCCGCCGCCGAGCAGGGGGCCAGGATCGAGGCGGCCCAGGCCGCCGCCGGTCGCCCGGTGCGCTTCCGCCTGGTCCACGGCGCGCCCGCCGACGCCGTCACCGAGACCGCCGCCTCCGAGGGCTTCGATCTGGTCGCCGTCGGCACCCACGGCCACCGCGGCCTCCGTCGCCTCATGCTGGGCAGCGTCGCCGAGACCATCATCCGCCACGCGCCCTGCTCCGTCCTCATCGCCCACCGCACCTAGCGCCCACCGCACCTGGCCGCGGCCTCACTCCTCCTCGTCGCGCGACGTCCCGTCCCAGCTCCCGCGGTCCTCGGAGACGTCCTCGCCCAGGAAGCGCAGCCCGGCCCGCTGCCACGCCTGCGCCCACTCGACCGCGCCCTGGGCCACCATCCCGAAGAACCGGTAGAGCCCGCTCTCCCGCGGCGGCTCGTCGGCCGGGTGCTCGGGCGCGAGCGGCGGCACGTCGAACTCGATCGAGACCACGCCGCTCGACACGTGCACCCTGGCGTCGGGCGCCAGCGAGCGCACCAGCTCGGCCATGCCGTGGTTGGTGCCCAGCACCTCGCAGCGGAAGCGCGCGACCCCGCGCTCGGCGGCGGCCGCCACCAGGCGCTGGAACAGGAGCGAGCCCAGGCCCTTGCCCTGGTGCTCGTCGGCGACCGCGATCGCCGCCTCGGCCACCCCGGGCTCGCCGGCGAGCTGGATGAAGCGCGCCACGCCCAGGCCGTCGTCGCCGTCGAGGCTGACCGCGCCCAGCGCGAAGTGGCGGACGCCGTCGACCTCGGTCAGGTAGCGGAGCTCGTCGGCGGTGAGGTCGTTCTTGACCGTGAAGAAGCGGCGGTAGCGGCTCTCCGGCGACAGCCTCAGGAAGCCGCGATGGAGCAGCTCCTTGTCCTCGGGCCGGATCAGCCGCACCAGGCACTCGGTGCCGTCGCGGAGCCGGGCGCGCTCGAGGTAGTCCGGGTCGAAGAAGTACACGGTCCGCCCAGCATACCCGAGGGGCCGCTACGGGCTGGCGCCGACCGCGACCGCCAGCGTGAGGCCGAACGAGAAGTAGGCCTCGTCGCGCGTCCGCGCCCCGGCCTCGACGTGCGGCATCGTGCCGCCGGCGGCGGTGAACGCGACTCGTCCGCCCTGGAACCAGCCGTGGCGGTGGCGCAGGAGCTCGGCGGCGACGCCGACGTGGGCGGCGACGAACCGGCCTCGGACCTCGGTCTCCATCACCGGCGACGGCGGATCGGGCGGCGTGCTGCAGTCCTGGCCCCACTGGCCGTCGGCGTCGGTGCAGAACGCGCCGCGGGCGTCGAGGTCGTGGAGGTTGAAGCCGCCGAAGACGTGCGGCTCCACCCAGCGGCTGGGCGCGAGCCGCAGATCTCCCGCCAGCTCGGCGCCGAGCCGACGCACCCGGTACGAGGCGCCGCGCTCCTCGTGGCCGGCGCGGCCACCGTAGACGAAGCCGGCCAGCGCGCCGGCGCCGTCACCGAACGCCCGCCGGTAGCCCAGCACCGGCTCGATGGGCGTGTCGCCGTCGCGGCCGAAGCGCCGCACCGCGAGCACCAGGCCGGGCAGGCCGAGCCACTCGTCGACCTGGGCGGCGGCCGAGAGCTGCTCGACGCTGGTGCCCTCGGGCGAGGCGACCACCGACGCGCTCAGGTGATGTCCGGGCACCAGCCCGACCTGGGCCTCGAGCCCGTCGCGGTCCATGGGCCGCGCCGACAGCCCGGTGGTGGCGGGGGTGGGGCCGAGCGTGGTGCACGCGCCGGCCGCCATCAGGAGGATGGAGGAGGTGGAGAGGAGCTGCAGGTTGCGCATGCCCTCTCGACACCTGGCCGGACCTTTCGGGGAACTGCGCGGGCGTTCAGCCCCGCCTTGCAGCGATCTCGGGCCGATCCGGACTGCTCGGACCCCGAGGTCGAGCTTGGCGCGGCGTCGGGGCTGTCCCTCAGGGTGGGTCGAGCGACAGCTCGGCGATCTTGCCCTCTTCCTTGGCCGCGTCGTCGGCGCCGGGCATGGGCTTCTTCTGCTCGGTGATGTTGGGCCAGGTCGAGGCGCCGTCGATGGCGGCGGCGATGTTGGGCGGCAGCGCGCTCTTGTCGATGTCGCTGGCCGACTTGGCGCCGGACACCACGGCGTTGATGTCCTTGTAGGCGGCCCACTTCGCCGGCAGCTCGCTCTCCTCGAAGATCGCGGTGGTCGGGCACTCGGGCTCGCACGCACCGCAGTCGATGCACTCGTCGGGGTTGATCGCGAGCGAGTTCTTGCCCTCGTAGAAGCAGTCAACGGGACAGACCGCGACGCAGTCGGTGTACTTGCACTTCACGCACGGGTCGGCGACGACGTAGGCCATGTTGCTCCTCCGCGGCGCCCGTGGGCGCCACGTCTCCGTTCATAGCGGGAACCGCGCGCCAGTTCCAGATCCCGGAGCCGGTTCGTCGAGCTATGGTGCCTGCGGCATGCCGTCTCGCCCGACCCCCGCCCCGTCCCCCGCCCTCGCCCGCGCCGTCGCCGTGGCCGCGGCCCTCGCCGTCAGCCTCGGGCTCGCCGCGCTCGCCGCCTGCCAGAGCGGCTCGAGCGCGCCCGCCGGCGCGGCGAGCAACGCCGCCCCCGCCGCCGACCTGGAGAAGCTGTGCAACGCCAAGGTCCGGTCGGGCGCCGATCAGGAGCCGGGTGCTCAGGGCACCTACCTCATGGCGCAGTGGATCGACGCCAACATCACCTCCCGCGAGGGGCGGGCGTTCCTCGTCGAGTTCGCGCAGCTCGGCCAGGACAAGGCGGCCCGCCGCCAGAAGCTCGAGCAGGCGATGACGCGCCACGGCCTGGCGTCGTGCCCGCTCGTCGACGAGTGGCGCTGATCGCGCCCCGCGCCGCCCGCGCCCGGGCGCGGGCTCACCGCGGCTCGGCCGGCACCGGCCGCAGCCCGAAGCGGCGCTCGAGCAGCTCGTGCAGGGCGTAGATGACCGGCGTCATCCCGACCGCGGCCACCAGCTTCACCGCGTAGGAGGTGAGGATGGTGTTCACCAGCGCGCTGGCGGGCAGGAACGTGAAGGCGATGCAGGTGACCAGGATCGTGTCGACGAGCTGGGAGACCGCGGTCGAGCCGGTGGCGCGCAGCCACAGGAAGCGGTCGCCGGTCGCCTTCTTGATGAGGAAGAAGACGCCGATGTCGAGGAACTGCGCGACCAGGTAGGCGATCATCGACGCGATCTGGATCCGGGTCGCGCTGGTGAAGACGTTCTCGAACGCCGCCGGCGTGATCGCGGTCTGCGCGGCGAACGGCACCGCCCCGGCCAGGTGCAGGAGCCCGAACGCCAGCGCGGTCATGAAGAAGCCGAGCATCGGCAGCGCCCGCGCCGTGCGCCGGCCGTAGAACTCGTTGACGATGTCGGTGAGGACGAAGGTGAGCGGGAACGAGAGCTGCCCCGCCGAGATCAGCCGCTCGTCGCCGAGGATCGTGACCGAGGTCAGCTTGCCGCCGATCAGGTTGCCGATCAGCAGGCAGGTCAGGAACACCCCGATCAGGTACATGAACAGCCGGAGCCGGGCGTCGAGCTGCATCCGGGCGCCACTGTGCCACGAGTCGCCCAGGCGCGGCCGCGGTCGAAGCCGCCACCCGGCGCCCCTTCTCGGGCATGATGGCGCGATGTCCGCGCGCGACGACCGGGACGATCGAGGCGCCAGCCGCCGTCAGGTGGCGCGCCGCGCCGTGCGCGACGCCGGCGCCGACTCGGCCCGCCTCGCCAGCGCGCTCATGCAGCTCTCGGCCTCGGCCCTGGTCCGCCTCGAGCTCGACGACGAGCTGCGCGAGGACATCGAGCGCGCCCGCGCCGTCACCGCCCTGTCGGCGCGCCGCCGCGCCGAGCGCAACCTGGCCGGCGTCCTGCGCTCGGTCGACCTCGTCGACCTCGCCCGGCGGCTCGAGAACGTCCGCACCACCGGCGTCAGCGACCCCGGCCGCTTCCACCACGCCGAGCGCTGGCGCACCCGCCTCGTCGAGGACGAGGCCGCGTCCGCCGCCTTCCGCGCGGCCTATCCCCACGCCGATCACACCCGCCTGCCGGCCCTGATCGAGGGCGCCCGCCGCGAGCGCGACACCGGCAAGCCGCCCGGCGCCGCCCGCGCCCTCTTCCGCCACGTCAACGCCATCCTCGCCGAGCCCTCGCCGGCCGCCGACGCCGACGCCCCGGCCGTCGACGCCGACGCCCCGGCCGACGACGCCCCGGCCGACGCCGATCACGGCTGACCGCGCCGCGCACCGGACCCCGGCGCTGCGCCCTCAGGTCGCGGCGGGCCCGCGCCCGCATTCGCATGCCGGGGGAGCTGCCCGCCATCACGCGCCGACGGACGCGAGCCCGCCCGCTCCACGCACCGGACGCCGACGCGTCCCGCCGTCGCGAGGATCCACCGTGGTTCCGGTCGCCCCCCTGATCCGCACCGCTGGCGGGGTGGAGCTCGTGTAGGCTCGTCGGATGAGCTGGCGCCACCGTTGCGGGATCGGGATCGGCGGTGGCGCCCGGCCCGGTGGCGCGGACGCCCACCCGCGCCCGCACCCTCGCGCGCTCGCGATCGCGCTGCTCGCCGGCGCGGCCTGTGGCGGCGCGGGCGGCGGCGACGGCGGCGACGGCGGCAGCGGTGACGGCGGCGGCATGCCCGGTGACGGCATCGCCGCGATGTACCCGGGGGACGTCGGCATCGCCGGCGATCCGCGGGTGCTGTTCGCCGACGACTTCGAGAGCTACGCCTCCGCCGCCGAGCTGACGCGCACCTGGGACGCCGTCTACCACCAGGTGCGGATCGCCACCGAGCCCGCGAACGTCCACGCCGGCGGCCGCGCGGTGGAGTTCACCGCGCCGCAGCAGACCGCGGAGCTGAGCAACACGATCGCGCGGGTGCTGACCGGCGACCTCGACGTCCTCTACCTCCGCTACTACTCGCGCTACGAGGACACGTTCGACGTGACCGGCTCGAGCCACAACGGCGCGGAGATCTCGGCCGGCTACTACGTGAACGGCAACGCGTCGCCCGGCGTCCCCGCCGACGGCAGCAACAAGTACCTCATCGCGTACGAGCACTGGCGCGGCGAGGCGGCGACGCCGTCGCCCGGCGAGCTCAACATCTACATCTATCACCCCGGCCAGCGCTCGAACTACGGCGACCACTTCTTCCCCGACGGTCGCGTCCTGCCGAACTCCAGCATCCCCGGCGACTTCGGGCCCGAGTTCGAGCCCCGGCCCGACGTCATCCCCGAGCTCGGGCGCTGGTACGCCTACGAGGTCATGCTGCGCGCCAACACCCCGGGCCAGCGCGACGGGCGCATCACCTGCTGGATCGACGGCGAGGTGGTCGCCGACTTCCCGGGCCTCCGCCTGCGCGACGTCGACACCCTCACGATCGATCACGTCTCGCTGTCCCTGCACACCGGCTCCAACCCGTCGCGCGCGACCCGCAAGTGGTACGACGACGTGGTGGCGGCCACCGCGTACATCGGCCCGATGGTCCCGCCGTGACGGCGCGCCCGGCGCGCGCCGGGGATCAGCCGGGGCGCCGGCTGCCCGGGCCGCGGGCCGGCCGGACCTCCAGCGCGCGGCGCCGCTCGACGTGGACGCCGGCCGCGGCGGTCACGACGGCGTGGGCATGCCAGGCGACGCCCGAGCCCAGGCCGTTGGTCATCGTGAACGGCGCGTCGAGCCGCGGCACCGGCGCGCGATACGTGCCCGGCGCGACGGCGGCCAGCGCGAGCGCGTGGCGGGCGACCACCTCCTCGTGGCGCTTGCGCTCGGCGCGCGCGCGGACGTCGGTGTAGAGGACCTCGGTCGCCACCAGCTCGACGCGCACCGCCGCCGGCGGCGCGTCGGCCCGGGTCCACACCACGCAGTGCGGGACGTCGTCGCCGTCCGCCTCGAAGCCGAGCTGGACGTCGCCCATCCGGCGCTCGTTGCGCCACTGCACGACGAACCCGAGCAGCGCGAACAGCGCCGCCGCCAGCACGACGAGCGCGGGCCACGCGAGCCACGAGCCCCCGCGGAAGGCGGCGACCACCAGCGCGGCCACCACGGCCACGACCGCGGCCGAGCTCCCCACCGCTCGCGCGCTCACGCGCTCGACCGCCGCGCGCGCCGGCAGCGGCGCGAGCACCGCCACGCCGGCGTCGGCGGCGAGCGTCACCGGCAGCTCCCGCGCGCAGGTCGCGGCCGTGTCACCCGCCACCCGCAGCTCGAGCTCGAGCTGCCACCACGCCGACACCAGCGCGCCGCGGTACGTCGGCGGGAACCCGGGCGCGGCCAGCTCGAACGGCAGCGCCAGCTCGTGCCCGGCCGGCCACTCGCTCCCCGCGGCCACCTCCTGCCGCGCCCGCTCCTCGCGGAGCTCGCGGAACCCCCGCGGGTACGACCCGCGGTGCACCAGCGTCACGCGCAGCCCGTCACAGCGACACGCCCGCGCCACCCGCCCGCGGACGACGCCCACGACGCGCGTCGCCGTGGTCGCATGCTCGTCGACCTCGATCGCCAGCCCCTCGACCGCCGCGCCGGTCATCGACGAGCGAGCGTAGCACGCGCGCGGTCCGGCCCCTGGGGCCGAGCTCACCCGTCCGCGGTGAACCATGCCTGCTCCGGGCCCCACGCGACCCGTCACCTGCGCGCCATCACCCCTGATGGGTGAACTGACACGGATCGCGAGCGCGCCACTCTCGGAGCGAATCCGGATTGACCATCACTCCGGAAAGCGACGCAAAAGTCTGGCACTCGCCTCTGAAGCGACGCGCGCACCCTTGACGATTTTCACGACGCGTTGCTAGCGTGCCGACGCGTCAACGCATCCTCGGGGGGCCGCCAGCTCGCGCGTCGCGAGCACCGGGCGAGATCTGCCTTCTCGACGGAGATCTGGAGGGACCATGTCGTCGATGTTGCACCCGGGCGTCTACGTCCGGGAGGTGTCGAGCGGAGTTCGCGTCGTCGAGGGCGTACCCACGTCCACGACCATCTTCGTCGGCGAGACCGAGCGGGGCCCGCTCGCGCCGGTGAAGATCAAGGGCATTGCCGACTACGAGCGTGTCTTTGGTGGGTACCTCCGGGCGACCGCGACGGGCACCACCCGCGTCACCATGCGCTACGCCGTCGGGGCCTTCTTCGCCAACGGCGGCACCTCGGCGTACGTGCTGCGCGCGATGCCCCAGGCGGGGTCGAGCGTGGCCCGCCGCACGTTCTCGGCGATCGTGCCGGCGACCAACTCCGCGTTCGTCGCGGCGACGCCGGGCGTCTGGGCCAACGGCCATCTCTCGGTCGTGCTCACCGCCGCCTCCAACAACGACAGCGAGCACGCCCGCGTGCTGGTCTTCTACCGCGACCTCCGACGACCCGCGGACCGGCGCGTGCTCGTGGAGGACTTCGATCGGCTGCGCATCGGTGGCGACCGCGCCGAAAACGACGTCGCGCAGGTGCTGGCCCGCAGCAGCTTCATCCGCTGGGATCCGGGCACCACGCCGCCGGCGAACCTCGGCGTGCTCCGCGACGTCACGACCCAGGTCCGCCCCAGCGATCTGACGGGCACCCAGATCGATGGCGGCGCCATGGCCTCCGCCACCGGTGGGGCGAGCTCCGCCACCGCTACCCAGCTCAACACGATCCTGCGCAACCTCGACGGCATCGATGACGCGTCGCTGGTGGTCTTCGCGCCCGATCTGTGGGCCAACACCCAGGGCGCCGATCCGGGGGGCACCACCTTCACCGACCTCCACGGCGAGGTCCTGGGCTACGTGATCAACCGGCCCAAGCTCGATCTGTTCTACGTCGCCGACCTGCCGGCACGGAACGCGGCGGCGTCCGTCACCGCCGCGACCACGGCCACGGCCAACGACGTCAGCTCGGCGACGACCAGCGACTTCATGGGCTGGTACTGGCCGCACCTCGTCGTCGGCGACCCGGTCGGCGAGGGCCGCGCCCCCACGCTCAAGCTCCCGCCCGCCGGCGCGGTCGCCGGGCTCTACGCCCGGACCGACCGCCTGCGCGGCGTGTGGAAGGCGCCGGCCGGCGTCGACGCCACGGTGACCAGCATCAGCGGCGTGCAGCACGAGCTCCTCGACACCCATCAGGACGATCTCAACCCGCTGGGCGTCAACGTGATCCGCACGATCCCCGGCGCCGGCATCGTGTCGTGGGGCGCGCGCACGACGCGGCCGGCGAGCGAATGGCGCTACGTCCCGGTGCGGCGGACGGCCATGTTCCTCCGCAAGTCGATCTTCAACGGCATCCAGTGGGCGGTCTTCGAGCCCAACAACCACGACCTGTGGCGCGCCCTGCGCGTGACGATCGGCGCCTTCATGGAGACCCAGTACCGCAACGGCGCGTTCGCCGGCGCCACCTCCAAGGAGGCGTACTTCGTCAAGTGCGACGCCGAGACCACCACCGAGATCGACCAGGCCAACGGCGTCGTCAACATCATGGTCGGCTTCGCGCCGCTGCGCCCGGCCGAGTTCGTCGTCGTGACCCTCAGCCAGATGACCAAGCTGGCCTCGTGAAGGAGCCGTCATGATCCCCTTCCCCGTCAACGCCCACCGCCAGGACCCGTACAAGAACTTCAAGTTCCGGGTCTACTTCTCGCCGTCGTCGATCCCGGTCGCCGCCCTGTCCAAGATGTCGGCCATCAAGAAGACCACCGAGGCCATCGAGTGGCGCGAGGCCGGCGGTCCATCGGTGGTCCGCAAGATGCCGGGGCGCACCAAGTTCGAGCCCATCACGCTCGAGGGCGGCGTCACCCACGACCGGACCTTCCTCGACTGGGCCAACCAGGTCAACAGCCCGCTCGGCGACGCCGCGACCTCGCCGCTCAACTACCGGCGCGAGATCATCGTCGAGGTCCTCAACATGCAGGGCAACGCCGCCATCGAGTACACGCTGCATCGGGCGTGGCCGAGCGAGTTCCAGGCGCTGCCCGAGATGGATGCCAACGCCAACGCGGTCGCGATCCAGACGCTCAAGCTCGAGTACGAGGGCTTCTCCGTCCGCGACGTCGAGACTCCCGAGACCTGAGGACGGCCGTGCCGGGTGAAGCGCCAACGGCCTCGACGCTCGCGGGCCGGCTGCGGCCGCTGTCGGGCCTCGAGGAGGAGCTGGTCCACGCCGACCGCGAGGGCAACGCGGTCGCGCTGTGCAACGAGCTCCTGGCCCGCTGTCTGGCTCGACCGGGACGAGATCCCGGCCGGGCCCGCGCCGAGGTCGACGCGCTCCTGGTCAGCGAACGCGACCTCGCGCTGGTCGCGCTGCGCCAGCGTTCGCTCGGCAGCGAGCTGGCGATGGAGCTGACCTGTCCGGCGTGCGGCGCCGACCACGACCTCGTCATCGACCTGACTCGCCTGGGCGCCCCCCCGCCGGCGCCGCGCGAGATCGAGGTGGTACACGGCGATCATCGGGTGCGCGTCCGGCTGCCGACCGCCCGCGATCAGGCGGTGGCGGCGGCCGCGGGCGCGCTCGACGCCGGACGCGCCACGCTCCTGGCCGCGACCTTGCTCGAGCTCGACGGTCGCCCCGGGCCGTTCACGGTGGCGGACGCGGCCGCGATCGATCCGGAGCTCCGCGAGGCCATCGACGCCGCCGTCGAGGACGCGCTCCCCGACGTCGACCTCGCGCTCGTGACGACCTGTTCGACGTGCGACGCCGGGATCGAGGCGCCGGTGTACCTGGCCGAGGTCATCCTGGCCGAGCTGCGCGAGCGCGGTCGCCAGCTCCTGCGCGAGGTCCACCTGCTCGCCCGCACGTACCACTGGAGCGAGCGCCAGATCCTGTCGCTGTCGGTCGCGCGACGGCGAGCCTACCTGACGCTCATCGAGGCCGACCACGACGCCGCCCTGGTGCTGGCCGGGGCGGGTGACGCGTGACGCGCGCCGGCGCTCGCCTCGACCGGCTGGTGCGGGGGTCGTCCACCGCCGGGGTGGCCGGCCGCGACGTGGAGGCCGGCCGTGGCGCGCGGCCCGCCGTCGCTCGCCCGGCGGCGCCACCCGGGTCCGTGCTCACGTTCGCGCCGTGGGCCACCGGCGAGGCGGAGGCGCGATGGGCGACGGCGGCGGACGATGTCCCCGGTCCGGGGCGCGAGCCGGCGCCCGCGACGGCGCCGCACGCCGCGCCGCACGCCGCGCCAACCGCCGCGCCAACCGCCGCCATGGATGGGATCTCCGAGGACGCGGTCCGCCGCGTCGACGAAGGCCCACGCGCGGCCGGGCGCGCGGAGGAACGTGCCGACGGGCGCCCTCCCCTCCACGATCGCGAGCCCGCCCCGCGACCTCAGGGCGCCGCGTCGTCGCAGGCCGAGGCCCCTCGCGCCCCGATCCCGGCGCGACGGGTGGTCGCCCGCCTGGATGGCCCAGCGCCACCGGCCACGCCCTCGTCGCCGGCCGGCGAGCCTCCGGCGGGCGCGGCCCCCTCGACGCACGCCGACACCGGCACGCGATCGCTGACCGCACCCATCACCCCCGAGCCCCGCGCCGTCACGCGCGCGGCGACCGGTGCAGGCGGTCCGCTGGCCGGCGCGAGCCTGGGTCGTGCTCGCGGGGAGGGGCGCGAACCGCCCGCGGCCCCGCCTTCAGCCGCGGGCACCGAGCGCGTGACCAGACCTCGACCGCGCGGGGGCGCACGGGAGGCCGACGTCCCCCCGACCGCTGGCTCGGCACGCGCGGTCGTGCGCGCCCCGCGGCCCGGTGTCGACGCGAGCGCAGGCGCCGTGGCGGCGAGCGCGTCGTCTCGGCCGACCGCCTCCGCCGCCGACCGCGCTCTGGCCGAACCTCCTGCCGGCGCCCCGCCGCGGCCCCCCCCGCGGCTCGACCGCGACGCGCCCGCCGCCACGCCGCCGCACG
>CAADGB010000036.1 GCA_900696455.1 uncultured delta proteobacterium
CCATCGGCTCGGGGCGCGGCGGCGGCGGCGCGGGCGGCGGCGGCGCGGGGGGCGGCGGCGGCTCGCCGACGCCCTCGTCCATGCCGCCGGCGGCGCCGTCCTCGACGCCCATGATGAAGTCGCCGATGTAGATCTTGTCGGCCTCCTTCACGACGAGCGGGCTCGTGATCTTGCGGCCGTTGACGTACGTGCCGTTGGTGCTCTTCAGGTCGACGATGATGAACTTGCCGTCCTTGAGCACGATGCGCGCGTGGCGCTTCGACACGTTGCCCTTGGGCAGGACGATGTCGTTCCCCTGCACCCGCCCGATGGTGACCTCAGGTTTGTTGAACACGATGCGGCGTTGCGCGCCGCCCTTCTCGGTGATCAAGATCGCGAACATTGAGGTCCCGAAAACACTAACGTTCTGCGAGACATGGGGTCAAGTAAACCGACCCTCGAACCTGCCCCGGCCTCGATCGGGGCGGGCGCCCGCGCCGCGCGGCCCGCCGCCGCGGCTCACGGGATCACCGGGGCCGCGTGGCGTCCGCACCGTCGGTGCCCGCAGCTCCGGCGCGTCGATCTGCCGCGAGCCGCGGACGGCGGCATCCACGTCCGACCGCGACGGTCACGGGAAGCTCAACACCCGCCCCTTCAGCCGGTCGACCTCAAGCCCGGCGTCGTACTTGCGGTAGGTCGCCAGGCAGCTCGCCGACGACACGCACGCCAGCGCCGGGCTCATCTCGCGCTCCCCGGTGTCGGCCGCGATCGCGTAGGCGGGGCTGGCCGGCGCCCCGGCCGCAAGGCTCCGCCCCCAGACGTCGCGATCGAACTCGTCGGTGAACCCGGGCAGCCCGCGTCGAGCCGATCGTGAAGCCGGTCGGGTCCACGCGCCGGGCCCGGATGCCGCGGGTCGCCGCGCCGGCGTCGGTCCACGCCACCAGCCAGCCCGGCGACGGGTAGCCGGGCGCGGTGTTGAACGCCGCGGCGTCGGGCTCGGTCTGGTCGCCCACGTCCGCGACCACCGTCAGGGCCACGCCCATCGTGCTGTCCTTGAACGTGCGCCCGTTGATGTTGTAGCCGCCCGAGCCCGCCACCTGCTGCTGCCAGACGACGTAGAACGACTGGTTGTAGCCGCCCTGCGCGACGGCCGGACTGCCGACGGTCGAGCCGAGGGCGATTGTATGGCTCGGTGCCGTGGCGTTGAAGACGTTGTCGAAGGTCCTCGCCATCACGGCGAGCGCTTGGGTACGTGTCCAAACGACCGCGAACCGCTGCTGGTTGTCGATGATGCCGTACGCGATGTCCGGGGACGAGCCGACAGGTTCGATGACGGGATTCGCCAAACCGAAGTCATCGACGACCCCCGTGAGGAAGACACGGCGCACGCGGACGCTCGGGTCCTGACCTGGCGGTTGCGACCGGAAGACGACCGCGTAGGCCGAGGCACCCGAGCCCCAGACCGCCGCGGGGCTATCCTGCTGGCCCTCGATCTCTGGATCGTTGACCATGAACCCGACCGGATCGATGACGGTCCCGAACCGGTCGACCCGCGCCGCGAACACGTCAGACGTGTACCCGATGTCGCGTCGCCGGTCGTTCCAGACCACGAGGAACTCGTTCAATGCCTGCGCCGAGTGCGCGATGGCCGGCCCATCCTGTACGTCCGGGGCGGGCCCAGTCGCGGGCACGTCCACCGCGATCTCGGGTCCGATCGTCGGATCGAGCACCGCAGGATACGTGGAGGACTCGAGCAGGGCCGCAGGGACGCGAATCACCACCTGGTGTGCCGCCTCGTCGAAGGCCACCGGGAGCGAACTCGGCGTCCCCTCCGCGTCGATCCACGTCGCGTGGCCGTAACGGAAGCCGAGCCCCGACTGGGAATCGCGGAAATGGAGGCCGCCCGCGGTCGCGTCGACGTACTGGTGACCGGTGACCGCGACCCGGACCGTCAGGTCGCCGACGCCCGGCGGCGCCGTGTCGAAGCGCCAGGACTGCTCGACCCCCTCGGCGCGATTGTGGAGCTGCTCCACCGATGGTCCTGCTCGACGTTCGAGGTGCCCCATCGCCGCCGGCTGGAAGGACGTTCGACCGTCCGGACACCGGTCCCGGCACACCGAGACCGTCTCGATCCCGATCGCCTCCCCGGCGATCTGAGGATCGTCCGCTGGCGATGCGAAGGCGTCGTAGTGGAACGGACGGATCGAGATGCGCGCCCCCGCAGCCTCCACCCCGTACGTCGCCGACGAGGCGCCCACCTCGGTCGACGAACGCGTTCCGGGTCCGCTCCATGAGCGTTCCCAGATCGACCCGCACTCCGTCCAGATCCACCTCGACCGACGAGACCTGCGCGACTTCGGGCGGCACGCGCACGTCGCCTCCTGGATCGACCGCGCAAGCTCCTACAATCAGAATGCACATGCCACTGATTCGCATCTCGGTCTTCATCGGAGCCTCTCTTCCGTGGTCGGCTAGCAAGCAAGTCAACGGGAGAAGGGCCAGCCGCGGATCTCGTAGATGGAAGCCCCGTCACCGCTGTGGAGGCTCACCGTCGACGAATCCACTGCAAATACTTCACGACTCAAGACGTCCGATGACGCGGACCGATATGGCGCGGTCACCGCGCGCGTCTGCGGCGCGATCGACTGCGTCGGATAGCCGATGGATCCGGCATGCAGCACGCGCAACACACCGTCCGGGCCGAGGGCAAACACCATGTTGTCCCGGCTCTGGATCGCGCGTGTACCAGGTGGCACCCAGCCGAAGTGAGCTGAGGACGTCTCACCAGGAACACCATCATGGAACCGCCAGAGGAGGATCTCGCCGGTGGCCAGCAACAACACGAAGGGCGCCCCTTCCAAAGGCGCTTCGAACCACCACGGGTACCAGGCAACCCAGTCGACGATCTCCTGAGTCCATATGCCGCCTGCGTCGCGCCTAGGCGCATCGTTCCCCCCATCCCCCTCCACGACCACGAACCGTTCGGTGTCCTGGTAGACGACGACCACATGGAGCCTCCTCTGCGTCGGACCATAGAAATCACGCGCGAGTACCGCCCCGACGACACGCCCTGGAGCCGGACCTAGCCGTGCCGCAGCGCGAACGAGCGCACCCGAGGGCGGACACGAGGTGTGCAACCACGCCACCAGAAGTTCGGACTCCGGTCCGCCCGAGTGATCCACGAGCACCGCCGTGTCCGGCGAGGAATCGTCGGCGACGATCGTCAGGCTGCCGCCTGTCCCGTCGGCGAACGGGTAAGCCTGCTCGAGGGGCTGTCCGTGAGTCTCGGGTCCGAAGCAGAAGAGCCGTGAGTGCTGCCCGGGACCCGCCGGCGGTTCGATCCAGAGCACATCTGGATACCGGACGATGATACTCGTCGGACGCGCCTGAACTGGCACGCCCGGCAACGGCGTCCCGCCCCCGATCGCGGGCGAGTACGAGAAGATCTCGTCCCGCCCGGGCGTCATGTACGCCGTATTGCCGCTCACGACCTCGGGGGGGTGATCGAGCTGCACCCGCCACGGCTCGCCGGTCCACACGATCGTCGGCTGCCAGCACTCCACCATGCACGTCGAGCTCTCGGTCCCGTTGCGCGCGCCGTCGTCGCAGTACTCGCCGAGCTCCTCGTCCACCACGCCGTCCCCGCAGCGCGGCGACGCCGCGTCCGGCGTGTCGTCGCCGGCCCCGGGCGCCCCGCACCCGCCGCCGGCGCCTCCGAGGAGCACCACCAGGCCGACCGCGGCCGACCGCGGGCCCGCGAGCCTCCACCGATGCGCGAGCCCCATGCCCGGAAGCTATCAGAAGACTCCCAATACACCCATCACCCGAAACGGGTGAGCCGGACCAGCTCGTCGATCAGTACTCGATCGCGAGCCGTACGCCGCCGCCGAGGATCCAGCCGCCGAAGGCGTAGCCCGGGAAGCCGGGGTTGTTGGTCTGCAGCCCGGCGCGGTTGGGCACCGCCGAGCCGAGCACGTCGACGGCGTCGTCGGGGACCTCGTCCTGGACCAGCTCGGGATCGAGCGGATCGACCGCCTTGACCACGCGGCTGCGCAGGACGCGGTGGCCGATCACGTCGACGCCGCCGCGGAAGCGGCTGCCCCACAGCGAGAACGTGTGCTCGAGGCCGGCCGACGCGCCGACGCGATCGCTGTCGACGTAGTTGCTGCGCCCGGTCTGCGCCGGCACCGGCGTGGGCTGGAACGCCAGGTCGAGGCGCGCGGCCAGCTCGCCCACGCGGTAGCGCACGCCGGCGGCGCCGGCGAAGGTGTCCGACCAGGCGTAGCGGCCGCCCGGCCGCTCGTCGTGCCGATCGCGGTACTGCGACCAGCGGGCGAAGGTCAGGACGCCGGTGACCGTCCACGGGCCGTCGCCGCAGAAGCGCCACGACCCGCCCACGCCGGCGGTCAGCGGCATGTAGGAGTGGGTGAAGCGCAGCTCGGTCGACTGCTGGCCGCCGGTGGCGAGGGTGTAGTCGAAGCCGGTGGCGACCCGGAACGAGCTCGAGGTGTGGAGCGTCGCCGCCAGGCGCGCCTCCCGGCGCGGCGTCCAGCTCGCCCCGAAATGGGGCGCGACCCGGGCCTGCACGGCGATGTTCGAGTCGAGCAGCACGCTGTCGAGGTTGTTGAGGTTGGAGACGTAGACCGGCGCCGCCGCCTCGTTGGACAGGCTGAGCGTGAACGTGGCGCCGACCGAGAGCTCGGGGCGGAGCCGGATGCCGCCGCCGAAGGCGAGCGAGGTCGCGGTCAGGCGATCGCCGTAGAGCTCGGGGTGCAGGCTGTTGGAGAAGAACTGCTCGCGCTCGTCGTTGTAGAACGAGCGCGCGGTCGTGAACTCGCCGAGCGGGATCATCGCGAACAGGCCGAGGACGACGCGGCGCCGGAACACCGGCGCCACCAGGCCGACGACCTGGTAGGCGCGATCGGCCCGCCCCGAGCCGGCGGCCTGGCGCGGCCGCGGCGACAGCGACTCGTGGCCCTGCTCGAGCCAGGCCGTGGGCAGGCTGGGCTCGGCCAGGCCCTGCCCCGTCGACTCCTGGCGGAACGACTCGGGGCCGCGGCCGTCGACCGCCGGCACGTCGCAGGCGCCGGCCGCGCACAGCGGCGAGCGCGAGCGGGCGTCGGCCATCACGCCCAGGTGCTGGCCGACCACGTACACGCCCAGGGTGAAGCCGTCGGGCGCGTCGGCCAGGAGCGCCGGGTTGAAGTAGGCCGCGGCCGGGCCGTGGCCCTCGACCCGGGCGACCAGGCCGCCGGCGCCGCTGGGATCGCCGACCAGCTCGAACAGCGGCGAGGCGCCGGCGCGGCCGGCGGGGAGGATCGCGGCGGCGGCGACGACCGCCAGGAGGGAGCGCGAGCGGACGGGCGGGCGGGACATCGCCCGGATCATCACCCGACCCGCGCCACCGGCTCCACCCGTCGCCGGCCGAACCGACGGCGCCGCCGGCCGCTACCAGATCTGCTGGGCCCGCTGCTGGACGTTCTTGCAGGTGGCGAGGACGGGGTCGGGCCCCTCCTCGACCACGATCTGGGCGCGGTCGACGCGGGCGTAGCGCGCCCAGCCGTTGCCGGCGGGCGTGCCGGTCACGCGCAGCAGCGGCGGCGTCTGCAACGACACCGCCTCCTGGCTGTCCCAGACCACGGCGATCACGCCCGGGCCGCCGAACTCCGCCGCCCAGCGCGGGACCCGCCCCGAGTGCTGGTTGAAGTCGCGCTGGGCGACGTAGCGGTTGCCGATGTTGCTGCGCAGGGTGATGCCGTCCATGCCGTCGCCGTCCCAGTCCTCCATGCCCGGCGGCGCCGTGGGCAGGGGCGGGAACGCCGACAGCGGCAGCGGTGGATCGCCGACCTGCCAGACGTCGGTGAGGTACGTGCTCTTGGCGGCGCCGCGCAGGTTGTACATGCGGTCGAGGATGAACTCGCAGGTGGTCTGGTCGTTGCTGAGGCGGAAGACGCCGCCCCGCCCCGGCCCGGCGCTCTCGGTCTCGGCCAGCGCCGCCAGGGTCGCGTCGTCGAGCGTGACCGTGGTCGTGCCGTCGACGACGAGCCCGCAGGCCAGGGACCGGGTCGAGGTGAAGCGGTCGCCGTCCTGCACCAGCTCGTGGTAGGTCCAGGTCGTGGCCCGCTGCTCGGCGCCGAGCGCCAGCGCCACGGTGTGCTCCTCGGCGATCCAGCTCCCGGTCGCGTTGCACGGCTCCGGCCCGACGTCGGCGTCGGGGCCGGTGGGGCCGGCGTCGACGGCGGCGTCGAAGGGCTGCTCGCCGTAGACGCCGTCGCGCTCGCAGCCCGGCGCCACCAGGAGCGCGAGGAGCGCGAGGGGCGCGAGGGGCCGGGCGGGCGCGAGGGGCGCGAGGGGCCGGGCGGGCGCGAGGGGCGCGAGGGGCCGGGCGGGCGCGAGGGGCGCGAGGGGCCGGGCGGGCGCGGACGGCCGGGCGGAGGCGACGAGCGGTGGCGGGTACGACGTCGGGGGCATCGGTCAGCACGCGCGACCTCGCGCGCGTCGGGCGATGTTCCCACGAGAGCGATCGCGGGGTAAAGCGCGCGGCCGCCGGCCTCGCCGCAGCCCGCCGATCACGACGCGAGGCGTGGGGTCGGGCTCCCACCGCCGAGTCGCACCGATCCGGGCTCCTGACGAACGGCGTCGGCATGCGCCCGACCTCGCTCGCGCGACGGCCGCGGCGTGTCGGCCTTCGACACGCCCTCGCTGGCGCTCGGTAACGAACGGCGTCGACAAGCGCCCGACATCATCCGCGCGACGACCGCGGCGTGTCGGCCTTCGACACGCCCTCGCTGGCGCTCGGGCGGCTCAGGCCGACCGGAGAGATTGGCTCGCCGTTCGTTTCCCGCGATCTCCGACCGCGGTCGGTGAAGGGCTCAGGCCGACCGGAGCGATGGGCTCGCCGTTCGTTTCCCGCGATCTCCGACCGCGGTCGGTGAAGAGCTCAGGCCGACCGGCGAGATGGGGCTCGCCGTTCGATTCCCGCCATCTCCGACCGCGGCTGGTGAAGGGCGTCAGGGCGCGCGCGCCGCGGGATCGAGGTAGTCGATGCGCGCGCGGGTCTGCCGCACCAGCTCGGTCGCCGCCGCCGGATCGTTGGCCAGGATCGTGATCCGCGCGCCGCCGGCGATCTCGATGGCCGTGACCGTGGTGTCGACGTGGATGACCGGGCAGTGGCCGCGGTCGCCGGGCCCGCCGTGGCCGCCGGTGTGGAGGCCGGCGTCCGGATCGGGGGCGCCCATCGCGGCGTGGCGCTGGGCCAGCTCGACGATGCGGCGCGCCGCCTGGGGATCGGCGGCGGTCACGTCGAGCACGACCCCGCCGTCGATCGGGCGCATGTCGGTGGCGGCGCCGGGGACGGCGCTCGGGCAGTTCTGCATCCGCAGCTCCATCTTGCCAGCCGGCCCTTGCGGGGGCGGCGGCGCGGCCTTGGGGCCGCAGGCGACGGCGAGCGGGACGAGGGACAGCAGGACGAGCGGTGCGAGGTGACGCATGACGGGCCTCCGTGGGGCGTGGCGCGGGCGGGGGGCGCGTCAGGCGCGCGCCCGCTCGACGTCGACCGGCATCCCGGCGAGCGCGCGGTAGGCGAGCTCGAGGAAGTCGGTCGCGGTGACGATGCCGACCAGGGCCCCGCCCTCGTCGACCACCGGGATCGCGTTGATCTTGCGCGCCAGCATCATCTCCAGCGCGTCGCGCGCCGCGGTGTGGGGCCGCACCATCACCGGCAGGAGCGTCATGATGGTCGACACCGGGACGCGGCCGCGGTCGTGCCGGTTCAGGCTGCGCAGGACGTCGCGATCGGACACGATGCCCACGACCTTGTCCTGCTCGTCGACCACGGGCACGTGGCGGACCTCGGCCAGGGTCATCTCCCAGTCGACGTTGGTGAGCGACGCATCGTCCCGGATCGAGACCACGCGCGGGGTCATGAGGTCGGAGACCTTGACGGTGCGCATACCCCGGGCGAGAGCAAGCCCCGTGCCCGCACCGGCGAGCCCGCGATCACCGGGTGCGCGGCCCGAGCAGATCCTCGAGGAAGAACGCGGCCAGCTCGTTGCGTCCGGCGAGGCCGGCCTTGCGGTAGATGGCGCGGGCCTGCTGGCGGACGGTGGCCTCCCCGACGCCGCGCAGCGCCGCCACCTCCTTGTGGCTCAGCCCCTTGAGCAGGAGCAGCGTGACCTCCTGCTCCGCGGGCGTGAGCTGCCACCGCTCGAGCTGGCGATCGATCGCGGCCCCGAGCCCCTGGATCAGGTCCCGCGCCTCCTGGCGCCAGCGCGCGGCCTCGGCCCGGCTGGCGGCCAGGTGGTCCGCGAGCTCGGCAGCCTGCACGCGCAAGGCTTGCGCATCGCGCGCCGCGTCGCGCAGCCGTAGCACCATCCAGATCGTGCCACCCAACCCGAGCGCCACGACCCCAGCCTCGGCGGCGACGTGCCCCGCGGTCGTGCCCTCACGCAGATCGGCGACGATATCGACGCCGGCCAGCACGACGACCAGGCCGAACATCACGGAGAGCGTCCACCAGATGGTGGACGGACGGGGATCCTCGCGAAGGGACATGCCGGGATGGCGCTGCAAGCGCCGTATCACATCCGGGGGATGGCCAAGCGCACGCCGCGGTGACACGGATGAACCAACCGAAAGGCAGGCGCTCATGGATCTCCCGCTCCACCCCAAGCTCGTCCACCTCCCCATCGCCCTCGCGGTCCTCATGCCGCTGGTCACCGCCGGCCTGCTCGCCGCCTGGTGGCGCGGCTGGCTGCCACGGCGCACCTGGCTCGTCGCCGTGATCCTGCAGGGGGTCCTGCTGGGCTCCGGCCTGCTCGCCCAGCGCTCGGGCGAGGCCGACGAGGATCGCGCCGAGGCGGTCGCCCCGGAGGCCGCGATCGAGGACCACGAGGAGGCGGCCACGGTGTTCGTCGCCGCCTCCGCCGTGGTCCTGGTGATCACCGCGGCCGCCGCCGCGCTCCGCAACGAACGCGCGGCGCGCGCCGCCGCCGCGTTGGCCACCGTGGGCGCGGTGGCGGTCCTGTGGCTGGGCTACCGCGTGGGCGAGGCCGGCGGGCGCCTGGTGTACCAGCACGGCGCCGCCGCGGCGTTCGTGACCCCGGGCGCCAGCGCCCCGGGCGGCGAGGTGGCCCCGCCGCGTCGCGGCCACGACGACGACGACTGATCCCGCGCGGCGCAGGTGGCCGCGTCACGGGAGTCGGTCGGGCGATCGGCGCCCGCGGGGGACGCCGGTGCCGCCTCGCGTCCGGGGTCGTCGGCGTCCGGCGATCGGTCAGCCGCGATGGTCGTGGTAGCCGTCGTGGGTCCAGCGCGAGCACTCCTCGGCGTACGCCCGCGCCGCGGCGCCGACGCTCGGGTACTCGCGCACGGTCCAGGTGCCCTGCCGGCCGAGCTTGCCGGCGCGGACCACCAGGTGCGTGCCGTGACGGTAGACGAAGGCGAACTCGCCGGGCGCCGGATGCGCGCGCCGGAACGACCGAGCGTCCCCCGCGGGCGCCGGGCCGGGCGCCGTCGCCGGCGTGTCGGGCGCCGCCGCGGGGACCTCCGCGGGATCGACGAGCGGCTCGATCTCGGGCTCGGCCGCGACGCCGGCGGCGGGTGCGCTGGCCGTCGGCGGCGCGCCGGCCGGCGGCGCGGGCGCAGGCGCTGGAGC
>CAADGB010000037.1 GCA_900696455.1 uncultured delta proteobacterium
CGCTGGTGACCGCGGGGCGCGGTGCGCGCCGGCACCGGGTGGCAGCTCGCGCACGTCGGCGGCGCGGTCCGCGGCGCGTGCGGTCCGCCGGTGTGACAGCTCGCGCAGCTCGCGTGGCCGGTGCGGGCGGGGCCGCGGCCGACGGCGGCGACCTGGGTGGCGTGGCAGGAGGCGCACGCCGGCGCGGTCCGGGTCGGGGCGTGGGCGGCGTCGGCGTGGCAGCTCGCGCAGGCGGCGTGACCGGTGCCGGCGACGCCCCGGGCCGGGGCCTGGTGACAGCGCGCGCACAGGCCGGCGTCGGCGCGCGGCCGGGCGGCGTGGGGCTCGTGGCAGTCGCGGCAGGTGGCGGTGCCGTGGCCGACCTGCTGATGACACGCGGTGCAGGCGACCGCCAGGGGCACCGCCCGGCCCGCCGTCCGGCCGGCGGACGCGCCGTGCGGCGGGTGACAGCCGGCGCAGGCGTCGCCCGGGGTCGGCGGCGGGTGCTTGACCGCGCCGCGGTGACACGAGGTGCAGGCGCGCGGCGCCGCCGCCTGGTGCGGCTGGTGGCAGGTCGTGCACTCGCCGTGGCGGCGCTCGGCGACCACGCGCACGCCGCCGTGGCAGTCGGCGCAGGCGCGCACGTCGGCCCTGGCGAAGCGGTGCGGCTGGTGGCAGGTCGTGCACTGGTCGTGCCCGGCGAACAGCGACCGCTCGCCGATCGGCTGCTTCTTCTGCGCGGCGTGGCAGGTGACGCAGCCGGCGCTGGCGGCCAGGGCCGGCTCGTGGGTGCGGTGGCAGTCGAGACAGGAGTCGGCCGACAGGGTCTGCGCGCCGTGCTTGCCGCCCTGGGCGACCTGATCGGCGTGGCACTCGGCGCAGGGGCGAGGCTGGAGCGACGGCGACGCGTGGGGGCGGTGGCAGCTCCCGCAGTGCTCGCCCTGGTGCGCGCCCACCGGGGCCACGAACGCCCCCTGGGCCTGGTCGTGGCAGCGCATGCACGCCCACGGCCGGGCCGGCGTGTTCGCGGCGTAGCCGTGACAGTCGAGGCAGGCCGGCCGCGCCGTGCCCAGGCCGTCGGCGGCGTGGGCCTCGTGCAGCGGCGAGCGGACGTCGTCGTGGCAGCGATCGCAGACGTCGGCCGGCGGCGCCGCGAAGCCGTCGTCGTGACAGTCGCGGCAGGGGATGCCGCCGTAGGTGACGTGGACGACGTGGCCCGGGCTCGACCGCGCGAGCAGCCACGACGCCGGCACCGGCGGACCGCCGTCGTCCGCCTCCGGCGCCGCGCCGCAGGCGAGGGCGATCACCGCGCACGCCAGCGCCGCGGCGCACCCGCCGGCCCGCGCGACCCACCGCCGCCCGATCACCAGCGCGCCCCACCTGGATCGTGACAGAGTCGGCACGGCATCGCGGTCAGTGGCTGGCGCGACGACCAGCCCGGCGGGTGCGGGCTGCCGCCGACGCCGCCGACCTTGTGGCAGCTCACGCACAGCGCCTCGCCGGCGCCGCCGTGACAGCTCGCGCACGACGCCGGATCGCGGCGCGCGGCGCGGCCGTGCTCGTTCTCGCCCGGGGTCAGCCCGACCCAGCCCGGGGGGTGCGGGCCGCGGACGCCGGTCCCGGCCACCCCCTCGGCGACGTGGCAGCCGAGGCAGCGCTCGGGCTGGTGACACGCGGTGCACATGCCGGGCTCGACCCGCGCCTCCTCGCCGTGGCGGGCGCGGAAGCCGGCGCGGTGCACGACCGGGCGCAGCGGATCGCCCAGCGTGCGGTGCTGGGGCACCGGCGGCGCGCTCACGCCGTGGCAGCTCGCGCAGAAGCGCTCGCCGTGGCAGGTGCCGCACAGGTCGGCCGACGCCGCCGCGGCCACGCCGTGCTCGCGCGCGAAGTCGCCGTCGTGGACCAGGTGCGAGGCCGGCGGGGTGCCCTCCTCGGCCAGATCGACGTGGCAGCCGTCGCAGACGCGCAGGTCGCGAGCGCGGTCGTGCTCGTGGCAGCCCCAGCACGCCGCCATCGGCGGACGCAGGCGGGCGTCGCCACCGGCGACCGCGTCGTGGCACCGCATGCAGTTGCCGGCCGCCGCCGCCATGTGGCGGCGGTGCTCGAACCGGAGGTGGGCGCGCGCCTCGGCGACGCCGGCGGCGGCGAGCGGATCGGTGTGACAGCCCAGGCACGGCCGCGGATCGTGGGGTCGAGGGTGGCAGGTCTCGCACGACGCGCTGTCGGGCAGGTGGAGCGGCCCGTCGTCGCCGGCCGCGGCGATCCCGGTGTGGCAGGTCACGCACGACACCCCGGCCAGGAGGTGGGCGCGGTGCGGGAAGACGCGGGTCGGCTTCGGCTTGAGGCCCAGCACGCCGGCGCACGCCGCGAGCGCCACGACGGCGGCCGCGAGGACCAGGGTGCGGGCGCGGCGGCGGCTCACGGCGCCTCCCACCGCCGGCTGACCCGGCACAGGGCGTCGAGGCGGCCGCGCTCCTCGGCCGAGGCCGAGGCCTCGATCGCGACCGCCGCGTCCCACGGCCCGCGGCTCCACGCCGCCGCCGCCATCGCCCACGGCCACAGCCGGCCGCGGCCGCGATCCTCGTCGGGGACGACCAGCTCGAGCTCACTGGCCAGGCGCCACGCGCCGGCCAGCGGCACGCGCCCCGCGACCCGGGCGCCGGTCCAGCCGCCGTCCTCGGCGCCGGCGCGGCGCAGCTCGGCGATCACCGCGCCGCGGCCGCGATCGTCGAGGCGCAGGGTGGCGCGCGCCGAGACCTGCTCGGCGACCGCGCCGTCGAGGACGCGCAGGCCGGCGTCGCCGCCCACGTCGAGGCGCGGCGCCGCCCGCCAGGTCCCGCGCACGCCGCCGTGGACCGACGGCACGTCGCCCAGCACCGAGAACAGGGAGGTCGCCGGCACCAGGTGCGAGGGCGAGCGGTAGGTGGTGAAGACCTCGCCGCGGACCGCGCCGCGACGGGTGGCGGCGGCCAGCTCGGCCAGCGCCGCCGCCGGCAGCCCGCCGTCGATCAGGTCGAGCGCGACCTTGCCGCGCACGTCGTGGCGGCCGATCGCGGCGCTGCCGTCGAGGCCGAGCTCGCGCACCGCCAGGCGACCGGCGTCGCGGCGCTCGAGCAGCGCCAGGCCGGCGCCGCCCCAGTCGCCGAGGCGGCGACCGACGCGGCCGCCGGCGACCCAGTCCCAGCTCCGCGACTCGGCGCCGGGCGCGATCGGGACCCCGGCGAAGGCCTCGGCGTCGATCCGGTGCGGCAGGCGCACCCGCCCGGCCACGCCGTCGACGTGGAGCGGGCGGAGCGCGCCGCTGGTCACCACCATGCGCCCCAGCCGACCCTCGGCCCGGCCGCCGAGGCCGCGGGCGCGCAGCGCCATGACCAGGGCGTCGCCGTCGGTGCCGGGCTCGGCCCGCTCGCCGACGCCGGCCCCGGCACCCAGCCACACCAGGCCCTCGGCCGTCAGCCACTCGTCGAGCTCGCCGTCGCCCTCGAGCACGAGCAGGCCGACCGGCGACGGCGTGCCGGCGAGGGCGTCGGCGCGCAGCCGCAGCGGCTCGGCGCCGGCCGCGGGCGCGGCCAGCCCCGCCGCGACCAGCGCGGCGGCGAGGGCGCCGGTGCCGCGCGCGATCATGCCTTGTCCTCCGATCGGTCCGTCGTCGGGACGGTCTCCGGATCCGCGACCGGGGCCGGGGCCGCGGCCGGGGCCGGCGCCTCGATCGCCGGCAGCTCGCCCGACGGGTCCTCCGGCGCCTCGCGCGCCGGCGGGGTCAGGAGCTCGCGCAGGACCGGGATGCGCAGCGAGACCTCGGGGCTCTCGTGCTCGGGCGGCGCCAGCACCTCGCGCAGGGACGCCAGCGGCGGCTGCCGAGACTCACGCCGGATGCGGCGCGACCGGCGCAGGTCGATGAGGATGGCCAGGCCGAACATCGCGAAGGCGCCGGTGCCGAGGGCCTGGCCCAGCGACATCGCGAGCATCACCGGCAAGGGCGTCGGCTGCAGCACCGACCACACCATCAGGGCCAGGGCCAGGAGCGTCAGCACCGCCGCGGCGCGCAGGAGCTTCTTCACGGCGCGCGCCCCACGTGATCGCGGAAGGTGCGCGCCGGATCGCGGCCGACCTTGCTGAACGGGTGGGCCGGGCCGTGGCAGCCGCTGCTGACGCAGCTCACCTGGCCGGCGCGCAGCTCCTCGATCAGGCTCGCGTGATCGCCGATCTCGTTCCAGCCCGGCACGCCGGTCGAGTGGCAGCGCGTGCACGCCTCGTTGCGGAACGGGCGCCGGATCTCGATCGTGGGCAGCGCCTCGGCCACCGGCACGTCGTGGTAGTGCGTGACGTAGTGGTAGACGTGGCGCATGCCGCCGATCTTGGTGGTGACCGTGCCGAACATGCCGTAGTCGGCGTGGCAGGCGTAGCAGTTGTCCTTGCCGAAGGCGGCGTTGCGGCCGTGGCGCGAGGCCAGGGTCTCGCTGGTCGGATCGCCCGAGTCCTGGGCGTAGGGGGTCATGACGTGGCACGAGCCGCAGAAGCGGCGGGTCTTGGTCGCCTCGAAGCCGGCGATGTTGCCGCTGCCGGCGGTGACGATCGGGAACACGCCGATGCCGAAGAGCAGGACGATCTTGGTGGTGCGCACCAGCGGCGGCCGCCGCACCAGGTACCAGACCAGGATCGGCACCGCCAGCGCGGCCCCGCCCAGCGCGGTCAGCGAGAAGGGATCATGGGGCATCGACATCTCCGTCGAGGTGAGCGCCGCCGGGGATGAAGCCACCGAGCGCGTTGATCGTCGCCGGGTGACACGTCCCGCAGGTCGCCAGCCCCATGCCGGGATCGTGCGGCGCCGTCGCCGGCGGCACGCCGTGGCAGGTGCCGCACGCCGCCTCGCCGGCGACCGTCCACCGCGGCTGGGCCTGGCCGTGACACCAGGCGGTGGCGCAGGTGCCGAGCGTCCGGTTCCAGCCCAGCGCGGCGTGGACCTCGGCCGGCCCCGCGCTGTCGATGTGGCCGGGCGAGGTCACCTCGGTCGGGACCAGGTGACACGCCGCGCACGGCACCGGCGGTGACATCCCGCTCGGCGCCCGGAGGTGCGCCTGGTGCGCGCCGACGCCCAGCGCGGTGGTGAAGACGTTGCCGGCGAGGTCGCGGGGCGGCGCCGGCGAGTCGGCGCTGCCGTGGCAGCCGCTGCAGTCGGGCAGGCCGAGCCCGATCTGGATCGCGCCGTCGAGGTGCGCGGCGCCGCTCGGGTGGCAGACCTCGCACCGATCGTCGGCGTGGCTGGGCGGCGGTGCGCCGTGGCAGCTCCCGCACGGCGCCGGGCCGGGTGGATCGCTGGCCCACGCCGGGCGGGTGGCCGCGCCGCCCGCGGCGCCGAGCACGTCGCCGTGGCAGTAGACGTTGCGGCAGGTGCCGGCCTCGTACACCGGCGGGCCGGCGCGGTCGCCGGGCTCGAGCGTCAGCTCGGCCAGCCCGGTCATGACGACCTCGGCCGGCGGCGGATCGCCGGCGCCGGCGCGGCGGATGTGGCCCTCGTCGTCCCACGCCTCGGGCACGCGGTGGCACGTCGCGCACGCGAGCTCTGCCGAGCCGGGGCCGACGTGGGCGGGGTGCGCGCCGGTCTCGGGCACCAGCGCGTGGCAGGTGTCGCAGGCGTCGGGCCCGCGCTCGTGGCAGGTCGTGCAGGCGACCCCCGACGGTCCGCCGCCGAAATCGGCGCCGTGGCACTGCGCGCACAGCGCGAGATCCCAGCCGCGCGCCGCCAGCTCGGCGCCGTGGAAGCCGGCGCTCGCCGGATCGAGCACGCCGGGCGCGTGGATCGTCGAGTCGAGGTAGGCCAGGTCGCAGTCGGTCACCCAGCGCGAGAGCAGCGCGTGGAGCGCGGCCTGGCCGCCGTGGTCGAGGTCGCCGGCCGGCACCCGCGCCGGATCGATCGCGGCCAGCAGCCGCGACCCGGCGTCACCGGCGATGGCGTTGGCGACGTCGTCGCTGCCGCCGCCGAGGACGCCCAGGTACTGGCTCAGATCGTAGCCGGCGGCCGGCGCGTCACCGCCGTGGCAGCCGGCGCACGGCGTCAGCGCCGCGGCGACGTCGGCCTGCCACGACGGGCAGGCCGCCTCGCGCGGGCGAGGGTCGGCGCAGCCGGCGGCCGCGCCCACCGCCACGATGGCCACCAGGCGCCACATGGATGCTGGGCTCGCCGGCCTCGCCGGGCTCACCGGGCGTGCACGACCTCGACGTCGTACATCCGCCCCGGCCCGTGGCAGGTCGCGCAGGCCTCGGCCCCGCCGATCGAGTTGAGCTGGGCGTGGATGGCGACGTGGGGCTGGTCGTGGCAGCTCGTGCACACCGCGGTCTCCGGCGGCAGGCGGAAGGTCTGCGTGACCGTCCAGAACGGGTTGTGGCAGTACGCGTCGGCGTCGGCCAGGGGATCCTCGCTGCAGGAGAGCTCCTGCAGGATGCTCTGGGCGCGGCCGGCCGAGGCCGGCAGGCCGTAGGTGCCGGGCAGGTGGCACGCGGTGCACTCCGCGCGCGACCGCGGGTACCGGACCTCGCCGAAGTTGTGCGGGCTGCCGGCCGGGTTGCCGGCGGGGTTGCTGGCGGTCGGCGCCGACGGCGACGGGTTGCCGCCCAGGATGTAGGGCTGCGACAGCTCCTCGCCGGCGTGGATCTTGTGGATCATCACGCGGAAGTCGACCGACTCGGCCAGCACGGTCGAGCCCTCGAAGCGCGAGATGCGGTCGTTGTTGGCGTTCTCGGGGTTGTGGCACATGACGCAGTAGGCGGCGCCGCGGCGCCCGCCGCCGTGGAACACGAGGTCGTAGTGGCAGCCGTTGCACTTGGCGGGATCGATGATCGAGCGCCGCGGCTGGGCCACGGCGTCGGTGACCGCGAACGCCTGCATGGGCGAGGTCGCGGCGTAGCGCGGCGCCGAGCTGTTGATCGACGACTCGATGCCGACCGTGTAGCTGCCGGTGGCGCCGGCGGGCACCGTGATCGTGGCCGGGAAGGTGTAGCGGAAGACGCCGGCCGGGGCGTCGACCGCGACCAGCGAGCCCACGGCGCCGCTGCCGGTGATCGTCGCCTGGACGAACGGGTTGGCGCCCCAGTAGGTGGTGAAGTCGTTGTTGGGCCCGCTCATGGTCGCGCGCAGGAGGCCGAGCGGCGCGGTCTGGATGTTGCGCGGCGCGCCGTTGGCGGTGACGCGGAAGACGAACGACGGCGAGCCGCCGGGCGGCACCGGATCCATCGGGTCGATCGTGATCGAGAGCTGCTGGGTGGTGTCGAACGACGGGTCGAGGTGGCTGTTGATGACCGGGGCCACGCCGGTCGAGGCGGCGTGGCAGACGTTGCACGGGTCACCGGCGCCGATCCCGTAGCCGTGGCGGACCATGCCCGCCGGCGGCGGATCGGTGAAGGTGACGTTGTCGTGGCACGAGGTGCAGACGTCGACCGCCGGCTTGCGCTGCCAGTAGTCGCCCTGGGCGCCGCCGTGGCAGGCGTCGCAGCGCTCGATCGACTGCGGGAAGTGGACGGAGGAGTAGTCGTGGATGCTGCCGCCGAAGCCGATGATCTGGTAGCTGCCGCCGGCCTGCACCGAGGGCAGGTTGGCGCCCTGGTGGATCTTGTGGACCATGATGCGGAAGTCGACGGTGTTGCCGGTGTCGGGGTCGCTGGTCTGCTGGGTGTGGCAGACCACGCACTGGTCGACCGCGTCGTAGCGTCCGCCGTGGGCGGCGAAGCCGCCGTGGCACGAGTCGCAGCGCGCGTCGTCGATGACGTTGCGCGTGACCATGGTGCCGCCGTCGGGGCGCACCGAGTGCACGTCGCGATCGTAGCGGTTGGTGCCGTCGGCGTTGCGGCTGGCGATGGCGATGACGGTCTGGGTCCGCGTCGGGTCGAACCCGGTCAGCGGCGCCGAGAACGTGTAGCGGTAGCGGGCCTGGGTCCGCGACAGGCTCAGGGTCTCGAAGTTCGCCGCGGTCGACTCGGTGGTCGCCTGGATCGCGCCGCTGACCGTGCGCGTGGTGTACGCGGTGTACGCGCCGGGCTCGCCCGCGCCGTCGGTGGCGAGCTGGCCGAGCACGAAGCTCACCGACACCGCGCCCTGGGTGAGCGCGCCGGTGCGGTCGAGGCCGGCGCCGCCGGTCCCGGACCGATCGTCGAGGGTGAAGGTCACCGTGGCGCTGCCGGCCGACACCGTCAGGTCGGTGACCTCGATGTCGATGCCGGAGTCGGTGAACCACGGGCTGGTGCCGTCCTCGCCCGGATCACCTGGATCACCCATCGAGCCGTTCTGGCCGCCCTCCCCCTCGGGCCCGTCCGGCCCCGCCGGGCCCGCCGGCCCCTGCGGGCCCGCCGGTCCTTCGCACGCCGCAATGAACAGGATGGAGATCGATCCCAGAACGAGTGCGCGCATGGTCCCCCCGAGCATCCAAGACCTGTGCCATCAAATACTTGGGTCTCGCAACTCGGATCTGCGAAAATCATGCACCGCCCCCGCAACGCCATGCACCCGGTGCGCAGGCGTCACGCCCCTCGCCTCCCCGCGACCTGGTACGCGGTGTGCTCTGGACCGCGGGCATGGCTCGCTCGCGTCCCCTGCCGATGTTCCCCGCCCGCCTCGACGTCCCCCAGGAGGTCCTGGCCGCCCACGCCCAGCCCGGCCCTCGCTACACCAGCTACCCGCCGGCGACCCAGTTCCACCCCGGCTTCGGCGCCGCCGACGCCGCCCGCGAGCTGGCCGCGATCGGCGACGGTGAGCCGCTCTCGCTCTACGCCCACATCCCCTTCTGCACCCGCCTGTGCTGGTACTGCGGCTGCAACGTCGAGGCGACCCGCGATCGCCGCAAGGGCACGGCCTACGTCGACGTGCTCCTCGACGAGCTGGCGCTGGTGGCGGGCGCGACCGGCGGGCGGCCGCGCCTGGTCGAGCTCGCGCTGGGCGGCGGCTCGCCCAACTTCCTCGAGGTCGCCGACACCGCGCGCGTGGTGGACGCCCTGGGCCGCCACTTCACCCTCGACGACGCCGCCGCGTTCGGCGTCGAGCTCGATCCGCGCGACACCCGCCCGGCGCAGATCGACGCCCTGGCCGGGCTCGGCTTCACCCGGGTGTCGGTCGGCGTCCAGGACTTCGACCCGGCGGTGCAGCGGGCCATCCACCGCGAGCAGAGCGCGGCGCAGACCCGGGCGGTCATCGAGCGCGCGCGCGGGAGCGGGTTCACGAGCGTCAACGTCGACCTCGTCTACGGCCTGCCCGGGCAGACCCCCGAGGGCATCGGCCGCACGCTCGACGAGGTCATCGCCCTCGCGCCCGATCGCCTGGCCGTCTTCGGCTACGCCCACATGCCGCACCTGCGCCCGCACCAGCGGCTGGTCGAGCGCGAGCTGGCGGTGCCCGGCATCCCGGCGCGCATCGAGCTCCTGCGCGTGGTCATGGACCGGCTGGCCGCCGCCGGCTACGTCCGGGTCGGCCTCGACCACTTCGCCCGCCCCGACGACCCGCTGGCCCGCGCCGCCGCCAGCGGCCAGCTCGGCCGCAACTTCCAGGGCTACGTCGTCGAGCGCGCCACCCGCCTGGTCGGCATCGGCGCCAGCGCCATCTCGGACGTCGGGCGCGCCTACTGGCAGAACCACGTCGAGGTCGAGCCGTGGACCGCGGCGGTGCGCGCCGGCGCGCTGCCGGTGGCGCGCGGGGTCGCCCTCGACGCCGACGACGAGCAGCGCCGGTTCGTGATCATGCGCCTCATGTGCGACGGCCGGATCGACACCGGCGAGGTCGAGGCGCGGTTCGGCCCGGGCTTCGCCGGCCGCTTCGCCGCCGAGCTGGCCGCGCTCGACGCCCAGCCCGAGCTGGCGCGGGTCGATCGCGAGCGCGGCGAGATCGTCGCCACCCCGCTCGGCCACCACCTCATCCGCAACGTGGCGGCGGTGTTCGACCGCTACGCGCGGTCGGGGCGATCGGGATCGCCCTCGATCTGAGCCGACAGGTCGTCGAACACCGGCTCGGCGTTGCACACCGCGGCCCGGCCGCAGCTCGGGTTGGCGAAGACGACCGACCTGATGACGGCGCGGAACGCGGCGGCGAGGCGGACCTCGAGCGCCGTCCGCTCCTCGGCCGCCGGCGGGGGCGCGACCAGGTCGGCGGCCGAGGCCGCGAACATGGCCGGCAGCGCCAGCGGATCGAGGTCCAGCCAGCCCGCGGTCGGCCGTCCGGGTGCCGCCCCGCCCCGCCACACCGTGGCGGTCGGCCGGCACGCCGGGTCGGTGCCGCAGGCGTGGGTCCGCCGGACCCGGACCGTGAAGATGAGCGCCACCAGGCGACGGCAGGCGTCGCGGTCGAGGCCGGGCGCGGCGTCGCAGGCCCGCGCGGTGATGCGATCGATCACGCCCGTGACGGGCTCGTCACCCAGGCACAGCTCGTACATGGACCTGCTCGACCTCCGTCCTCCCAGCTTGCACGGGTCATGCCCCCGCATCAAGTCGCGCGTCGTGCCCGTCCGGTCGGGCGTCGTCCGGCCGCGCCGCCGCCTCAGGTCAGCATCATGACCACCAGGAGGGCGACGAGGGCGAGCGAGAAGGCGGTCCACATCACGATGTGGAGCAGGACCAAGAACTGGGAGCTGGGATCGCGCTTGACGGCGGCCATGCCCGGCGGAAAAGCACGCGGCGTGCCGACCCGCGCGTCAGGCCAGGCGAGCCACCAGGCGCGCGAAGTCGAGGCCGCCGACGATGCCCACCATCTCGCGCTCGGAGCTGGCCAGGACCCGGCGCACCCCCAGCCCGGTCGCCAGGGCGGCGGCGTGGTGGACGGCGGTGCGGGCGGGCAGGCACACCACCGCCGGATCCATGACGTCGTCGACCCGGGTCTCGGGCGGGAGGTCGCGGGACGCCAGCACCTCGCTCTGCCCCAGCATGCCGATGGGCCAGTCCCAGTCGACGGCGACGACGCTCGTGACGCCGGTGTCGACGAGGAGCGCGGCGGCGGCGGAGATCGGCGCGCCGACGTCGATCGTGGTCACCGGCGCCGACATGATCTCGCCCAGCGGCACGGCGATGCGCAGGTCGCGCACCGCCGTCGTGAGGTCGAACGTCGACAGCACGCCGATCGGGCGGCGGCCGCGGACGACGAACACGCGGTGGACGGCCTCCGCCACCATCACGCGCGCGGCCTCGCGCAGGGGCGTGTCCTCCTCGCACACCACCGGCGCCCGCGTCACCAGCGACGCGGCGGGGCGGTCGGGCAGGACCAGCGCCGCGACCCCGCGGCCGCGCCCGGCCTGGATGCGCCCGGCGCGCAGGAGGTCGCTGCGCGAGACGACGCCGGTGATGGCGCCGTCCGGACCGACCAGGGGCACCGCCGAGATCCGGCGGCGCTCGAGCAGGAGCGCGACCTCGTCGAGGGTGGCCGCCGTGCCCACCATGTCCAGCTCGCTCGTCATGTAGGCCGAGACGGGTCTCGAGAACGGCATGTGTCTCCAGGAGCGTTGGGGGTGATGGAGGTCCAGGTCGAGAGCGCGTGTCGCGCAGGCGCTGCGTGAGCGGCGGTCGGTCGCGCAAGGCCTGCGCCCTCCACCGCGGGCAGGCCGGTCAGGGGTGCTCGAAGGTCTGGCCCGCCAGCCGTACGGTCAGGACCGCGCACGGCGCCTTGCGCACGACCTTCTCGGCCACCGAGCCCAGGAGCGCGTGCTTGAGCCCGGTGCGGCCGTGGGTGCCCATCACGATCAGGTCGAACCCGCCGTCGCGCGCCAGGCCGACGATCTCGCGGAAGGCGATGCCCTCGACCACCCGGGCGTCGACGGCGACCCCGCTCGCCTCCCGGACCTCGGCGGCCTTCTGCTCGAGCCGCGTGGTGGAGGCGGTCATGGCCTCGGCGTAGGCGTTGGGGAACGCGATCACGCCCTCGGGGATGGGGTAGACCGGCGCCTGGAACACCGTGACCAGCGTGATGGTGGCGCCGAACGTCTTCGCCAGCTCGACGGCGACGCGGGTGGCCTCGTCGGAGTGCGGCGAGAAGTCGACCGGGACCAGGAGCTTGCGATAGGGAGCCATGATCGCCAGGGTTGCAAGCACGAGGCCACCAGCGCCGCGCCGCCGGCACGTCGGGTGCAGCGAGCCCCGCCGTGGAGACCGCCCGCAGGCACGTGACCCGACGCGTCGCCGTGGCCGCGCCTCACGACCTGGCGGGCACCATCATCGCCCGCCTGGGCGAGCATCCCCTCGACGTCGTCGACGCGGTGTTCGTGGTCGACGACGATCGCCGGCTGGTGGGCGCGATCCGCCTCACCGAGCTCCTGCGCGCGCCGCCGGCGCGGACCGCGGTCGAGCTGGTCGACACCCACTACCCGCGGATCGGCGCCCGCCGCGACCAGGAGCAGGCCGCCGCCCTCGCCCTCGACCACGGCCTGGCCGCGCTGCCGGTGGTCGACGACGACCAGCGGTTCCTCGGCGCCATCCCGGCCGCCGTCCTGCTCCGGGTGCTGCGCCGCGAGCACGTCGAGGATCTGCACCGCATGGCCGGCATCCAGCGCGAGGCGGCCCACACCCGCATCGAGCTCGACGACCCGCCGACCCGCCAGGCGCGCCACCGCCTGCCGTGGCTGGTGGTCGGGCTGGCCGGCGCGCTGGTGGCGGCGCTGGTGGTGTCGCGCTTCGAGCGCCTGCTCGAGGAGCGGGTGGCGATCGCCTTCTTCGTCCCCGCCATCGTCTACCTCGCCGACGCCATCGGCACCCAGACCGAGGCCATCGCCGTGCGCGGCCTGTCGCTGTCGCGACTGGGCCTGCGCCAGCTCCTCCTCGACGAGCTGGGCACCGGGATCCTGCTCGGGGGGGCGCTGGCGGCGCTGGCGGTGCCGCCGGTGGCGCTCCTGTTCGAGCCCCGGCTGGCGATCGCCGTGGGCGCCGCGATCGCGGTCGCCGGCGTCGTCGCCACCACGATCGGCCTGCTCCTGCCGTGGGCGCTCGCCCGCGCCGGCAGCGATCCGGCGCTGGGCTCGGGCCCGGTCGCGACCGTGATCCAGGACGTGCTCAGCCTGCTCATCTACTTCGCGATGGCGACGTGGATCGCATGACCTGCGTCGCGAGGGGGCCGCGGCGCAAGCCCTGCGTGCTGCGCGGCCCGAGCCCGCACCGGCGCGGCCCGCAGCGAGGCCTGGGCCCCGGCGGCGACCCGGCAGCGACGGGGCCGTGACCGGCGGTGGCCGGCGGTGGCCGGCGGCGGCCGGCGGCGGCGTGGCCAGCGCGCTCACACGTCCGCGAGCTGGCACGTCGCTGGCAACCACCTCCCTTCGCCATGGCCAGAAAGCAGCTCCTCTTCCGCGCCGCGGCCCGCGAGAAGCTCCTCCGCGGCGTCACCGCGCTCGCCGACGCGGTGCGCATCACCCTGGGCCCGCGCTCCAAGTCGGTGCTCATCGCCCGCAAGTGGGGCTCGCCCATCGTGTGCAACGACGGGGTGACGATCGCCAAGGAGCTGGAGCTGCCGGACCCCGAGGAGGATCTGGGGGTGCGCATGATCCGGCAGGCCGCCGAGCGCACCGGCGACGCGGTCGGTGACGGCACCAGCACCTCGACGCTCCTGGCCCACGCCATCTACGTCGACGGCGTGCGCAACGTCGCCGCCGGGGCCAGCGCCATCGAGCTCAAGCGCGGCCTCGATCGCGGGCTGGCGACCGCGGTCGCCGCCATCCGCGAGCTGTCGCGGCCGGTGACCTCGCGCAAGGAGCAGGTGCAGATCGCGACGATCTCCGCCCACAACGACGCCGCCATGGGCGAGCTGGTGGCCGACGCGGTCGAGCGGGTCGGCGCCGACGGCGTGGTCTCGCTCGAGGAGGCCAAGGGCACCGAGACCGTGCTCGAGGTGGTGGAGGGGATGTCGTTCGATCGCGGCTTCCTGTCGGCGTACTTCGTCACCGATCCGGCGCGCATGGAGTGCGTGCTGGAGGAGCCGTGGGTGCTGCTCCACGAGGGCCGCATCGCCGCCATGCAGGATCTGCTGCCGTTGCTCGACCAGATCGCCAAGAGCGGGCGCCCGCTCCTGGTCATCGCCGAGGACGTCGAGGGCGAGGCCCTGGCCACCCTGGTCGTCAACAAGATCCGGGGCGCCCTCCCGTCGCTGGCGGTCAAGGCCCCCGGCTTCGGCGACCGCCGCAAGGCCATGATGGAGGACCTCGCCACCCTGTGCGGGGGCCGGGTCATCAGCGCCGAGCTCGGGCAGAAGCTCGAGCACGTGCGGCTCGAGGACCTCGGGCGCTGCGACCGGGTGGTGGCGGGCAAGGACGCGACCACCCTCATCGGCGGCGCCGGCGACAAGGCGGCGATCGCCGGCCGCGTCGCCCAGATCCGCCACGACCTGGCGGAGACCAAGAGCGACTACGACCGCGACAAGCTGCAGGAGCGGCTGGCCCGCCTCACCGGCGGCGTCGCCGTGATCCGGGTCGGCGCGGCGTCGGAGGCCGAGCTCAAGTCGCGCAAGGAGGCCTTCGAGGACGCGCTGTCGGCGACCAAGGCCGCGGTGGCCGAGGGCATCGTGCCCGGCGGCGGCCTCGCGCTCCTGCGCGCGATCGACGCCGTCGACGCCCTCGCCGAGACCTGCGACGGCGACGCCCGCACCGGCATGCGCATCCTGGCCCGCGCGCTCGAGGCCCCGACCCGCACGATCGCCGAGAACCCGGGGTTCGACGACGGCGTCGTGGTCGAGCGCATGCGCACCGGGACCGGCAACTTCGGCTTCGACGCCGCCGCCGGGACCTACGGCGACCTGGTCGAGCACGGCATCATCGACCCGACCAAGGTCGTCCGCCTGGCCCTGGAGAACGCGGTCTCGGTGGCGAGCGTGCTGCTCCTCTCCGACGCCACCATGACCGACCTGCCGGAGCCCGAGCGCCCCGGCGCCGCCCCCGCGATGGAGTGAGCCATGACGCCCTACCAGCACCCGGATCACCTCTCCGCCTGCTCGCTGACCGAGCTCGTCCTCGGCGGCGACTGGGCGTGCGGCCAGAACCTGACCGCGAGCCTGGGTGAGGTCGCCCGCCACCTCGCCCTCCACAGCCGTCCGCCCGATCGCGAGCGCCTGCTGGAGGTGGCGCGGCTGTGCGACGCCGACGAGATGATGGCGGCGACCGAGCTGTGGCTGGTGGCGACCGCGCCGCTGCGCGGCCGGCGCCACGCGCCCGGCCCGCGCCGTGACGATCCGCCGTCACCGTCGTGACACCGGGCGCTGGTACCGACGATGCTCCCCGTGGAGGCCCCATGAAGAAGATCCTGGTCGGCGTCGATCTCTCCCCCGAGTCCGAGCTCGCCCTCGGCCACGCGATCGAGCTCGCCCGCAAGACCGGCGCCGAGCTGGTGCTGGCGATGGTCGACTGCATCCCCGAGCTGCCGGCCAGCCTCGCGCCGGCGGCCCGCGACGTCGCCCTGTCGTACACCCAGGAGCTCGAGCGCCGCCTGGCCGCCGACCGGGTGGCGCTCGGCGAGCTGCGCGAGCGCCACGCCGGCGCCGGGCCCGGCCTGTCGCAGCTCATCGCCGACGGCTTCGCCGACGAGGAGGTGCCACGGATGGCGACCGAGGTCGGCGCCGAGCTGATCGTCGTCGGCAGCCGCGGCCGCACCGGGCTGCGGCGCTGGCTCCTGGGCAGCGTCGCCGAGGGCGTGGTCCGGCGCGCCGAGCAGCCGGTGCTGGTGGCCCGCGGCGAGGCCGTGCCCGGCGGCTACCGTCGCGTCGTGATCGGCACCGACCTCGGGCCGCTGGCCGAGCTGGCCCTCGAGCGCGCGCTGCCGCTGCTCGCCGACGACGCGCGGATCGATCTGGTCCACGCCTGGCAACTGCCGTGGGCCGGCACGATGGACGTGCCGGTGGTGGCGATGCCCCACGAGGAGCTGCGCCGGGAGCTCACCGCCGCCCTCGAGCGCGCCGCCCGCCAGCTCGAGGCGCGCCTGCGCGACCGCGGGCGGCCGGCGGCCGCGGTCCACGTCCACCTGGTGCAGGGCTCCGCCGCCCACGCCCTCACCGCCCGCGCCGCCGACGAGGCCGCCGACCTCGTGGTCGTCGGCAGCCACGGCCGGCGCGGCGTCCGCCGCTTCGTCCTCGGCAGCGTCGCCGAGGCCACCGTCCGCCACGCCCCCTGCGCGGTCCTGGTCGGCCGCTAGCCCCGCCCGGAGGAACCCATGCCCCGCATCTGCCTCGTCGTCGCCGACGCCGCCCGCGCCCGCATCCTCACCTGCGAGCCCGGCGACGCCGCCGCGGACCTGTCGCCGCGCCTGGTCGATCACGTCGATCTCGTCAACCCCGAGCGCCGGCTGCGGCCCAGCCAGGTCCACAGCGAGACCCGCCCCGGCACGCTGCACGGCCCGGGCGGCCGGGCCTCGGGCTCCGACGATCACCGCGACCAGCACCGCGAGGGCGTCGACCAGCGCTTCGCCGGCGAGATCTATCGACAGCTCGGCGACGTCCTGACCGCGTACCCGGCGACCAAGGCGGTGATCGTCGCCAGCCCGCACATGCTCGGGCTCCTCCGTCACTGGATCGGGGGCCTGGCCGCGCGCCGGGTCGAGGTCCAGGAGGTGGCGCGCGATCTGACCCTCGAGACCGTCCCCCAGCTCCACGATCACCTCGCCGACCTCGGCCTGGTCCCGGCCCGCACGCGCCGGAGCGCGACGTGAGCGACGGCGGCGGCCGCGGCCGCGCCACCCCGGAGGTCCTGGCCTGGGCCCGGCGCAAGGGCGAGCTGCCGCTGGCGGCCGGCCGCGCCATCGAGAGCTTCTACGACTGCCTCCGCGACCCGCGGCCGCGCCGGGTCTGCACCGGCACGGCGTGTCGCTTCGCCGCCGGGCACGTCGCGCCGGCCGCGGCCGACGCCGCCCCCGTCCACTGCCTCGGCCGGTGCTACGAGGCGCCGAGCCGCACCGACACCGCCGCCGGGCCGATCCCGCGGCGGGCGCTGCTCGCCGAGCCGATCGTGCTCCGCCACCTGCTCGGCGCCGCCCGCCCCGACCTCGCCGCGCTCTACGCCCCCCACCCCGCCGACGAGATCCTGGCCCGCCTCGACGCCTCGGGGCTGCGCGGCCGCGGCGGCGCCGCCTACCCCACCGGCGCCAAGTGGGCGACCGCGCGGCGGACGGTGGCGCCGCGCCGCTACGTCGTGGCCAACGGCGACGAGGGCGACCCGGGCTCGTACGTCGACCGCCTCCTGCTCGAGGAGGATCCCCACGCGGTGCTGGCCGGCATGTGCGCGTGCGCGCGCGCCATCGACGCCAGCCACGGCATCGTCTACGTGCGCGCCGAGTACCCGGCCGCGGCGGCGCGGGTGCGGGCGGCGATCGCCGAGGCCGAGGCCGCCGGCGTCCTGCCCGACGGCTTCACGATCGAGGTCCACGTCGGCGCCGGCGCCTACGTCTGCGGCGAGGAGACCGCGCTCCTGCGCAGCCTCGAGGGCCTGCGCGGCGAGGCCCAGCCCCGCCCGCCCTACCCCGCCGAGCGCGGCCTCCACGGCATGCCGACGGTGGTGCAGAACGTCGAGACCCTGGCGGTGGTGCCGTGGGTGGTGGCGACCGGCCGTCGCCCCGATGGCAAGGCCATGAGCCTGTCGGGCGCGGTGGCCAGCCCGGGCGTGGTCGAGGTCGGGTTCGGGACCACCCTCGCCGAGCTGCTGGCCGCCGGCGCCGGTGGTCCGGCGCCCGGACGACGCTTCGGCCTGGCCCTGGTCGGCGGGCCGATGGGCCGGGTCATCCCCGCCGCCGACTTCGCCTCCACCGTGCTCGGCTACGACACCCTGCCGGCGATGGGCCACGGCGGCGTGGTCGTGCTCGACGACACCGTGCGGCCGGTCGACCTCGCCCGCCACCTGTTCGGGTTCGCCGTCGCCGAGTCGTGCGGCGCCTGCACCCCGTGCCGGGTCGGCACCGCGCAGCTCGCCAGCCGGCGCGACCGCGCCGACCTCGAGCGCCTGCTCGACACCCTCGAGGTCGGGAGCCTGTGCGGGTTCGGGCAGGGCGTGCCCCGCCCCATCCGCGATCTGGTGGCCCTCGCCGGCGACGCGCTGTTCGCGGAGGTGGCGTCGTGAGCGTCGAGGTCGACGGGATCGAGGTCGCCGCCGCCGGCACCGTGCTCGGCGCCTGCCGCGCCGCCGGCGCCGACGTGCCGGTCCTGTGTCACGACGATCGCGTGCCGGGCAGCGGCGGCCACTGCCGCGCGTGCGTGGTCGAGGTCGACGGCCGTCCGGTCGCCGCCTGCACGACGCCGGCGCGGGCCGGCGCGCGGATCGTCACCACCAGCCCGCGGCTCGACGCCTACCGCCGCGACCTCGGCGAGCTGATGACCGCCGAGGCCCGCCTCGACGGTCACGCCGCCGCCGTGGCCCGGCGCTGGGGCGTCGCCGGCGATCGCTACGCCGCCGCGGCGACCGACGCGCGGCCCGCCGACGCCAGTCACCCCTACCTGCGCCTCGATCCCGACCGCTGCATCCGCTGCCGGCTGTGCGAGGCGGCCTGCGGCGGCGTCCAGGGCCGCTTCGTCTTCGCGTTCACCGGCCGCGGCGCCACCACCACCCTCGACTGGGGCGGCGGCGCCTTCGCCACCTCGGCCTGCGTGAGCTGCGGCGCGTGCACCGCGGTCTGCCCCACCGGCGCCGTCAGCGACGTCGACCGCGAGCGCGCCGCCGCCGCGACCGCCGCCGCCGAACCGTCCGGGTCCCGGACGGTGCGCACCACCTGCGGCTACTGCGGCGTCGGCTGCCAGCTCGACGTCCACGTCGTCGCCGATCGCGTCGTGCGCATCGAGGGCGGCGACGGCGAGCCCAACCACGGCCACCTGTGCGTCAAGGGCCGCTACGCCCACGGCTACCTCGACCACCCCGACCGCCTGCGCACGCCGCTCGTCCGCAAGGGCGGCGAGCTGGTGCCGTGCACGTGGGACGAGGCCATCGCCGCGGTGGCGGCCGGCCTGCGGGCCGCCGGCCCCGCGGTCGGCGCCCTGTCGTCGTCGCGCTGCACCAACGAGGAGAACTACCTGGTGCAGAAGTGGCTGCGCGGCGGGCTCGGCGTCAACAACGTCGACTGCTGCGCCCGGGTCTGCCACGGACCGAGCGCCCGCGGCATGCGGGAGAGCCTGGGCACCGGCGCCGCCACCAACGCCTTCGCCGACGTCGACCTCGCCGACGTCCTGCTCGTGGTCGGCGCCAACGTCACCGAGTCACACCCGGTGGTGGGGGCGCGGGTGATCCGCGCCGCCCTGCGCGGCGCCCACCTGGTCGTGATCGATCCCCGCCGCACCGAGCTGGCGACCCTGGCCGACCTCCACCTCCAGCTCCGCCCCGGCACCAACGTCCTGGTGCTGGCCAGCCTCGCCCACGTCATCGTCGAGGAGGGCCTGCACGACGGCCGCTTCATCGCCGAGCGCACCGAGGGCTGGGACGCCTACCGCGCCTCGCTCGCCGACGCCGCGCCCGAGCGCACCGAGGCGGTGACCGGCGTGCCGGCGGCGCTGGTGCGGCGCGCCGCCCGGCTCTACGCCACCGCCGCTCGCCCCATGCAGCTCCACGGCCTCGGCATCACCGAGCACTACCAGGGCAGCGAGGCGGTGATGCAGCTCTGCAACCTCGCGCTCCTGGTGGGCGCCCTCGGCAAGGGCGGCGTCGGCGTCAACCCGCTGCGCGGCCAGAACAACGTGCAGGGCGCCGCCGACATGGGCTGCCAGCCCGATCTGGTCACCGGCTACGGCGACCTCGGGGACCCGGCGGTGCAGGCCCGCTTCGCCGAGGTGTGGGGGCGGCCGCTGCCGACGGCGATCGGCCTCGACATCCCCGGCATGTACGACGCGGCGCGCGACCGCCGCCTGCGCGCGCTCTACATCCTGGGCGAGGACGTGGTCCAGACCGACCCCGGCGGCCACGTCGCCGGCGCCCTCGAGGCCCTGGACTTCCTCGTCGTCCAGGAGCTGTTCCTGTCGGAGACGGCGCGGCGCGCGGACGTCGTCCTGCCCGGCGCCGCCTGCTTCGAGAAGGACGGCACCTTCACCAACGGCGAGCGGCGGGTGCAGCGGGTGCGGGCGGCGGTGCCGCCGCCGGCCGGGGCCCGCCCCGACTGGCAGATCCTGTGCGACCTGATGGCGGCCACCGGCTGGCCGCAGCCGTTCACCTCGCCCGCCGACGTCTACGACGAGATCGCCCGCGTGGCGCCGGCGTTCGCCGGCATCTCGCACGCGCGGCTCGAGCGCGGCGGGCTGCAGTGGCCGGTCCCCGATCGCACCCACCCCGGCACGCCGGTCCTGCACCGCGGCCGGCCGACCCGCCCGTTCCGCTTCGCGCGCATCGCCTTCGAGCCGTCGCCGACCCTGGCCGAGCACGACGACGCCTACCCGCTGCGGCTGGTGACCGGCCGCGTGCTCGAGCACTACAACGCCGGCACCATGACCCGCCGCACCGACAGCGTGCGGCTGGTCGACCGCGACGAGCTCGAGCTGTGCGCGAGCGACGCCACCCGGCTCGGCATCACCGACGGCGCGCTGGTGATCGTGGAGAGCCCGTGGGGCGCGGCCCGCGCCCGCGCCCGCATCTCCGCCCGCATCGCCGCCGGCAGCGCCTTCCTCGCCTTCCACTTCCCCGAGACCGGCACCAACCAGGTCATCGGCCCCGTCCTCGACCGCCTGGCCCGCTGCCCCGAGTACAAGGTGACGCCGGTGCGCGTGCGCCTGGCCTGACGCCGTCACCCGCACGGCGCGCGCGGCCCGCGCAAGCCGCGCGCGCGGGCGCGGCGGATCGGCGCGGATCCAGCCGGGTGGGCGCTGGTACGCCCGCTGCATCTCCGGGCATCATGCGGACCTACCTGCTCCTGGCCACGCTCGTCACCGCCGCGGCGGCCTGTGGTCGCCCCGCGCAGGTGCCGCGCCCCCCGCTCGGCGCCACCGAGCACCTCGCCGAGGCCGATCGCCACGACGCCGACGCCCGCCAGCACGAGGAGCTGGCGCTCGACGCGGAGCGCGCCGGCCGGGCCACGACCTACGTGTGCAGCGATCCCGTGGTCACCGACATCTCGACCTCGGGCGGCGAGCGCCTGACGCCGCGCTCGCCGTGCTGGAGCGCCGAGGGCCGCGCCGTCGAGCGCCACCGCGCCGCCGCCGCCCGCCTGCGCGCCGACGCCCGCGCCCACCGCGCGATGGCCCGCCAGCTCCTGGGCGGAGCGCGCGACGCCTGCGCGGGCCTTCCGGAGGCCGAGCTCGAGCACACGATCTTCGCCCACCACGAGGACATCGCCGCGGTCGAGGCGGTGCTCGAGGGCGACCTGGTGCGCGGCGCCCGCGTCCGCTTCGAGCGCGTCCCCGGCCTCACCGCCGACTGGGTGCGCCAGTCCTTGCGCTGCCACCAGGCGATGGCCGCCGCCGGCGGCTACTCGCCCACGTACATGCCGGAGTGCCCGTCGGTGGTCGCCGGCGCGGTGACCCAGGTCTTCGACACCCCCGCCGGCGTCGTGGTCGAGATCACCTCGCGCGACGCGGCGGCGGCGCTGGTCATCTACGGCCGCGCCGAGGACGTGCTGCGCGATCGCACCCGCGGCGTCGACACCCGCGGCGGCGCCCTCGCCCCGTGCCACACCGCCACCGGCCGCGTCGGCACCGCCGCCACCACCGCGCTGCGCACCGGCAACGTCCGCCACGCCCTGGCCTGGGTCGACGCCGCGGGCGCCCCCGAGGTCCAGGCCGTGTTCAAGCAGGTCGTCGCCGTCTACAAGAAGGGCGGCGACCCGCTGGTGCTGGCGATGCTCGAGCGGCACTTCATCGAGACCGTGGTCCGCCTCCACCTCGCCGCCCACGGCGAGCCCTACCGCGGCCTCGCCACCTCGTGCCCGGCGCCGTGACCATGTCCGTGCCCCGGTCCACGTTCGAGCCGCCGCCCCCCCGGCTCGCCGGCCTGTGGGAGCGGGTCCGCGCGGGCCGCGGACCGCTGACGCGGACCCTGCGCCGCGTCGGCTCGACCGCGCTCGGCACCTACGCCGCCTACGTGGCGCACGGCCTCCTCCACCCCACCCTGCTGCGCAGCCACGCCACCGCCGCCGAGCGCGGCGAGGCCCTGCCCGGCGACGAGCTGCTCGCGGCGCCGGACTGGGTGACCGACTTCGCGATCGACGTCGCCGCGCCGCCGGCGGCGGTCTGGCCGTGGCTGGTGCAGCTCGGGTGGGGTCGGGCCGGGTGGTACACGTGGTACCCGCTCGACAACGGCGGCGTGGCCAGCGCCGCCGAGCTGGTGCCGGCGCTGCAGACCCTCGCCGTCGGCGACGTCATCCCGGACGGGCCCCGCGCCGCCGAGGGGTTCGGCGTGTGGCGCGTCCACGCCCTCGAGCCCGACCGCGCCCTGGTGCTGCGCTCGCGGCGCGACCTCCTCGACGGCCGCGAGCTCGCCGCGGGCGAGCCGGACACCCGGCGCGCCGTCGACTGCTCGTGGGTGTTCGCGCTGCGCGAGCTCGCGCCGGGGCGGACCCGGGTGCGGGTGCGGGTGCGGGCGCACTTCCTGGGCGCGACCTCCCTGGCCGTGGTCGCGCGCGCCATGCGCGTGCTGTTCGGGCTCGGCGACAACGTGATGGAGAACAGCCTCCTCGAGGGGCTGCGCGCCCGCGTCGAGCGGGTCAGGTGAGGCCGCCGACCCCGAGCAAGGCCAGGACGGCGTCGGCGGCGCGCGGGTCGTCGCCGTGGGGCGCGATCACGTCGGGGCACAGCGGCGGCTCGTAGGCGACGCCGGCGCCGGGCAGGGCCGCGGCGATCGCGGCCGTGGCGTAGAGCCCCTTGGGGTCGCGGCGGCGACACTCGTCGACCGGGGTCGCGACGTGGACCTCGACGAAGCGCGGCGCGCGCGCGCGCGCCAGCTCGCGCCAGGCGCGCTGGTGCGCGGTGGCGGCGACGATCGCGACCTGGCCGCGGCGGGCCAGGAGCGCGGCCAGGCCGGCCAGCGTGCGATAGCAGGCGTCGCGCCCGGCCGGATCGTGGCCCGGCCGCGGCACCAGCACCTCGCGCACCTCGTCGCCGTCGAGGACGACCGCCGGCACCCGGGCCTCGCGCAGGCGGGCCTCGAGCCGCGTCGCCAGGGTCGACTTGCCCGAGGCCGGCAGCCCGGTCAGCCACACCACCGCGCCCGGCGGCGGGGACGCGCCCGCCGCCGACGGCGCCGACGGCGGCGTCGCCCCCGGGCTCACGGCGCGACCTCGTCGGCGCCGTGGAGCTCGAGGCGCGGGGCCTCGAGCACGCGCTCGATCCACGACAGCAGCCGATCGCGGCCGCGCGTCGACAGGTTGGGGTACCAGCGCGGGTTGGCGATGACCAGCGCCCGCCACGCCAGCCACGGCGCCGCCACCTGCAGGAGCTCGTGATCGCTGGTGGCGTTGACGTAGCGGGTCCACAGCCGGTGCCACAGGGCGCCGAGGCCGCGCCGCCAGGCGCCGGGGGTGTCGAGGGCGAAGAACACGAAGTTGATGGCCAGCGCGGTCACGTCGTCGGCGGGCTCGCCCATGCCGCCGCGCGAGGCGTCGAGCAGCGTGAGCTCGGCGTCGCCGTCGAACAGCAGGTTGAACGGGTGGAAGTCGCCGTGGACCCGGGCGATGCGCGGCTCGCAGCCGCGCAGCCGCCAGCGCCAGCCCGCGCACCGCTCCTCGAGCCGGCGCAGCCGCGGCGGCGGCGCGCCCGGCACGTCGGCGGCGTAGCCGTCGACCATGCCGAAGATGCCCTCGCCCGAGCCGACCAGATCGCGCACGGCGCGGGTGTACAGGGCGAGCCGGCCCTGGTGGCGAACGTGGAGCTGCACCAGGTAGTCGGTGAGCGCGTCGAGGCGGCGCAGATCGCGGGGCGTGGCGCCGCTGTCGGCGATGCGGCTCAGGTCCTCGGCGTAGAGCCGCCCCGGCTTCCATCCGGTCAGGAGGTACAGCTCGGTGGCGTCCGCGATCGAGCGCAGCTCGCCGCTGCGCGTGATCACGCCGACGTCGAGGGCCGGCACGTGCCGGGGCAGGTTGCCGTAGGTGTCGTAGGCCAGGAGCATCGCGGCGGCGCGGTCGGCGCGGCGGTCGTGCCCGAAGTCGTCGGCGCGCGCGGTGTGGAAGACCACGGCGTGCTCGACGCCGTCGCCATCGCGCAGGACCACCCGCACCGGCACGCCGTAGCCGGTGCCCTTGGTGGTGGCGTCGGCGGGCCGCTCGTCGTCGCCCAGGCGCTCGTACGCGAGGATCGTGGCCCCCGGGTACCGGCGCTGCACGAGCTCTCGGATGGCGTCCATGCCCCCACCTGGAGCAAGCCGGATGCCGGAGGGCGCGCAGGCGCCGTGGACGGCTCAGGCCGGCACGTCGACGTGCGGTCCGACCGTCAGGACCGGGCACCCGCAGCGCCGCACCACCTTCTCCGCCACCGAGCCCAGCAGCAGGTGCTTGACCGGCCCCCGGCCGTGGGTGCCCATCACGACGAGATCGGCGCGCTCCGCGGCGGCGGCGTCGACGATCTCGTGGGCCGCGTCACCGTCGCGCACCACGGCGCTCACCGCGGGCAGCCCGGCCTCGCCCAGCTCGGTGACCAGGCGGTCGAGGCCCTTGCGGATCTCGACC